>JALWNI010000037.1 GCA_027083695.1 Nautiliaceae bacterium | reverse complement strand
TTGCTATATCTTCTAAAATAGATAAATCAAGTGCACTTCCTTCTGTTGCCCATCCTCCATAAGTTAATGTCTCTTTTACAGCTTGACCTAGTTCAGTAAATGTGAAATATTCACCATTTGGAATAGAGTAAGCTATAAGTCTCATTGCTTCAAGTAAGTCTTTATTATTGCCTTCAATTGGAAGATAATGTGCATCAGTTGGTCCCATAGGTGATTTTCTTATATAGTTTGCAAGTTCTGCATCAATGGCAAGTTCTGGTTCGATGATTTTATATGCTTCATATAAATCAATAGCTTCTTGTGTTAATTCTCCATTTTGTGCAAATCCTCTTTTTTCAAGTTCATTATTTGAGATATTTGTAGTTTTATTTTTGTTTTTTATTGCCCCATCAATCATTGCAATAACTTCACTACTTACCCATTTGAAGTTATCTTTCCAATCTTCAATATTCTCAATTTTATCTTTTACTTTATTTAATATATCAGCTATTATACTTCCACCATAAGTGAATTCAGCTACTGCTGGCATTGGAAATCTGATAATTCCTGCAAGATTTAATTCTTCTACTGCTGCTAAATTTAATGCCTCAGTTTTAATAGTTTTTGTATTACTGTTGAGTAATTCCAAAATAATTTTTGCTGTTTCTTTTTTTATTACCATTAGTCCCTCCTTAATATTTTTTATAATTCTAACACATAAAAAATATTTAGTCAATAGGACTAAAAGTATTTTATGAAAGAAAAAGAAGTTTTAATTTTTTTCTTCTTTTTTTTCAGGATTAACTATTTTTGCTATTAAAATAGATACTCCATAAAGAATTAAAAGAGGGGTTGCCATTGCTATTTGACTGAATAAATCAGGAGGCGTTAAAACAGCAGCCATTATAAAAATTACTACAACAGCATATCTAGAAAAATCTTTAAGTGTTTGATCTGTAACTAATCCTAATTTAGCTAAAAAATATGTAACAACTGGCATTTCAAAAGCTATACCAAATCCCAGCATTAATTTACCAAAAAAACTCACATATTCACTTATACGGGGCATTGCTGTAAATTGCTTACCTCCAAAAGTAACTAATACTTTAAAACCAACAGGAAAAACAACATAATAAGCAAAAGCCGCACCTATTACAAACATTATTGTACCCCAAAACACAAAAGGTAAAATTAATTTTTTTTCGTGTTCATAAAGGCCTGGTGATATAAATGCCCATATCTGATATAAAATAAAAGGCAATGAAAAGAAAAAACCTGCAAAAAGTGATATTTTTACAGCTGTAAAAAAAGGTTCAGCTAAACCGGTAAAAATAATTTTAGAATTTTTTTCCAATTGTAACGCTTCCATTAAAGGAGCACTCATCCATGCAAAAATGTCTTTCCAAAATACGAAAGCTATAATAAAAAATACAAAATAAACAACAACTATTTTAATAAGCCGAGAGCGTAACTCGGCTATATGAGGTTTTAAATCTTCAAGCATTTATATCTTTTTTTTCAGAATTTTGAGTAGTTTGTGTAGTTTTTTGAGTGTTTTCTATTTTTTCAGTAGGCTGGATAGTTACTTCTTCATTTTCACCTTCTTTTACGGCATCTTTAAAGTTTTTAATACCTTTTCCAAGACCTTGTGCTAGTTCTGGTATTTTTTTACCTCCAAAAAGTATTAATACTACTAACAATATTATAATAATTTGTGTTGTTCCAACTCCCATAATAAATCCTTTTTTAGAGAATTGTAGCATAAATTTTTTATTTTTTGTTAAAATTTTATAAAAAAGGTTATAAATGAAACTTGCTGTGTTTGATTTTGATTCTACTTTAATGGACGGTGAGACAATAGATTTTTTAGCTGAACCCCTTGGTTTAAAGGAAAAAGTTGCTTCAATTACTGAAATGGCTATGAGAGGAGAACTTGATTTTTTCGAAAGTCTTATTATGAGAGTAAAACTTTTAGAAGGTTTGGACGAAAAAAAAGTTGATGAAATATGTCATAATCTTCCATTTATGCCGGGGGCAGATGAAACAATTAAATTTTTAAAAAAAGAAGGTTATAAAGTTTTAGTATTTAGTGGTGGATTTAGAAATGCTACAAGTTATGCAAGAGATGTTTTGGGTTTTGATGCTGATTTTTCTAACATTTTACATTCAAAAAATGGGAAATTAACTGGTTTAGTTGGTGGGGAAATGATGTTTAGTCATTCAAAAGGGGATATGCTTAATAGAATTCAGGCGGTTTTAGGTGTTGATAAACAAAATACATTAGTTGTTGGAGATGGTGCAAATGATTTGAGTATGTTTAGATATGCAGGTAAAAAAATAGCTTTTTGTGCAAAAAGTGTATTAAAAAAAGAGGCTGATTTTATAATTGAAGAGAAGGATTTAACAAAAATTTTAGAGTACATATAATATAAGGAGATAAAATGACTAGTATTTGGGTTGATTATTTAGATAGAGAATTTCTTGATACAACATTTAAAAATTTAGTTAAAAGCGGATTGGTTAACGGTCTTACAAGTAATCCTGCAATATTTGCTAATGCTTTAAAAAAAGAAATTTATAAAGAAGATTTTGAAAAATTAAAAAATAAAAATCCAAAAGATATTTATGAAGAAATAGCTATAAAAGATATACAAAAAGCTTGTGATATTTTGGCTCCTATTTATGAAAGAGGGGAAGATGGGTATGCAAGTATAGAAGTGGATCCTAGACTTATAAATGATGCGAAAGGAACTATTGATGAGGCTTTAAGACTTATAGATAAAATTGAGCGTGAAAATGTAATGATTAAAATTCCTGCAAATGAGGCTGGATATAAGGCTATGGAAGAGCTAGCAAAAAGAGGTATAAATATAAATGCAACACTTGTATTTTCTCCTAATCAAGCTATGAGAGCTCTTGAAGCTATTAATAAAGGCCCTAAAAGCATTGACGGTGTTATTTCTATTTTTGTATCCAGATTTGATAGAAAATTAAATCCTCTACTGGCCATGCAGAATTTAGCAAAAGACAGAATAGGTTTTTTTAATGCCATTAAAATTTATAATCAAATAGAAGAACAAAATATTCCTAATATCAGAGCACTTTTTGCATCAACAGGCGTAAAACAAGAATATTTACCAAAAGATTATTATGTTCAAAATTTATATTTGCCAAATTCAGTACTTACATTACCTCTTGATGTAATTGAAGAAATTAAAGATAAAGAACTGGAAGAGTCTTTTCATTTTCAAACAAAACATATTGATGCGTTTTTTAGTTTTTTGACTCCTGCTGGAATTAGTATGCAAAAAATATATCAAGAACTTTTTGATGAAGGTGTAAAAGCATTTGAAGATTCTTTTGAAAATATGCTGAATTCAATTAAAGGATAAATGTGATTAGAGAAGAATTAAATAAATATTTATATACTCTTATACAAAAAGGGGGAAGCGATTTACATATTAAAGCTGGTAATGGAATAAGAATTAGAATAAATGGTATTCTTTATAAAGTAGAAGCTCCAAAACAAACGAGAGAGGGTGTAATTAATCTTTTAAAAGAGTTATTAAGAAGCAGGTTTGAAGAATTGATAAATAAAAAAGAAATTGATTTTTCGTATAAATTAGATGAAAATTACAGGTTTAGAGCAAACGCATTTTTTCAAATTGACGGTCCTTCAATAGTTATGAGAGTTATACCAAGTAAAATTCCTACGATTGATGAAATGGGATATCCAGAAATAATTAGAAAATTTACACAAATAGAAAGAGGACTTGTTTTGGTTACAGGTGTCACAGGAAGTGGTAAATCTACTACACTTGCAGCTATGATAAATGAAATAAATGAATCAAAAGCTAAACATATTATTACTATCGAAGATCCGGTAGAATTTGTTCATAAAGATAAAAAATCATTAATAAATCAAAGAAGTTTGGGTGAAGATACTCTGAGTTTTTCAAGAGCATTAAGAGCAGCACTTAGAGAAGATCCCGATATTATTCTTGTAGGAGAGATGAGAGATAGAGAAACTATGGAAATAGCTCTTCATGCGGCAGAAACAGGACATCTTGTCTTTTCAACCTTGCATACATTGGATGCAAAAGAGACATTAAATAGAATTATTGGTATTTTCCCTCCTGATGAACAATATAGAATTAGACTTGTATTGGCTTCTATTTTGGAGGGGATAATTTCACAAAGATTAGTGCCTACTATTGATAAGAAAAGAACAGCGGCAATGGAAATTATGATTAAAACCCCAAGAATTAAAGAACTTATTTTGCAAAATAGAGATAATGAAATAAAAGATGCATTAGAAGAAGGTAAAAAAGTTTATGGAACGCAAAGTTTTGATCAACATTTGGTTGATTTAGTAATAAACAACAAAATAAGTGAAAATATTGCTATGGAATATGCATCAAGTAAAGATGATTTCATATTGAGATTAAGACATGCTAAAAGAGCAGCTGGATTTGAAAGTTCTAATAGTGGAAATAAAATTCCAATTAAGAATATATAGTTTTTTTATTTTTTTTGTTATAATTTCAGTTCTAAAAAAATTAAGGAGAGACTATGCTTGAAGGAATTATCAGAGAGAGTACCTCAAAAGCTTATACAAAAAAGCTAAGAAGGGATGGTTATCTGATTGCAAATATTTATGGTAAAAATCAAGAAAATGTAAATGCTGCTTTCAAAAAAAGTGATTTCATAAAAACTTTAAAAAATAAAGAGCATTTAATTTTCCCTGTAAAAGTAGGTGATAAAGAATATAAAGTTGTAGTGCAAGAATATCAAAAAGACCCAATCACAAGTGATATTTTACATGTGGATTTATTGATGGCGCAAGATGGTATTAAACAATATTTTTATGTTCCTATAAAAGTTAAAGGAACTCCGATTGGTCTTAAAAATAAAGGTGTTTTAGTATTCCATAGAAGAAGAATAAAAGTAAAAGCTACACCAGAAAATTTACCAGATTATTTTGAACTTGATATAAGTAATCTTGATGTTGGAGATAACATTTTAATCAGAGATATTGAAATGCCAGAAGGAGTTGAGTGCTATTTAAATCCTTCAATTCCAGTAGTTGGGGTAGTAAAAGCTAAATAATTTTTCCCCTCTTGGGGTTAAAGAGGTAAAATGAAATTAATTGTAGGGCTAGGTAATCCCGGAAAAAAATATGAGTTAAATAGACATAATGTGGGATTTTTGGCGGTTGATTATTTAATAAATAAATTTAATGCTTCAAAAATTTCTTCAAAATTTAAAGGTGATTTATATAAAGCAGGTGAATATCTTTTCTTAAAACCTAATACTTTTATGAATTTAAGCGGTGAAAGTGTTGTTTTAGTAAAAGATTTTTATAAAATTGACAATGACGACATAATTGTTATTCATGATGATATTGATTTAAGAATTGGAGCACTTAAATTTAAAAAAGGCGGTAGTAGCGGAGGTCATAATGGTCTAAAATCTATTGACAAATGTATTGGTAATGATTATTGGAGAATAAGAATTGGAGTTGGTAGACCTGAGAGAAAAGAAGAAGTCGTTCATTATGTTTTAAGTGATTTTAATAAAGAAGAGATTGAGTGTATAAGTAAAAATTTTGAGTATATTTTAAAAGCAGTAGAAGATATTAAAAATGCTTCATCAAAATATTCTAAAAAGACATGTTAATGTATTTTTATTATATAATAAAAAAATATTTTAAAAATTTTTTAATAATTTTTTTTTCAGTTTCATTTTTATATTCAATAGTTTCCATGCTTTTTAGTATATCGAAACTTCCCACATCTTCAAATTTAATAGTTTTATATCTTTTTTATCTTTTTGTGTATGCATCGTTAATGTTATATCCTTTATCTATGATTTTCTCTTTTTTATTAACACTTAATCAAATGATAAAATTTAATGAATTAGTTAGTTTTTATTCATTAGGTTTTACCCCTAAAAAGATTTTTAAGCCTTTTTTATTATCATTATCTGTTATCACCTTTATTATGCTGGGATTACAAAGTACGAAATTAGCATATACAAATGAATACGCAGAAGCAATAAAAGATGCAAGAAAATTAAATACAGAAAATATTTTTTTAAAATATGATAATAGAATAATTTTCATTAAAAAACTAAATCCTATTTTAAAAAAAGCAGAAGATATAAATGTAATAGTGATTAAAAATAATAAAGTAGTAAAAGTAATTT
>JALWNI010000036.1 GCA_027083695.1 Nautiliaceae bacterium | reverse complement strand
GCAGAAGGAAATGTAAAGTTTGTATTAAATGATCAAAATATCACATACAAAGGACATTGTAATAAATTGATTTATGATTTTTTAACAACAGATGTGTATTTAATCGGGAATGCATTTGTTAAAAAAGTTCAAACCAATGAAAGTATGAGTGGTGAAGAAATAAAAATAAACAAAAAAAATAAAACTATTGAAGTAATTGGAGGTAAAAAACCTGTAAATATTATTATAAAGGTAAATAAATGAAAGTAAAATTTATAAAATCTGCTCCATCAATAAAAGAGGCAATAGAACCTAATTTTACAGAAGTTGCCTTACTTGGTAGAAGTAATGTTGGAAAAAGTAGTTTTTTAAATACTTTTACCAATCAAAAAATTGCCAAAATTTCATCTACTCCCGGAAAGACAAGACTTATTAATTTTTTTGAAGTAGAAGATGAAGGTAAAAAATATGTATTGGTGGATTTGCCAGGATTTGGATATGCAAAAGTTTCTAAATCACTTCTTAAAGAGTGGGGAAAAAATTTAGATGAATTTTTAAAAAATAGATTTAACATAAAACTTTTTATTCATTTAAGAGATGCAAGACATCCAAATTTGGATATTGATAATAATGTTGATGAATATTTGAGAAGTTTTATTAGGAATGATCAGCAAATATTGACAATTTTTACAAAAATCGATAAATTAAAACAAAGTGAGCTTGCTAAACTTAAAAAAAATTTCCCAAATGCACTTTTTATATCAAATATAAAAAAAAGAGGAATAGAGCAGGTTAGAAAAAAAAAAAAAGAAATAGTATAGGGAAAAAAAGAAAATAAGAAAACCAACACTTAATGATAAAATAGATATTCAATCTATATTGAAACCTTATATTGATGAAGGAATTATACTTTACAGAGATGATGATGAAATTGCTACTAATATTCGTTCTTATGTTTTAGTTTATGAAAACAAAATACCTGTTGGAGTAGGGGCATTGCATATATTTTCTCCTTTTTTGGGGGAAATAAGATCTCTTGCTGTAAATAAAAATTATCAAAATAAAGGTATAGGAAAAGAAATTGTTAGAAGTTTATTAAATGAAGCAAAAAATTTATCCTTAAAAGAAGTTTTGGTTCTGACATATCATAAGGAATTTTTTGAAAAATTAGGTTTTAGGGAAATTTCAAAAGAATCTATCCCTGATAAAAAAATATGGGCGGATTGTATAAAATGCAAATTTTTTCCAAATTGCAACGAAATAGCATTAATTACTTCTTTATAGTTTTATTACTATTTATTGCTATTATATTAAATTCTTCTACTATTTATTTTCCGTTATTGTTGGGGTTTGTGTTTTTATGTCTGGATTTAATGAGTGCAGTTGTTTATCTTGCAATATTTACGATATTGCATAAATATAATATATTTTATTTTGAAATTTTTTATCTTTTTTATTATTTTTATTTGAAAAGTAAAATTTTAGATTTATTTGATAAAGAGTATTCGGATATCGTTATTATTTTCTTAATATATTTAATCTATTTTATTTATTTAATTCTTTTTGAGAAGATTAATTTTACATTTATTTATATTTTATACAATTTTGCATTTGATATTATAATGGTTAGGATTTTTAAATGCAAATAAGAATTATACTTTTTTTTATATTTCTTTTTTATTCTATTTTGATTTACAGAGTATATGAATTAAGTGTTGTTTCATATAAAAAATATAATAATCTTTCTGAAAAAAATATTATAAAAACAATTTCAATTGCACCTGTTAGAGGAATTATTTATGATAGAAATCATATTCCAATTGCAACAAATGAATTAAGATTTGACTTAACAATTAAACCACATCTGAATGATGAAGAATTAAACTCTACACTTAGTGACATAGCAGAAGTAATGGATGTAAATATATCAAAAATTTATAAAGAATATAAAAAAGCTGATTCTCCTTATAATAATAAAGCAATACCTGTTGTAAGGTATCTTACAGAGGATGAAGTTTATAAAATTGAACCAATATTGTCTTTAAATTCTTATATAGGATTTAAAACAACATATTTAAGAAATTATCCGTATAAGTATTTTTTATCAAATGTTTTAGGATATGTATCAAAAGCAAATGAAAATGATTTAAAAAGGAATAAAGTAATTGAGTTAACGCAAATATCAGGAAAAAGAGGAATTGAAAGATATTATGATAATATTTTACAAGGAGAGCCGGGAGAAAAGAAAGTTTTAGTAAATGCTAAAAATCAAATTTTAAAAGTTTTAACATATAAGCCTCCAAAATCTCATACAATAACTCTTACAATTGATAAAAATTTGCAAAAATATATTTATAATATGATGATGAAACAGCATAAAAGAGGGGCTGTTATAGTAATGAGAACAAATGGTGAAGTTCTTGCTCTTGTTTCTACCCCAAGTTATGATAATAATTTGTTTGTAAAAGGAATTTCTTATAAAAAATGGCATGAACTTTCTCATAATATTTACAATCCATTACTAAATAAACCAATAAGCGGTCTTTATCCGCCGGGTTCCACTGTGAAACCAGCAGAAGCTTTAATTGCCGTTGCAAGTGGGAAATGGAATCCATGGAAAAAGATAGAATGTCCGGGTTATATTATAGTGGGAAATAGAAAATTTAGAGATTGGCTTCCATGGGGTCATGGAAAGACAAACATTATAAAAGCAATAAAAGAGAGCGTAGATACATATTTTTATCAAGTAGGTTTAAAACTTGGAATCAATTACATTGCAAAAAATTTAAAAAAAATGGGATTTGGCAAAAAAACCGGTATTGATTTGCCAAATGAAAAAGCAGGACTTGTTCCAAACAAGGAGTGGAAGGAAAAAAAATATCATCAACCTTGGTTTATAGGTGAAACTTTAAATGTTTCAATAGGACAGGGGTATTTTCTGGCTACACCCATTCAGGTAGCTGTAAATACAGCATTAATAGCTAGTGGTAAATTACCAAAGCCTTTTGTTGTAAAAAAAATTGATAATAATGTTACAAAACCTGTGTTAAAAAATGTATTAACCCAAAAAGAAAAAAAAGATTTATGGATTATAAGAAAAGGTATGTGGGAAGTGTGTAATGCTCCCGGTGGTACGGCAACAAGACATATTCATACTAAAATTACAATTGCTGGTAAAACAGGAACTGCTCAGGTTTATTCTATGCCTCAGGAAGTTAAAAAGAGAAAAAGAGAGGATGAACTAGCATATTTTCATCGCTCTCATGCATGGCTTACAACATTTGGACCATATAAACATCCTCAGTTTGTTGTTACAGTTCTAGTAGAACATGGTGGGCACGGTGGAAGTGCCGCTGGGAATATAGTGAGCAACATTTATAATTATTTAGTTGATAAAGGTTATATTAAAGTAAAAAAATAATTAATTTTTACAAGCAGGTTTTAATCCTAATTGACAAGCTTTTGTCATATACTCTATTTTTAAGTTTTTATTTTTTGTAAGTTCTGCATAAGAATAACAACCCCATGCATTTTTGTTTTTATCGCATGCTAATTTAAAATATTTTTCAGCTTTTTTATAATTTTTTGCTAAGTATGCATAAAGACCTTCATTGTAATAACAAGTGCTTGCAAATAAAAATATCGGTGCTAACAATAATAATTGTTTCATTTTTTTCTCCTTAGATAATATATTTTTTAATTTCTTTTTTATCTTTTTTTTGTCCTAAAAAAATTTTGTCATTTATTATTATATCACCTTTATCAAATTTTGTATAACTAATCATAAAATCTGCTGCTGTTTTTTTTATATTTTCAGGGGTATTTTTTTGTATTAAACCAACGGGACCTGGAAAATCCTTTGGAAACATTTTAATAAATTTATCTCCTTTATAACTTTTTAGAATTTGATTTTCTTCTTGATTTCTTGAAATAATAATTTTATAGCCTTCATAATTTATATGTCTTCCGACTTTAAGTATATCTATTTCATTAGGTGTCAATTCAAGATGTTTTGAATAATCTTTTAATCTTTTTGAAAAATTTATATCTGTAAGAAGACATCCGCCAGCTGGGGATTCAAAATTTTCTAATCCATATTTTTTAGCGAGTTCAAGCTGTCTTTTTCTGTCTCTTCCGCTAATATCAAGAAGTTTTTCTCTATTTACCCATCCTTTTATTTCAGGTATTGTAGGAGGGAGAAGTTTTGCGCTAAGTGGTCTTAGGACAATTCCTTGTGCATTTGATAGTTTATTTACGGCATTTAATGCGGGAATTCTTTGGCTCATAGGTCTTTGACCTACTACTTCACCGCTTATAATAAATTTTGCACCAATTTTTGGCATTAATTCTTTTGCACTTCTTATCATAAAAGCATGGCAGTCAATACATGGGTTCATATTTTTTCCATATCCATATACAGGATTGAACAAAATTTTTTTAATATACTCTTCTTGTTTGTCAATTATATGAAGTTTAATACCAATTTTTTCAGCCATTTCTTTTAAATAATCTATTTTTTCTTTATTTGATTCAAAGCCTAAATTGACATATATTCCTTCAATTTCAATTCCTTGTTCTTGTATTATTTTAACAGCCAAAATACTGTCAAGTCCTCCACTAAATAGAGATATCGCTTTCAACAAGTTCTCCTTTTTTAAGTCTAAGTAATTTTAGATTAATCTCTTTAAGATAATGCATTTTTTCTTCATTTGAGAGATTTTTATTATATTTTATTTCAAAAATTTTCTTTTGATAATATGGAATTAAAAGTTTTCTTATTTGATTTTTTAGTGTTTTTATATCAAGTGCTTTTATATCATCTCTTAAAATTATTTCAAGAAGTTTTGGATTATCAAACTCCTCTTTATATACAGCATCAAGCTCTAAATAGTGTGTATTAAACATTTCAGGAGTTAAATATTCAATAATTTCATTCATGATTTCTGGATTTTCATAAAGTGTTTTAATAATACTTGCTTCTGCTACATCAATTTTTTTATTCAGATTTAGATTTTGAATATGTGTTGTTTTGACTTTTAGAATATTTGGAGGGATTTGTAAATATTGTGAAACTTTTATTGAAAAATCTTCTTTTAAAATATCGGGAAGTTCATTAATATAATTTCTAAATTCATCAATTGCAGCTTTTTTTTGAGTAGGGTTTTTAATATCATATCTTTTTATTGTATATTCAATAATAAAATTGCTAAAATTAATTTCGTTTTTTAAGATTTCTTCAATGTTTTTGCCTTTTGCAACAGCATCCGCCGGGTCTTCTCCTTCTGCGAAAAGAATAACACCGCCGTCAAAATACTCTTTGTATAACAGTTTTGAAGCTTTAAGCGCAGCGTTTATACCAGCGTTGTCGCTGTCGTATGAGATGGTGACTTTCGGGTTTAATTTTCTGAGTATTGGCAGATGTTCGCGTGTGAGAGCCGTTCCGAGCGTGGCAACTGCGTTTTGAATACCTGCTTGATGAAGCATTATTACATCCATATAACCTTCTGTGATTATTATCCGTTTAGACCTTAAAATATGCTCCCTAGCAAAATTAAGACCATAGAAGGTTTTGGATTTATTAAATATTTTTGTATTGGTAAAATTTATATATTTTGCCGGATGATTTGTTATAGTTCTTCCTCCAAAAGCGATAATTTTGCCGTTTTGGGAAAAAATGGGAAATGTGATTCTCTCAATGAGTCTTGGATACTCACCGCTTTCATTTAAAACACCAAGTTCAATTAGATCTTTTTTATTTAAATTGGCATTTTTAAAAAATTTTAATTGTTCATGTGAAGTCGGGGCATATCCTAGCTGAAATTTTTCTATTGTCGAATCAAAAAGTCCTCTTTGTTTTAAATAATTTATAGCAATTTCATTTTTATAAAGATTTGATATATAAAAGCTGTTTATTCTCTCTAACAAATCTATATGAACAAAATTGTTGCCTTTTGTATATTCAAGTTTGAAATTATACATTGATGCAAGTTTTTCAATAGCTTCTGGATAAGTGAGTTTTTCTATTTCCATAATAAATTTAATAGCATCACCACTTGCTCCACATCCAAAACAGTGATAAATTTGTTTTGTAGGACTTACCACAAATGAAGGGGTTTTTTCACTATGAAAAGGACATAAAGCAGTAAAATTACTTCCTTGTTTTTTTAACTGAACATAATTCCCGATTACATCAACAATATCAATTATTGATTTTAAATTTTCAATAGACTCATGTTTAATCATAAATGAATTATACTATAATACTAATAAAAAATAGGAGAAAAATGAATTACAGAGACCCGCTTTTTAGTGTTATCGTTTTTTTTGTTATTATATTATTTGCAATTTTGTTAACATTAATCTTAGGTAAAATTAGGGAATATTTAAGAGATATAGAGATAGTAA
>JALWNI010000035.1 GCA_027083695.1 Nautiliaceae bacterium | reverse complement strand
TAATAGGCTAATTTCTTACAGCCACCCTCGGGTATGCTACTTATATCTAAACTCTCAATCATCTCCCCAAAATCCATCTCCCCGTTTTGGGATTGAAAGTATATTAAATTTTTGTCCTTCTGTCAAGAAACTTTTTGAGTTTTTTAACTTTTTTTTGATTTTATTTTTTTTTTATTCAAAACTTCCGAAGATTAGGAAGTTTGTTTTTAATTTTTTATTTTTGAAAATAATCTTGGATAGATTTAACACTTTTTTGATTTTTTTGTAAAAATTCGATAGATTCAATTGCAGCTTTTGCTCCTGCTATTGTAGTAAAATAAGGAATATTACTATTTAAAACTTCTCTTCTTATTATTTTTGCATCGTCTTTGCTTGCTTTATTATCACTCGTATTAATAACAAGTGCAATTTCTTCATTTTTTATCATATCAACTATATTAGGTCTACCTTCGCTTACTTTAAGCACTTTTTCACATTCAATTCCAGCTTCTTTTATCACTGTATAAGTTCCTAATGTAGCTACAATATCAAATCCTAATTTTTTTAATTTTTCTGCTATTTCAGGAGCAAATTCTTTATCAAGATCTGTTAGTGAAATAAATACTTTTCCACTAGTCGGAAGTATGTTTTTGCAAGCTTCTTGGGCTTTTGCAAAACTTTCTCCAAAACTTGGGCTTATTCCCATAACTTCCCCGGTTGATTTCATTTCTGGTCCAAGTATTAAATCAGCGCCTGGAAGTTTATTAAAAGGAAATACTGCTTCTTTTACTGCAATATGCGCTTTTAATTTTGGTTTATATACGTTTTTATCAAATATTACCACATTATATTTGTCATAAAATTTTAATGCTTCTTCTAAAACTTTTCCATTATTGATATTTGGATTATATTCTAAATTCCACATTACTCTTGTAGCCACTTTTGCCATAGGAAGACCTGTGGCTTTTGATACGAAAGGTACAGTTCTACTCGCTCTTGGATTTACTTCTATTAAATAAAGTTTATCTTTATGTAAAGCATATTGAATATTTAACAGTCCTTTTACGCCAAGTTTAAGTGCAATTTCTTTTGTTACATTTTCAATTTCTTTTATTTTTTCTTCATTTATACTTACAGCAGGAAGTGAACACGCACTATCTCCGCTATGAATTCCCGCTTCTTCAATGTGCTGCATTATTCCACCAATATAAACTTCTTTTGTATCGCTAATAGCATCAACATCAAGTTCCACAGCTCTATCAAGAAATTTATCAATTAATACTGGTGATTCATTGCTAACACTTACTGCTTCATCCATATATTGTTTGAGCTCATTTTCATTATATACAATTCTCATTGCCCTACCGCCAAGTACATAACTTGGTCTAACAAGAACCGGATAGCCTATGTTTTTAGCAATTTCAAAGGCTTCTTCTTTTGTAAATGCAGTACCATTTTGAGGTTGATTAAGTCCCAGTTCTTTAATAAATCTCGCAAATTTTTCTCTATCTTCTGCTTCATCAATAACCTCAGCAGAAGTTCCTATTATTTTAGCTCTTATTTTACTCAAAGGTTTTGCAAGTTTAAGAGGAGTTTGCCCACCAAATTGAACTATTACTCCATGTGGATTTTCTCTCTCAACCACATTTCTAACTCTCTCAAAATCAATTGGCTCAAAATACAATACATCACTTGTATCATAATCGGTGGAAACTGTTTCAGGATTACAATTATACATTAATGTTTTTACTCCTAAATCTTCAAGCGCAAAAGCAGCATGAACACAGCAATAATCAAACTCAATTCCCTGACCGATTCTATTTGGTCCTCCACCTAAAATTAACACTTTTTTTTCATTAAAATCTGGTTTTCTTAAAGGTACATTTTTGGTAATATTTACACTTGAATAGAGATAACTTGTTGTGGTATCAAACTCAGCTGCACAAGTATCAACTTCATTGTAATCAATTTCAATACCAAGCTTTTTTCTTGCCTGATATATCTCTTCTTCGCTAACTCCAATAAGCTCTGCTAATTTTGCATCACTAAATCCGTAAGTTTTTGCTTTTCTTAATTTGTTTTCATTATTTAAAATATCTTTATTAATCTCTTTTTCAAAATCCACTATATCTTTTATCTGATTTAAAAACCACTTATCTATTTTTGAGAGCTCATAAATTTCTTCAACATTTAAACCTTCTCTAAATCCTTGTGCTATAAATAAAAGTCTCTCTTCATTGGGAACTCTTATTTTTTTCTTCAAATCTTCAATATCGCATTTTCTCTCATCCAAACCTTTAAGACCTGTTTCAAGCGAACACAATGCTTTTTGTAAAGACTCTTTAAAAGTTCTTCCAATTGCCATTACTTCACCAACACTTTTCATTGAAGTAGTTAGAGTACTATCAGCTCCCGGAAATTTTTCAAATGTAAAACGAGGGATTTTCGTAACAATATAATCTATTACCGGTTCAAAACTTGCAGTAGTTCCTGTGATATCATTTTTAATTTCATCTAATGTAAATCCAACAGCAAGAAGTGTTGCAACCTTTGCAATAGGATATCCAGTAGCTTTACTAGCAAGAGCAGAACTTCTTGATACTCTTGGATTCATTTCAATTACTATCATTCTCCCATTTTCAGGATTTATAGCAAACTGAACATTGCTTCCTCCGGTATCTACGCCAATTTCCCTAAGTATTTTAAATGAAGCATCTCTCATTCTTTGATATTCTTTGTCTGTCAAAGTAAGTGCCGGAGCGACTGTTATAGAATCTCCCGTATGTACACCCATAGGATCGAAATTTTCAATAGAACATACTATAATACAATTATCTTCCCTGTCTCTGATAACTTCCATTTCATATTCTTTCCAGCCAAGCATGCTTTCCATTATCTCTATTTCATGAATTGGAGAAGCTTCAAGCCCTGTTTTTGCAAGCTCTTTAAACTCATCCATATTATAAGCAACACCGCTTCCAAGTCCTCCAAGTGTAAAAGAAGCTCTGACAATTACCGGAAAACCTGTCTCTTTAACAAATTCAATGGCATCATCTAAACTAGTAACGGCTTTACTTTTTGGCAAATCCATACCAATTTTTTGCATAGCTTCTTTAAATGCGTCTCTATCCTCTCCTTTTTTGATAGCTTCTGGATTTGCCCCTAAAAATTCAATACCTTCAAGCATCCCTTTTTCATACATTTCCATTGCCACATTTAAGGCTGTCTGTCCTCCCATTGTAGGCAGTATCGCATCAACTTTTTCTTTTTTAATTATCTCGGCAATACTTTCAGGTGTAATAGGTTCAATATATGTAGCATCCGCAAATTCAGGGTCAGTCATAATAGTAGCCGGATTTGAATTTACAAGAACAACTCTATAACCTAATGATTTTAAAGTTTTTGCGGCTTGAACGCCGGAGTAGTCAAATTCACAAGCCTGACCTATTACAATTGGTCCAGAGCCTATAAGCAAAATAGTATGAATATCTTCTCTTTTTGGCATAGATAACCTTTTTTATATGTAATTATATCTTAAATTACAAAAAAGAGAATGAGACAAGTATATAAAAAAAGTGTATAATTTCGCAAAAAGGAAAAAGTTGAATCTTCCTCAAAAAATTGAAGCTTTAAGAAAAGCCACTGTATTTAATAAAACTATAAAAAATTATGCTTTTGAGAAAATGCATAATTACAAAGAATATATTTATCAATGTTTAAACGAAGATGTAAAAGAAGATACAATTTTTAGAAATTATGAAGATTATCTTATCTCTTGCATACTTGAAAAAGATGGATTAATGCAAAGAGAAAAACCTCTAAAAAGACAAAAAGTTTTTTCAAGTAAAGAATTTTTAAATTTTTACCTTAATGCTTATAAAAATACACCAAAAGATGTAAGAATAAAAAAAGTAGGAGTGTTTGACACAGAAACCACAGATATTTATGGCTATATAGTATCATATGCCTTTGTAATACAAGATATGGAAACAAAAGAAATTCAAGAGATATATGAATTATTAAATCCAAAAGCAAAAATTTCCCAAGAAGCATATGAAGTTCATAAAATATCTCAAAATGAACTTAAAAACAAGCCTACCTTTGAAGAAAAAAAAGAGTATATTTTATCACTTTTTGAAAATGTAGATATGATTGTTGGTCATAATGTTTTTTATGATTTTGGCGTACTAAAAAGAGAACTTGAACGCTCAAAACACTTTCCCCATATACTAAAAGTCCCTATATTCGATACAATGTTTTATTCTTGGGATATTGTTATACTTGATAAGAAAAAACAACCAAAACTTGAAGAAGCTGTGGCTTTTTTCTTAGGTAAACAAAATGTTAATTATCACAACGCATTAGAAGATGTAAAAATGACTTTAAAAGTATTTAATAAATTAATGGAGGGTATAAAATGACAATAATTGACAGTATAATTCTTGGAATTACAGAAGGGATTACAGAATTTTTGCCAATAAGTTCAACTGCCCATTTGATAATCGTATCTACTTTATTAGGATTAAAACAAACATTATCAAACGTAGCTTTTGAAGTGATTATTCAGCTTGGAGCAACTCTTGCAATAGTTGCAATATACCTTGAAAAAATCAACTTTAAAGAGATAGAGCTTTGGAAAAAAATTATATTGGCTTTTTTCCCTTTGGCTATTATAGGTTTTTTGCTAAGGCATCAGATTAAAGAGCTTTTTAATCTTTATACAGTTGCTTGGATGTTTATAATTGGAGGAATTGTGTTTTTTATAGTGGAAAAAATATATTCAGAAGAAAAAGTAAAAGTAAATAATGTAGAGAATATTTCATACAGACAAGCGCTTTTGGTAGGTTTTTTTCAAGTTTTTGCTTTAATTCCTGGAACCA
Source organism: Nautiliaceae bacterium (assembly GCA_027083695.1). GTDB lineage: Bacteria > Campylobacterota > Campylobacteria > Campylobacterales > Nautiliaceae > JALTBU01. The sequence continues at coordinate 18,868 of JALWNI010000035.1, read as the reverse complement.
GTAGAAGCGGAGCTACAATAGTTGGAGGAATGCTTGGAGGGCTGAGCAGAAAAACTGCTGCTGATTTTAGCTTTTTACTTGCAATTCCTACAATGTTTGCAGCAAGCGGATATGAATTTGTAAAAAATGTATCTTCATTTAAAGACCAAAACTTAATAGTTCTTGCAGTGGGATTTGTTGTAAGTTTTATTAGCTGTTATATAGCCGTTAAATGGTTTTTAAAATTTGTAAAAAAATACACACTAAATCCGTTTGGAATTTACAGAATTATAGTAGGAATAATTTTACTTTACATGCTCTCAAAAGGTATTATTCATCAATAAAAATTTTTAGGGCTATAAAATAGACAATATATAGCCCAGCTATAAAAACAATAATAGCTAAAAGTGTATTATCAAACAATTCTCCAATTAATATTACAATAGAAGTAAAAATCAAAAAAAGTCCAAAAATAAAAATAGCTATCTTATGAAGGACTTTTATATTCATCTTACTATTTTATAAAACTCTTTAAAAATATACTTACTGTCATGTGGGCCAGGAGATGCTTCCGGGTGATGCTGTACTGAAAATACAGGCTCATTTTTGTATTTTACACCTTCAATTGTTCCGTCGAAAAGATTTTTATGGGTAACTTCCGCAATCTCTTCAATTTTTTCAGGCACATTATAATTATGATTTTGTGCAGTAATTTCCACAACTGGTTTTCTTCCAAGCTTATTTTTTACAGGATGATTTCCACCGTGATGCCCGAATCTCAATTTAAATGTTGGATATCCATGAGCAATACTTAAAAGCTGATGACCAAGACAAATTCCAAACATCGGTATTTTTTCTTCTAAAAGTTTTTGAATTTTTTTATGCACTTCTTTTAAAATCAAAGGGTCCCCCGGACCATTGCTTAAAAATACTCCTCCGATTTCACCTTTTTTATACATTTCAATCACATCTTCAACAGGAGTCGATGCAGGAAGTACAAGGCATTCCATCCCAGCTTCTGTAAGTTCATTTAAAATATTTCTTTTAACTCCAAAATCATAAACTGCTATTTTTTTATCTGTATTTTTTTCTTTATATTTAAAATTTATTTCATCCCATGCACCATATGAATGAATAAAAGGCTCTTTTGTACTGACTTCTTTTATATAATCAATCTCTTCAATTCTTGGACTTGATTTTAAAATCTTTTCAAGTTCTTTTTTATCATGAATTTCAGTTGAGGCTATCATCATCATAGCCCCTTCTTTTCTTAAAACTTTTGTAAGATATCTTGTGTCAATATCACATATGCCTAAAATGTTTTGCTCTTTTAAAAATTCCCCTAATGATTTTTCTCCTCTAAAATTTGAAAATTCATCTATATATTCTCTAACTATTACACCTTTAAGCCATGCTTTTTTACTTTCCATATCATCGGCATTTACACCAACATTACCTATTTCTGGCATGGTAAAAACCACAAATTGTCCTGCATAACTTGGATCTGTAATAATTTCTTGATAACCCGTCATTGAAGTATTAAAAACTATTTCACCAACTTCTGTTTTATTAGCACCAAATCCTTTTGCTTCAAAAAACATTCCATTTTCAAGTAAAATACTTACTTTCATAACAAACCTCTTTTTCTAAGTTCTTGTTCATAAAGTCTTTGAAAAACCAAATTATACTCTTCACTTCCCGGGATTAAAGGTCTTTTGTAATTTTCTATTTTTTTATATACCTCATCTCTTGCTTCTTTTTCCCTATTTAAAAATTCCATAATTGAATTAAAAATTATATTTTTAATTTTACCATCTCTTACATCATAATCAATAAACTCTTTATCCCACAACTCTTTTACCAAAAAATGAGACAAATCATCAATTCTTTCATCTTTTTTTATGTTAAATCCATCTTCTTGGGCTATTGTTTTTTTAATCAGTTTAAAAACTTCTCTTCTATCAATATCATAAAATAAAAATTCGTTTTCTTCCTCTTGTTTAGTCAAAATTTCTCTTGCTTTATCTTCTATTTCCCTCTCCCATGATACGTCATCTATTATAATATCTTCAATTTCTTTTATTGCATTATCAATTCCCTTTGGAAAGGTCACATATCCGCTATTCAACAAATCATAAGCTATTTTTCTTGAAATAAATGGAACTTGAGCTTCTTTGATGAGCATTATCAGCCTTTTTTTGTAATTATAACAATTTTATAACTTTTCTAACACCACTGTATTATATTTTTTTGCAAAATCAATCGCTTCTTTTACTTTTTTACCTTCAACTTCAAAAATAACAGCCCCTTGTGTATCCAAAATACCTCCTGATGCGATAACAAAAGCAGTTAAATCAAATAAATCTTTAAAAGCTTCAATTTCTGTATATACATCTCCTGAAAAAAACCGCAAAAGAGCTACTTTGTTACCCATTACAAAATCAACATTTTGAGTAGCAGGATAATAAAAAGGAATTAACTTCTCATGACCAACTGGAATTATTATTTTTGCTCCTCTACATGCTGCTTTTATATAAAAATTTCCAAAAGTTCCTCCATTTTTATCAGCGGCCAAAACAGCCGCATGTTTGGTGTTATTTTCATACCATAAAGCATTTGCTCCTTTTATAAAAATATCTTTACTGTTTATATCAAATTCTTTTATATCTATTAATTTTTTATCTTCTAAAACCACAGGTTTTGGCCTGTTTTCATTAACATTTAATTTATAATTATAATTGCATCCTGCCATATAATTTGGTAAATCTAAGCCCAAATGATGTAACAGATAAATATTTGTGCTACCATAAGCTATATAAATTCTTTTTTTTAAATCAAGTTTTTTAACAAGGGCTTTGGTAATTAAATGTTTAGCTCCCGCCGGAGTTAGCAAAATCTGTGCTTTCATTTGTATCCTTTTGTAACATTTCAGTATACATAGCTGCCTTTGCAGGATCCATATTTGCTAATATTTTTGAAAGAATTCTTGGAGGTAGCTTTTGTAAAATTTCTATTGCGTCTTTTGGTTTCATATTTTCTAAAATAGTAGCAGCATTTCTTGGTCTCATTTTTGCATAACTTTGTGTAACTTTATCAAGTTTTGCAGCTTTAATTTCTGCTAAAAGTTCTTCATTTTTTTTAATTAATTTGTTAAGTTTTTTTTCCTCTTCTTTAATTTTTACTTTTTTTTGATCTAATTCCTGCTCTTTTAATGTAAGCTTTTTTTCTTTTTTTTTCAGTAATGCCATATATGTGTTTTTAAGAGATTCTAATGCTTCTTGTCGCTCAATAATTGCTTCTGCCATAGATTCAAGTTCTGCTTTTTTTTGCTGAAATATTTTATAACAGTCAATTAATTTTTGATTATCAACCGCAAAAAGTAAAAGAGGAATAAAAAAAATTATTTTTTTCAATTCTCACCTCTCAATTAATAAATTTCTCCTAAAATATCTCCAACTTCTACATAATCTTTTTGATTTAAATACTTAAAATTATCTTTTCCAAAGAAAAGTAGTATAGAAGAACCAAATTCAAATCTTCCAAGTTCATCACCTTTTTTTAATTTTATAGGCTCATTATATTCAAATGTTGTAATTTCATCATAATCTTTACTAAGTCTTTCATCAAAATTCATAACTATTTTTCCAACTATCATAGCTCCGACAGCAACAAAATAAAAACATCTATTTTTAGAATTTTTGCACTTTAATACAACTCTTTTATTTTTTGGAAAAACTATTTCTCTTTCTAATACACTAGGTTTTACAGGTTTTAAAGTACCCGGAACATAAGTAGCTTTAATTATTTCCATATCTATTGGAACATGATATCTATGATAATCACTTGGAGAGAGATATAAATTTATAAAATATCCTCCATTTAAATCTGTTTTATAAGGTATTAATTCTTCAATTGAATATTTTTTACCTTTTATTTGGTAAACTAAATTGTTTTCTATTTCACCTTCTGCTATAACTTCTGAATCACTTGGACTTATAATAATATCCTCACCTTCATAAAATTCAATGAATTTTTTATTTCTTATAAAAAGTTCATTTAAGGTTTTATATTCACATGGATCTTCGGGAATAAACTCATTCATGTCAATTTTATAAATTTTAATATACATTTTATTTATAAAACATTGTATAAATTTTGGAAAAGGTGTAGTTGCAATTTTAACTACAATTTGTGAAAGTAAACGGGAGGGGTTCATATTAGTTTAACTCCTTTTTTACCTTTTTTGATTTTTCCAATTACATAACCATCACTGTTTTTTAATACATCATTTACATGTTTTTCATCAACTGCTAAAATCATTCCAATACCCATATTAAATGTTCTGAACATTTCGGCATCATCAATATATTTACTCATAAATTTAAATATAGGCAATATTTTTATTTTATCTTTATAAATAATGGCTTCTAAATCATCTGGCAATACTCTTGGTAAATTTTCAACAATTCCTCCGCCTGTAATATGAGCCAACGCATTAATATAAGGTTTTAATCTTTTAAAATCTTTTACATAAATTCTTGTAGGTGTAAGTAAAATATCAATAAGTTTTTTACCTTCAATTTCATCATCAAATTTCATATTTAATTTCTCAAAAAAAAGTTTTCTCACCAAACTATATCCATTTGAATGAATGCCGCTGCTTGGAAGTGCTATTAAAATATCACCTTCTTTAACTCTTGGATTAAGCTCATCTTCTTCTGCAATACCTACTGCAAATCCTGCTAAATCAAAATCTCCTTCATTATACATTCCGGGCATTTCGGCAGTTTCGCCTCCAATTAATGCGCATTCCGCTTCCTTACATCCTTTTGCTATGCCTTTAATAACATCAGCAGCCGCATTGACGTCAAGTTTCCCTGTTGCATAATAATCCAAAAAAAACATAGGCTCACCGAAATTACAAATCAAATCATTTACACACATTGCAACCAAATCAATTCCGACTGTATCATACTTTTTAGCATCAATTGCAAGTTTTAATTTAGTCCCTACCCCATCAGTAGCAGAAAGAAGTACAGGATTTTTATACCCTTTTGGAAGTCTAAAAGCCCCTGCAAAACTTCCAATTCCTCCTACTACATTTTCATTAAATGTCTCTTTAACTACCGGTTTTATCCTCTCAACCAAAGAATTGCCGGCATCAATATCAACACCACTGTCTTTATAGCTGATTTTCATTGTCTTCTCCCTCACATTCGCAATAACAGCTTCCAAACATTTTTGTCAAAAACCAAGTACTAGGACAAAAATCAAATGCGAAATAGATAAATAACATTATTGACATAAAAGCAAGCAGAATTAATGCTGCAAGAGTTAAACCTTTTGCAAGTAACATCAAAATAATTAAAGTAAAAATACTCATCATCAATCTTTGAACTCTTTCAGCACAAAATAATTTCTTTGTTTTCATTATTCTCCTTTAAAATATTATTTTATTTACTTTATTCATTTTTGAAAAAGCAATTTTTTTTGCTCTTTTATTTCCTTCATTAATTATATCTAAAATATACTCATCTGTTAATGACTCTTTTTTTTCCCTAATAGGGTCTACTATTTTTTGGATATTTGCCGCACATCTTTTTTTACATTCGACACATCCAATACTTCCGGCTTTACATGCTTCTTCTATCTCTTTTATTTCCTCAGATTTTGAGAATGCTTTATGATATTCAAATACAATACAAACTTCCGGATGTCCAGGATCTGTTTTTTTGATTCTTGCAGGGTCTGTTTTTGCTTTTCTTACTTTTTCCCAAATATCTTTGTCACTCTCATCAAGGTATATGGCATTATTAAAACTTTTACTCATTTTTCTTCCATCAAGCCCCGGAAGTCTTGGAATTTCAGTTAAAAGTTCTTTTGGCTCTTTAAAAACTTCTGTTTTATAAAGATAATGAAAATGTCTTACAATTTCTCTTGCTAGTTCAAGATGTGGTTTTTGATCTTCTCCGATAGGAACCAAATCCGCGTCATAAAGTATGATATCTGCTGTTTGTAAAACAGGATAAGTTAAAAATCCAGCATTATTTTTTTTCTTATACTCTTCCTGAGACATAGCATCTTTATATGTTGGATTTCTTTCAAGCCAGCTTACAGGTGTTATCATATTAAGTACCAGATAAAGCTCAGCATGCTCTTTTATATCACTTTGAATATAAAGATTTGATTTTTCAGGATCAATTCCACATGCTATCCACTCTTTCAAAAGTTCAATAGAATATTTTTTCAAATCAATATGTTCATCAAATTTTGTAGTTAATGCATGCCAGTCTGCCACAAAGAAAAAACACTCATATTTATCTTGTAAATCAAGCCAGTTTTTGATAACACCTATATAATGACCTAAATGAAGTTTACCCGTAGGTCTCATTCCACTCACTACTCTCAAAACTTAGCTCCTATTTCAGCAAATGCGCCTTTGTATTGAAGTTTTGTAGTATTATCACCGCTAACTCCATAAGCTTCTTTATATCTATATCCAACTTTTATAAAAGGATTTACTGGTCCCGGTACATCAATAGTATATTTAACTGCTGCTAAATAGTCATAATGATGATTGTCTCCTGCTTTTGCCCATTTAGCACTTCCAAGAAAACTAAATCCAAAAAGTTTCATTGTTTCTATTCTTCCATATATATAAGGAAGAACAACTGTAAAACTTTGATTTACAACTTCTGTTTTTGTAGTATTATCATAAATTTGAGTTTTGCCTCTCCAAATATCCGCACCAGCTCCTACTTCTATATCTGCAAATATTGGATTAAACTCATAAAAGGCAGTAATATCATAAGAGTTTATATCCATTTTAGTATTAGCATCAGTTAATGCTGTTGGAATTGTTACATCATTGAAAATTTTAATATTTCCTGCAATATAATTACTGTGTCCAGTTGAATAGTATTTTGTATATTGGAATTTAATATTAGGTAAAATAGGAATAGGATGAATTAATTTTACCCAAAAGTATGGATTGTTTTTATCTTTAAGCCCTAAATTACCTGTATTTGGATTACCATCCGTTTCTGCTGATTTTTTATTAAAATAATTTATTGTATTACCATTTTTTACATAACCACTTATTTTTTGTTGCTCAATACCCACACCTGCACTGAAACTCAACATATCAGCATTTGCAATACCTGCACTTAAAATAAGACCTGATAAAATAATACTAATTTTCTTCATCTTTTTTTCCTTTCTCTCTTGGTATAAGTACAATAGGAGTACCTGTAAAATCTTCTTTTTGGCGCAAAAAGTTTATCAAATATCTCTCATATGAAAAATGAAGTTTAGGCTTATTCATAATTAAAGCAATAGTCGGTGGTTTTATGCCAAATTGTGTTGCATAATAAATTTTTATCTCTTTCCCTCTTATATCAGTTGGTAAATGATGTCTAATTGTGGCTTCTTTTATCCATTCGTTCAGTTTAGAAGTTGGAATTCTTTTTTTATAGTTTCCATATACATAGACAATTTTTTCTTTTAATTTCTCTATATTTCGTTTCGTTTTGGCACTTATTACCATAAATGGAGCATAATAAAGATATTTGAATCTATATCTAACTTCTTCTTCAAATTTCTTATAATCCATTTTTGCTTCATCCCATTTATTGGCAACAATTATACATGCATTTTTGTGTTTTTGAATAAGCCCTCCGATTTTCTCATCAAGTTCTACTATTCCCTCTTTACTGTCAAGTACCAAAATTGCAATATCAGCTTCTTTTAACACTTTTTCAGTTCTCATTAAAGCGTATTTTTCAATATCTTTGATTTTACTTCTTCTTCTAATTCCCGCTGTATCAACAAAAGTAATATGATATCCGTCAAAATACATACTCTCATCAATTGGATCTATTGTAGTACCGTCCACATCACTCACTATTGCCCTCTCTTCTCCCACAAGTGCATTAAGTAAAGAACTTTTTCCAACATTTACACGTCCGACAATTGCAACTTTAATCTCTTTAAGCTCTTCTAAATTTTCCTTCTCGTCTTCACTAAACAACTCTTCTAATGGTATATCCTCTTCAATAGTCGTTGCTTCCATAATGATTTGTTTTTTAGGAACAAATTCTTTAATTCTTTCTATTAACTTTCCCACACCTCTATTATGAGAAATTGAAATAGGATAAACTTCTTCTATTCCAAGCTCATAAAAATCATAAACTTTTTCCATCATTTTGTCGTTATCAACTTTATTTACTACGAGAATTATAGGCTTGTTTAGTTTTTGAAGACTTCTTACATATTTTTTCTCTTCTTCATCTGGAATTGTTTTTGCATCAACCATATAAATTATCAAATCCGCTTCTTTTGCGGCATCAATAGCTTTTTGTTTTACTTTGTTAAAAAGCTCGTCTCGCTCTTCAAGCCCTCCTGTGTCTAAAATCAAAATATCTTCAAGCTCGTCATCAAGACTTACTTCTCTTTTTTTTATATCTCTTGTGGTGCCTGCTTTTTCAGAAATAATAGCGTCTCTTTTTCTTAATATTCTATTAAAAAAACTACTTTTCCCAACATTTGGCTTTCCTAGTATCGCCACTTTAAACATTAAATTGTATCCTTATAACTTATTTTTTTACTAAGTAAATCTTTCATATGTAAATAGTTATTAAGTGCATTTATATAAGCTTTGGCACTTGCAAGCATTGTATCAATACTAAGTCCATGTCCCATAACTGCCGGTTTATTTTCATCAAAAATAACTTTTACCATAACTTTTGCTAGTGCATCTTTACCTTCGCTTACAGCTTCAACCTTATAATCCATAAGTTTTCCATTTATTCCACTAATTCTATCAATTACCTTAAAAACAGCATCAATTGTGCCCTCTCCTATTGCTGCATCAATATAAACTTTGTCTTCAAATTTTATTTTTGCAGCCGCACTTGGCATTCCATTGCTACAATCACTTAATTGAAGAGAAATTAATTCATACACTTTTGGTGTTTTATCACTTGCTTCATTTATTATTGCTAAAATATCCTCATCATAAATCTCTTTTTTCTTATCAGCAAGTCTTTTAAATTTCATAAAAAGCTCATTAAGCTCTTCTTCGCTAATATCGCTAAACCCAAGTGCTTCAAGTTTTTTCTTAAACGCATGGCGACCACTGTGTTTTCCAAGTACAATAGTGTCTTTTACATCAAGACCTATATCTTCTGCTTTCATAATTTCATATGTCTCTTTGTGCTTTAATACTCCGTCTTGATGTATTCCGCTCTCATGTGCAAAAGCATTTCTTCCTACAATAGCTTTATTTGGCTGAGGTTCAATTCCTGTAACAGATGATACAAGTCTACTTGTTGGATATATCTCTTTTGTATTGATTCTTGTATCAATTCCATCAAATAAATCCCTTCTTACTTTTATAGCCATTACTATTTCTTCCAAAGCTGCATTTCCTGCTCTCTCTCCAAGTCCATTTATAGTACATTCAACCTGTCTTGCGCCGTTTAAAATGCTATATAATGAATTTGCAGTTGCAAGTCCCAAATCATTATGACAATGAACTGAAAAAATTATATCTTTTGGAAAATATTCAGTCAATTCTTTTATCATCGTACCCATTTCTGTCGGAAATCTGTATCCTACTGTATCAGGTATATTAATTGTCTTAGCCCCTGCTTCGATAACTGCTGCAATTATCTCTTTTAAAAAAGGCATTTCGCTTCTTCCGGCATCTTCACAGCTAAACTCAACATCATCAACAAAAGTTTTTGCATATTTTACTGCATCAACAGCTCTTTTTATAACTTCATCAGGACTCATTTTGAGTTTATACTGCATGTGAATAGGACTTGTCGCTATAAAAGTGTGTATTCTTTTAAGAGGAGCCGGTTCTATCGCTTTTGCTGCAGCTTCTATATCTTTTTCAAGCGCTCTTGCAAGCGAACATATTGTAGAATCTTTTACTTCTTTTGCAATCATATTAATAGCTTCAAAATCCCCTGGACTCGCAGCCGCAAATCCCGCTTCTATAATATCTACTCTTAATTTTTCAAGTTGTTTTGCTACTTTTATCTTTTCTTCAATCGTCATACTAGCACCCGGAGACTGCTCCCCATCTCTTAATGTAGTATCAAAAATTTTAACCATCTCCATATTAATCCTTTATAGATTATAAATTTTTAAAATTATACAAAATAGTAAAATATTTGTCAAAGGAAAAAAATTATTATTTACTAATTTTTTGTGCTTTTATTATTCCTTTTATTCCCCTTACTACTCCATAAAATGTGTATATTGTTAAAATAAGCGCAATTGCTTCAACAGGATATAAATAAATAAATGAAGCAATTATAATAATTAAAACTAAAATTTTAATAGCTACATTTTTATTAAGATTAATTTTCTTAAAACTCGGATACCTAAAATTACTTACCATTAAAAAAGCCAGAAAAAGTGCTCCAAGTAAAATTAAAAGATTAAAACCACCATTATATTTAATATCAAGCATTATCCAGCTGCTAAGAACAACAGCTGATGTTGGAATTGGAAGACCAATGAAATATCTTGGATCAAGTTCTCCCGTTGTTACATTAAATCTCGCAAGTCTTATTGCTCCAAAAACTACAAAAAGCCCGCTTATAAGTGCCCCAAATTTACCATAATTATGTCCAATTGCAAAAAAAAGCATCATTGCAGGAGCAACTCCAAAAGCAACTAAATCAGCAAGAGAATCAAATTCCACTCCAAATTTAGAAGTTGTATTTGTAAGTCTTGCCACTCTCCCATCTAGCCCATCAGCTATTAATGACAGTACTATATAAATAAATGCTTTTTCAAATTTACCTTGCGATGAGGCTATTACACTCATAACACCAAAAAAAGCACTAAGTGCTGTAAAAAAATTAGGCAATAAATATGCTAAATTAATCTTCATTTATATATCCTATTAATGTTTCACCAGCTTTTATTTTTTGAAATTCTGTAATTTTAATGATAGTGTTTTTTGGAAGATAAATATCAACTTGACTTCCGAACATTATCATTCCATATCTCTCAGCAAGTTTTACAGGGCCTAAATCTTTAAACATCACAATTCTTCTAGTTACAAATCCAGCTATTTGATTCACAACTATTTCAGTTTTTTTATTTGTAAATAAAACTCTATTTTGCTCGTTAAGTTCACTCGCTTTTTCATTACTTAAAAATAAAAATTCTCCATATATATATTCTCTAGCTTTTATTTCACCATCAATTGGACTTCTTTGTACATGCACATCAAAAAGAGATAGTTTAACTGATATTTTTATAGATTCTTTTTTTAGAATTGGTGAAATTTCTTCTGTAATTGAAATAATAGTTCCATCAGAAGGTGATATAATAGCATGTTCACTTACTTCTTCTGGCACTCTTTCAGGATTTCTGAAAAAATATACAAAAAACAAAAAAAGTCCAAGCAGTCCTAATTGTATAATTAAAGGGAAAGAAAATAAAAGTGCGATTAAAAACGCTCCAAAACTTACAATTATATAAGGATAACCCTCTTTAAGAATTATTTCCGTCTTCATTTTTATCCTCTTTTTGTTCAAATGTTTTTTCATTTTTTTCTTTTTCATGATTATTTGATTTATATTCATTAATCACTTCTTCAAGCTTACCTTCATCGAATGCTTTAATAAGCTCACGCACTCTATCTCCATCTATTACTTCTTTATCATATAATTCTTTTACCATTTGTTCAATTACCGGTCTGTACTTTTGAAGTTTTTCTTTAACTATTTTATATCTTTTTTCTAAAAACTCTTTTACAAATTCATCAACTTCTTGTTGAAGTTTTTCTGAATAATCTCTACTTTCCTTAAACCCACCTAAAAATTTATTCGTCTGCTTTTCCAAAACCATCAAACCTGCTACATCACTCATTCCATAAATTTTAACCATAGCTTTAACAATATCTGTTGCTCTTTCTAGGTCATTACTTGCACCTGTTGAAATTTCCCCTATAAAAATATCTTCCGCAGCTCTTCCTCCAAGTAATGTGTCAATTTCTGCTATTAGTTCATGTTTTTGCATTAAGTATTTATCTTCTTCCGGAAGATTCAGTGTATATCCAAGTGCCGCAAGTCCTCTTGGCACAATTGATACTTTTTTTACTTTTCTTGCACCCTCGGTAGTTTCACCTATAACGGCATGTCCACTTTCATGATACGCGACTATTTTTTTATCTTTTTCATTTAATCTTCTTGATTTTTTTTCAAGTCCTGCAATTTGTCTCTCAACCGCTTCTAAAAATTCCTCTTGATTTACCTCTTTTTTTCCTTTTCTTCCGGCAAGGAGTGCCGCTTCATTTACAATATTGGCAAGATCCGCTCCTGCAAGACCTGCTGTAATTCTTGCAATTTCTTCAAGATTTACATCTTTTCCGGCTTTTATTTTTTTAACATGCACTTTTAATATCTGCACCCTACCGTTGAAATCAGGCTTATCCACAAGCACCTGCCTGTCAAACCTTCCAGGTCTAAGAAGTGCCGGGTCAAGAACTTCGGGTCTATTTGTTGCCGCAAGCACTATTACCGGCTCATCAGAATCAAAACCATCCATTTCAGCCAATAATTGATTTAATGTCTGCTCTCTCTCATCGTTACCACCCATAGGACCAGCAGCAGCTCTTGTTTTACCAATTGCATCAATTTCATCTATAAAAATTATACTCGGAGCTTCTTTTTTTGCTTGATTAAATAAATCTCTTACTCTTGCAGCCCCAACACCTACAAACATTTCTATAAAACTACTACCACTTACAGCAAAAAACGGTACATCTGCTTCACCGGCAACAGCTTTTGCAAGAAGAGTTTTACCTGTTCCCGGAGGACCTACTAGCAAAACACCTTTTGGGATTTTTGCACCAAGCTCTATATATCTGTCAGGATTTTTAAGAAAATCAACTATCTCTTTTACTTCTTCTTTTGCTTCTTCATTTCCTGCCACATCATCAAATTTTACATTAGGCTTTTCACTTTTTATAAGTCCTTTTGCACTTCCAAAACCTAAAACTCCCCCCATTCCTTTTTGCATACGACTAGCCAAAAACATCCATATTGCAAAGAAAATAAAAATAGGAATAATCCATCCAAAAATCAAATCACTTAACCAATTATTATCATTTAATGCACCATATGGAATATTATATTTATCAAGAATTTTTATCAAAGTAGGATCATTTGGTACTTTTGCAACAGTAATTATTTCTCCATTTTTTAATTTTACTTTTACAGTATTTCTTCCTATTGCTACATATGCCAGTTTACCTTCTTTTGCTAATTTTTTAATATCAGAATATGTAAAAGTCATAACCTGATTGTTAGAAGTTAAATTATTAACTTCATTTACTGCATTAGGAGCAATACTTCTAAAAATCAACACTATTAAAATAGCGAAAATTATAAATAATAACAGGGGATTTTGATTAAAAAAATTATTATTGTTATTTTTCTTCTTATCAGCCATTCATATCCTTTCTGAGTACGAGCGTTATCCACTCATTTTCTTTAATCTCTTCTATAAGCTTTAAATCTTTATATTTTTCTAACACTTTATTTTTATATTTGGCAATTATACCTGAAAGGATTAAAATATCATTAACTTTTGATTTCAAATCATTTGCTATAAAAACTAAAACATCAGCAATAATATTAGCTACCACTATATCATATTTTTTATCAGTCTGATTTGCACTGCCTTCCCATATATTTTCATATTTTACATTATTAAGTTCAAAATTTTCTTTTGTACTTTTTACTGCAAGAGGGTCTGTATCACAAGCATCTACTCTGGCTCCAAGTTTGCTTGCAACAATACCTAAAATTCCGCTCCCGCATCCTACATCAAGTAAAGTTTTATCTTTTTTTACATAATTTTTTAGAGCTTTTACACAACTTCTGGTTGTCTCATGATGTCCACTCCCAAAAGCAAGAGCAGGGTCAATAGTAATATTTATTTTATTTTCTTTTGGAGGATGCCAGCTTGGGTGAATATAAAATTCATCAATTTCAACAGGCTGTATTGATTTTTGATAATTTTCAATCCAATCTTTATTTTCTTTTTTTTTCGTTTCTATTTTTAAATCAATTTTTTCATTAAATATCTCTTCAAGCGCTTTTACATAAACCTTTAATTCTTCAATAAGTCCATCAAGCGGCTCGTCACTTCTTAAAATAAGCGTGTTGCCGGCTTCTTCTATTCCATTATTAAATCTTTCTATTAAAAAATTACTAATTTCTTCTTTATGTGAAGATGGGGTAATATATGTTTCAAAAAAAATATTTTTCATAAAATTTTCAACCCTTCAAGTTTTTCCCTGATTTTTTCTTCATTAAATGGTTTAACAATATAACTGTTTACACCGGCCTGAACTGCTTTAAGCACTTCTGCTTTACCACCTTCTGTTGTTACCATAATAATTTTAACACCTTTTCCTTTTTTAATATCATAAATAAATTTACTCATCTCTTTAACTTTTCCATCTTTTCCTTTTATTTTTATTTTTTCTTCTTTACTTCCTAACACACCTCTTTTTACTTCATCGCCTCTTACAGCTTTTAAAAAGTCATATCCGTTCATTTCTGGCATATTCCAATCAAGTAAAATCAAATCTATATTCTCTTTTTCTTTTTGCCAAATTTCCCATGCAACTTTTCCATTTTCTGCTTCAATAAAATCATTTGAATTAAAACCTAATTTTTTTAATACATTTTTTATAATTCTTCTCATAGTTGAAGAGTCATCTACAATTAAAATCTTACCCATTAGTAATCCTTTAAAATTTTTTCTAAATCAATTTTACCTTCATAAAAAGCTTTTCCAATAATGACACCGTAAATTCCATTTTCTTTGACTTTTTTAATATCTTCAATACTGGCTACTCCTCCACTTGCAATTACCGGCTTTTTACTCGCATTTTGAATTTCAAGAATAAAGTCTATATTAAGACCGCTAAGTGTCCCATCTTTTGAAATATCTGTTGCAATTATACAATCTATTTTTGAATTTTCATATATTTTGGCAAGCTCGGTTGCTCTTATACCTTCATTCTTACCCCACCCATCAACAGCAACATATCCATCTTTTGCATCAATTCCTACTGCTATTGGATATTTATCGGCTAAATCTATTACTTTTTTAGGATCTCTTGCCGCTATACTCCCAAGAATAAGTCTGTTTATTCCCAAATCAAGATATTTTTTTATTGTATCTTCATCTCTTATACCGCCACCAAGCTGTATTTTTAACCTGGTATTTTCTCTAATTTTTTTAATTTGCTCAATGTTTTTTGGCTCTCCTGCAAAAGCCCCGTTTAAATCTACAATATGAAGCCATTTAGCACCCATTTCTTCAAATCTTTTTGCAAGTTCCCAAGGTTCGTCACTATATACTTTTGCACTTTCCATCAAGCCTTTTGTAAGTCTTACAGCCTTACCGTCTTTTAGATCAATTGCTGGAAAAATTTCCATATTATGCTCCTAAGTTCACAAAATTTTTTAATATCATAAGCCCTTCGTCATGGCTTTTTTCAGGATGTGGTTGAAAACCAAAAACATTCTCTTTATTAACAGCGCTAACAAACTCATATCCGTAAATTGTTTTTCCTATTACATATTTTTCATCACATACCGCATGAAGAGAATGTACAAAATAGAGATATGGATTATCAAGTTTTTCAAAAAGAGGAGATTTTTTATTAAAAAGTTTATTCCATCCCATATGCGGAACCTTATGTTCTCCTACTCTTTTTTTATCAAAATATACAATTTTTCCCTCAATAAGTCCAAGTCCCTTATATGCTCCAAACTCTTCTGAGCTCTCAAATAATAACTGCATTCCAAGACACACACCAAGCAAATATTTCCCACTTTTTGCAAACTGAGTTATAGCTTCATCCATTCCAGTATCTTTAAGATGTTCTATTGCGTCACCAAATGCACCAACTCCCGGTAAAATCAGCTTATCATAATATTTTATTTTATCTGCGTCATTTACAATTTCAGCATTAGCCCCTATTTTTTTAAAAGCGTTTTTAACACTTGCAAGATTTCCCATATTATAATCGAGTATTCCTATCTTCATTCATCACCTTTAACAGTTAATATTATTACACATTCATATTCCCTCTTTCCTCATGCCTGTTTGCTATTTTATATCTTTGCCCACAGATTTCATATAATATGCGAGACCTATTAATAAAAATGTTACAGAACCAATTAAAATAGAAGCATAAATAAGCATCTTAGGATTAATCATAGCAAACTTAAACACAAGCATCAGTCCTTCAATTGCAAGAGCAATAACAATACTCCCTAAAAATTTAATCATTGTTTTATGTATAGCAAATGGATGGTCTTCTTTTTCGCCTATTACCTCCTCAAACAAAAGAGTTTTTACCAAATCAAATAGAGCCAAAGATAAAGTTATCAAAATTGTAGATTCAAACATTTTTTTAACTTCAATATTTGTAATAGTATAAGTAAAAAACATTTTTACTCCATCAACAAACAATAAAGCACAAATTGCAAATAAAGCTCCCGCAAAAATACCATATATAATTCTATTAAATGTATGAGCCCATTTTTCTCCTTTTTCTACTTTTATAAATTTCAAAAGCTCATCAAGAGCAATATCAATTACTGCAACATATAATAATTCTCCTCTATCATTAAAAACAGGCATCGCTGCACTTACCACCATTTCACCGCCGATAAGACTAGGATAAGGGTCTGTTAAAATACATTTTTTCTCTTTTACAGCTTTATAAAAATATGTTCTATTTGATTGATTAAATTCAATTTTAAAATTTTCATATTTCTTTTTGAGAGTTATCATTTTACTTATTTGTTTACCTTCTGCATCCAAAACATAACCAGCATTTGCTTGTGGCAATTCATGAACTATTCTTTCTAAACCTTCATAAACCACATCAATACTAATATTTGGAAGTCTGTTTGGTAAATTTCTATGAAGCAGATAACATAAATATGCTCTTGCCTCTTTTCTTATTTTTTGAAATTCCTGAATTTCTCTAATATGCATTTTCCTCTCCTATAATTTTTAGTAGCTCTTCTACACAAAGCCCCATAGCAGTTGATTCATAACCTTTTACATTTTTTATATATTTTTTACAAAAACCTTCAACCATACAAGCACCGGCTTTTCCTCTCCATTCACCACTTTTTAAATAATTTTCTAAATCTTCTTCGTCAAATTTTTCAAATTCATATATTGTTTCATCAACTCTTCCGAATATTCTGCCTTTATATCTAACCCACATTGAAGTTATGATTTTAATCTCTTTTCCGCTTTGGGCAAGCAAAATCTTCTTTGCATCTTCTTCATTTTTTGCTTTTCTAAGTATCTGTATACCATCACTAACAACAGTATCAGCAACTATAATATTTTCATTTTCAAAACATTTTACACATTCTTTAAATTTACCCAAACTAGCCAAAATTACAAATTCATAAGGATCTTTTACATTTATAGATTCTTCATCAAATTTACAGCTTTTTTGAATAAATTTTATGCCTATATCTCTTAAAAGTTTTGCTCTTGTAATAGAAGAACTACAAAGAATTATCATTAAAAACCTTATTGAATTTATTGTAATTGTAACAAATTAATATTTAAAAACATATTCAAAAATATTTTTACCATCTTTTGATATTACTCTATATTTTATACCATATTTATCACATACTTTTTTAACGATATTAAGTCCTATACCAAGACCTCTTTTATGCGAATGTTCCCTGTAATTTTTTTCAAATAATTTTATTGGATTTTGAATTTTATCTCCAAATGACTCTATTCTTAAAATAAATCCATTTTCTGTTTTTTTAAGAGAAACAATTATCTCTTTTTTCTTAGAATAATCAATAGCGTTTGAAATATTATTATCAATCAATCTTTCAAGTTCTACTTTATTGATATCAAAATATATATTATCATCAATATCATAAATAATAGTTTTATCTCTGGCTCTTGCAAGAGGCATAAAAAAATCAACCCTATTTTTTACAATTTCCGATACATTTAATTTTACAGGTTTATAAACTACTGTATTTTCAGCAGCTAAATATGACAAATCCTCATAGGAATTTGTAAGCATAGCAATTGCAGCTTCTATTTCATTTAAAGTATCTTCTACATTTTTATCTTTGATTTGCATTTTTAAATAATCGCTGTTTAAGGTAATTATACTAAGAGGCGTTTTTAATTGATGAACAGTATCTATTATAAATCTCTTATTCTCCATTAATAAATTTTTATTTTTTTCTACTTCTTCATTTAATCTATTTCTATACCAATTATATGTTTCTGCCAAATCATCCAGTTCTTTAATAAATGATTTTGGTTTTTCAATAGGTTTATTTGTCTGCATATGAATAACTAAATCTCTTATCTTTTTACTAATATAAGATATTATAAATTTTATAAATATTGCTAAAAATATTAAAGAGAATAAAATAATCAAAAATCTATTTCTAATAGTCTCAATATCTTTTTCTAAAATATATGTTGAAAAAACATTTTTAATAATTAATCTATTTGATAAATTTTTAAAAAATCCTTCAATTAACGTGTAAGTGATAAATTTATGCTCATTTAGATGAATCTTATTTAAAATATAATTATTTGAATAAAAAAGCTGAAGAATAGCAGTGCTTAAATGTTCAAAAATCATACCCTTTTGTCTGTTTTTTATTAATTTAGCATATTTTTCATACTCTCCCACATCTTTTAAAAGTCCAATTAATATATCCGTAGTTTCATTCATAATTTGTTCAATTGGTTTTTTAGGCTGAAATCTATTTTTAAAATTAACCGGATAAATAAGATATTTATCCATAAAATAAAGTTTTATATC
>JALWNI010000034.1 GCA_027083695.1 Nautiliaceae bacterium | reverse complement strand
GTATACCAAGCTCTTTTTCGGGAATATAAAAACTTAACGTATCTTTATAATAAACCTCTTTTTCATTGAGTTCCAAAAATATAATGTTTTCAAATGTATGAAGTATGTTTTTTTTGTTTGTTATAATATTTTTAAAAGCAAAATTATACGCAAAAAATTTTTTGGGTGATTTAGGTGAATCGAATTTATTTACTTCATAAATTATTCTGTTTTCTAAAAGTTCGTTTGTTATTTTATAAAAGCTGTCTTTGCTTATTTTATTATTTCTTTTTAAGATTTGATATATTTGATAGAGAGTGAACTTTTCTCCAATATGTCTGAAAAAGAAAGCAAGAATTTCTTTATTATATGGCAAAAGTTCAAATGTCTCTTTTAAATATTCATCTCTAAAATACTCTTCTTGAAAAATTCTCGGAAAATTTCCGAGTCTAAGAAACTTATCAAAACAGTGATTTATGTTTGTAGTGTTTTCAAAAGCAAAAAACTCTTCAAAATCCAAGCCTTTAAGCTCTATTTTTTTAAATCCTTCTATATGTATATTCTTATCACTTATTACAAATGTAGTAATAGGAGGCATAGGGTATGAAAAGTCATAATTATCATAAATAACCAAATCAGTGTCGCTAAAATCAAAATTTTTTTCTCTGAAATCATCAAAATTAATATATTTATATTTTCCTTTGAATGTTTTTAGAAAGTCAAATACCAAAAAAGTTTTGCCTACTCTTTTAGGACCGGTTATGAGAGTGCTTTCATAATTTAATTTAGTTTTTCTCTGATTTATTTTTTTGGGAAGCATTATACTCCTTATTTAATCTTGCCTTAATTATAACATAATCAAAAATCCTGCCAAAGCTATGATTGATTCATACAAAAAAAGATGCTCCCCATATAAAAATCCAGAAATAATACTTCCTAAAAATGCCGCCAGACCGTATCCTATACCGGCATAAAATTGCTGAGCCAATGTTTTGTGTTCGTATTTTTTGTTTATATATAAAAGTGCAGAAGTGTGAAAAATAGCAAATGAGAAAGCATGAAGAAGTTGAGAAGCGGCTATAAGTACAAGCGAATTTGCAAACAAATACAGCATTAGCCATCTTATTGAAGTTAAAAATATAGAGATTTTTATCCATTTAAGAGGTTTTAATCTGTGCAAAAATCTGTGTCCTATTAAAAATACAACAATTTCCGCCGTTACGCCTATACCCCAAAGCCATCCGACATATTCTTTATTAATTCCATGATTAATCAAGTAGATAGTGAAAAAATTATAAAATCCTCCAAAACTTATTTGTAAAAAGATTAGACCAAGCCAAAATTTATAATCTTTTAAAAACTTAGGTTTTGAAGAGGTAACATTTTTTTTGATTGTTTTATCTTCTTTAAAATAAAAACTGCTTAGCATTGTTAAAAACATTAAAATAATAAAACTGATAAGATGATTTATTTTTATGTAAGAAAAAATTATTCCATAAAGCATAAAGCCTATCGAACCCATAACTCTGGCTTTTCCATATTTTGTTTGTAATTTTTCTATTGCTATTGCTTCAATGTAAGGAAAGATAACGGCAAAAGATGATCCTATTAGAAAAAATGCAAATAAAATAAGATAAAAATTTTTACTTAAAATTAAAAATGACGAAAAAAAAGCAATAAATATACTTAAAATATAATCATTTTTTGTTAAAGGCTTTTTCAAAAAGATAAAAGGAGTCAAAAATCTGGCAATTGGCATCATCGCAAAAATAATACCAATTTGTGTGGGAGTAAAAAAGTGCGAAAAAAATTTTGGAAGA
The DNA here is from genome assembly GCA_027083695.1 of Nautiliaceae bacterium. Taxonomy (GTDB): domain Bacteria; phylum Campylobacterota; class Campylobacteria; order Campylobacterales; family Nautiliaceae; genus JALTBU01. Next base: position 5,055 of record JALWNI010000034.1, on the reverse strand, counting down.
AAAATAACATAATCACCAATTAAAGCAAAAAAAAGAAAATAAAAGAAAGTTAAAGCTAAAAACAACTTTTAATTTCTTTTTTATATTTTTCTTTATCAAAAGGAGGATATTGAAAATTTCTTAGTTTTTCACAAAATGTGGCATTAGGCCACCAAGGGTCATTTTTGTATCTAGGTATTATATGAATATGCAGATGAGGTACCATATTGCCAAGAGAGGCAATATTAATTTTATCCGGATTTAAAAATTTAAGCATTGTTTTTTCTATCTTTTTAATTGCAAGTGTCAATTCAATTGCTTCATTATCATTTAATTCACTAAATTCTTTTATGTGCTTTTGTGTTATAACTCTTATATATCCCGGAATTTCATCCACTAAAATGATTCTAAAAAGAGTGTTTTCAAAAATAATGTCTTCATTTTGTGCATTACACAAAGGACAGTTCATTAATTTCCTCTGCTTCCCGGTTTAACCGGAGTGCTTCCTGCTTTGCACATAGGGCAGTTTTCAGGTTCATATACTTCAAAATCAAAATCTTCAAGAGCAAAAAAAGGTTTATCCTCAGGCAATTTACATTCGCTTTTTCTTTCATTTTTGCCATTTGCCATTTTGCATACGCCCCTGTTGGCAATAGCGGCAAATGCGACTACAACACCTCCTCTTTTTTCAATTTCTCTTGCAGCTTCCATGGCACTGCCGCCCGTTGTAATGATATCTTCGCAGATAAGTACTTTTTCGCCTTTTTTAACTTCAAATCCACGTCTAAGTGTCATTTCCCCTTTTACTCTTTCAGTAAAGATAAATCTAACACCAAGTGCCCTTGCAAGTTCATATCCTGCAAGAAGCCCTCCGATTGCGGGAGAACATACCGTATCAACTTTAATTCCAGCCTCAATTATCTGTTTTGCAAGTTCTTTTGCCAAAACTTCTGCAACTTCTGGATGTTCTAAAACTCTTGCACTTTGAAGATAATATTCGCTGTGTTTGCCACTGCTTAAAAGAAAATGACCTTTTAACAAAGCGCCGTGTTTTTCATAAATTTCTTTAACATCCATTTTTAAACTTTCATAACATCATCTATTTTTTTATTTACTATTTCATCAACTTTTGAAACGAACTCATCTGTTATTTTTTGAACTTCTTCAAGTCCTCTTCTTTCATCATCTTCTGTAATTTCTTTGTTTTTAAACATTTTTTTGATTTTATCATTTGCATCTCTTCTTACATTTCTGATTGCAATTTTTGCTTTTTCACCAAATTCTTTTGCTTTTTTTGCCTGTTTTTTTCTCTCTTCTTCTGTCATTGGTGGGAAGTATAATTTGATGTCTTGTCCGTCATTATTTGGATTTGCACCTACATTTGCTTCTTGAATTGCTCTTTCTATATCATTAATAATTGATTTATCCCATGGATTTACAATGATTGTAGTAGCATCAACTGCATTTATATTAGCAACTTGATTTAAAGGAGTTGGTGCTCCATAATATTCAACTTTTACTCCATCGAGTACATGAATTGATACTTTACCAGTTCTAAGTGTATTTAAATCTTTTTTTAATACTTCTATACTTTTTTGCATATGCTCTTTTGCAAATTCAAATACCGTATTCATTTAACCCTCCTTTAATATTAGTTTTGTTTTGAATTTATTATTATATCTTATGATAACACGGTTTCTGTATTTTTGAAGCCTAAAATTTGGGTTATAATTAAAATATCCATTTTTTGTTTTTATTTTTTTCCATCCAAGTTTTGTAATATAAATAAAAACATAAGGATATTTTACTTTTCCGCTTATTTGAGTAATAATGTTTTTATTTCTTTTTATTGTTAAATTATTAACATTTAATATACCAATTTTAAGTCTTTTTGCAATATTTACATTTCCTGTAATTGCAATTCTATCTAAATCATTTATTGGTGAGTATTTATTTACAGCTCCTATGTTTTGGTTGCAGATTATTTTAAAATATCTATTTATTATATTTTTAACTCTTTTATTATATTCACCATATGGATATGCATACATATCAGGTACATAACCCAAATGTTTTTTAAAAGAATTAATTGCTTTTTGAGTATCTTTAATAATTTCTTTATTGTTAAGCATAGGTAAATGAGGGTGCGCCCAGCTATGGACTCCAAGTTCTCCGTATTTTGAAGCAATTTTTATTTGTTTCCAAGTCATATAATCCCCATAGTGCTCATCTGCGGCTTTTGCATATACAAAAAGGGTAAAAGGAATATGATATTTAATAAATATGGGAAGACCGTTTTTATAAAAACTTTTAAAAGTATCATCTATTGTGAAAACAATATATTTTTTTACTGATTTATTGTTTTCCATCCTTCTTACCAATGTAGAAAGTTTAACAATTTTATAGTGATGTTTTAGAAGGTATTTAATGTCTTTTTCCAAAAGTTTAGATGTTGTATCTGTGGAAGGATATCTAAAATCATCAACTCTATGAAGTACGAAAATATGAGCTGCAAATAAAAAAAATGGAAAAAAGATAAGTAATTTTTTCATTTTGAAGGCAATGTTGGAACAGTAGGAGCGTTTTTAGGTGTAGCAGTTTTATGAATTTTTACTTCATCAAGTACAGATGTGTTTGCTTGTTTATTGTATAAATATACTAGTGTTAATGTGTTTAAAACAAATAAAAATCCAAGAGTAATTGTAGCTTTTGTTAAAAAGTCCATTGGTCCTTTTGCACCAAAAACAGAGTCATTACTACTTGCATATGTTCCAAATCCCATAGAGCTTGATTTGTTTAAAAGAGCTAAAATAACTATTAAAATTGCTAATATTACTTGAATTGTAATAAATATACTTATCATTAATAAAACCTTTTTTGATAGAATTATAACACAATTTAAAAACGGGAGAAAATGGTTCTTAAAAGTTTTGAAAAATTTGCTTATACATATAGTAAATATAATATTATTCAAAAGAAAATAATCCGAAAATATTTAAATACTCTCTCATTAAGAGTAGTTGATTTAGGGTGTGGGAGTGAGGGTCTTTGCAAATATAAAAACTTCGAATTTTATTTGGGAATCGATAACAGTGAAAATATGTTAAAACTAAATCCTTGTAAGACTTTAAGGCTTGATTTTAATACAAAAAAGTGTTTTAATATTATTAAAAGTTATGATTTTGACCAGATTGTTTCTTTTTCAGCTTTACAGTGGGCTGATGATTTGGATTTTGTTTTTGGTGAGATTAAAGATTTAAATAAAGATTATATTTTGAGCATATTTACATCAAATACATTCAAAACTTTACATAAATGTTTAAATATCAAATCTCCTATTTATTCAAAAGAGGAAATTTTAAATTCTGCAAAAATTTTAAATCCGAAAATTGAGATATTAAACTATAAAATTGAATTTAACGAGCCAAAAGAGATGTTTGAGTATATAAAATTTTCAGGGGTCAATGCAAAAGTAAAAGCCAACATTAAAGAAATTAAAAAATTTTTAAAAGAGTTTCCTGTTAATTTTTTGGAATTTGAGATAATTGTTTTGAGAAGCTAATAGTGGAAATAAGAAATTTTTATGCCGAAATTAAATTTTTAAAAAAGTATAAAAATATTAAAAAACCTTTCTTTATTATGTTGTAGATTCTTTAAAGGAATAAAATGGCTATTGGTAAATATTGTAAATATAAATGTGAAAACTGCGGCTATAAAAAAATAAGCTTTGAAAGCGATACTACTATTGTTATACCTAAGATATGTCCAAAATGCGGTGAAAAAATGAAAAGACTTGATTGTAGTGTCAGTATGCCTTTTGGCTACCTTCTAAGCGAAATTTTTGAAAAAATATTCAAAAAGTGAGATGTATTAATAAAAATTTATTTATACTAAATTAAAATAAATCATACAAGAAAGATAAAAGAATAAAATTTAATTTAAAATTATTTTTATACATAAGAACAAACCAATTTGATAAAGCCAAAAAATTTATTAATGCACACGAAATCTTAAAAGAGCCTTTCTTTTCAGATTATCCTCATCACTTTTTTTAAAAAGTAAAGTCCCGACTCCATATGACTCGTAAAAAGTAAAGTCCCGACCCCATATGACTTCTCTCAAAAAATTATTTTTTTCTACTTGTTCTCTTTGAACTTTTTGTTCTACATTTAAATTTTCCATACCCATTTTTATTTTTGTTTTAAATTTATTCTTTATGATACTTATTAAATTCATCAATATACTTTTTTGCTTTTTTCATTAATGCATTGTAGTATCACAAATTTTTTTGATTTAACTTTTTCCAGCTGTCTAAATTTTTTTGTATATCAATTAAACCTTTTTTAGTGCTTTTTATACTATTCATTATTTTAATATATTTTTTATATACATTCTCATAATAAGGTGTTCCTTTAAAAGTATCCATATCTTTCTTAATTTTAACAAGATCTTCTTTTGCTTGTTTTAATCTATGTTTAAGATTATTTAATTCCCTAGTATAATATTCCACCTCTTTTTCTCAATTTTTTATTGCTTTTAAGTATCAATCTGCTTCTTTTTTTAACTTTAAAAGTAATTTATAATGTTTTATGTCAATAATATCACAATCTTGCCTTACATCTTCAGCTGACAAACCATAGGTTTCTGCTTGTCTTAAGCACTTATTAGGTTTAAGTATATATACTTTTCATTTATGTATATCTAATTCACATCATACTTTTTTCATTAGTTTTTTTAATTCTTCTTTAGTAATTCTCTTTTGAACTTCTATTTCTACACCAGGAGGTAAAGCTTTACATTGATTTTCCAAATGTAAAATTATTGACGCATCTAATCCTGCCATTTTTACTGTTTAACTTATAAAAGTTTTCTTTACTTTTAGAAAAATTATTCTATTTATCAAGCTTATTATAGTCATCTTTTAGTTTTTGTCAAAAAAGCAAGCCTCCCGGCTTACTCCAAAACTTTTTTTATTTTTCATCACACTACTTTTTCCATTTCCTTATAAAGTCAAAGCAATGGAACCTTATCTACATCAACTGTCCTTATCTGCCCATCTTCTAGCAACAATTTAAT
>JALWNI010000033.1 GCA_027083695.1 Nautiliaceae bacterium | reverse complement strand
TAATACAATAGGGGAGTGGGGTTATATTGGAATTTTTATTTTAATGTTTTTGGAGAGTAGTTTTTTTCCTTTTCCAAGCGAAGTAGTTATGATTCCAGCTGGATATTTAGCTTATAAAGGTAAAATGAATATTTTTTTAATAATTTTAAGCGGTGTTTTAGGCAGTATTAGTGGAGCATGGTTAAATTATCTTTTAGCTTCCAAATTTGGAAGAAAAATTTTAGAAAAATTAATAAGCAAAGAGAAACTAAATAAACTTGATAAATTTTTTGAAAAACACGGACATATTTCAACATTTAGTGGAAGACTTATACCCGGAATTAGGCAATATATCTCTTTTCCAGCAGGTCTTGCTAAAATGAACGGATTTGTTTTTAGTTTTTTTACAGGCCTTGGAAGTTTAATATGGATATTGATTTTAGTGGGGCTTGGATATTTTATAGGGGAAAACCAAAAAGTAATACATAAATATTTAAAAGAAATCACAATAATCACAATAATCATTTTAATAATAATAATTGCTATTTATTATAAATATCAAAAAAATAAGGAACTATAATGCAAAAACTTAATGAATTTATTAAAATAATTAAAAAAGCGGGAGAAATTTTTAAAGAAGGATTTGAAAAAAGAGTAGAAATTCACTCAAAAGGCATAAAGGATTTAGTAACCGATTATGATATTAAAGTTGAAAAATATTTAATTAAAGAATTTAACAAATTTAATGAATATACAATAATCGCAGAAGAAACTTTACAGGAAAGATTTTTTAATTCAATTATAATTGATCCAATTGATGGGACTACTAATTTTGCTCATCAAATACCTCATTGTGCAATAAGTGTCGGAGTTTATGAGAATAAATTTCCTAAATATGCAATTGTTTATAATCCAATTCTTAATGAGCTTTATTATGCTAAAAAAGGAGAGGGTGCCTATAAAAATGGGCAAAAGATCATGGTCTCTTGTCAAGATGATTTTCAAAGAAGTCTTATTGCCACTGGTTTTCCATATTCAAGTGCGGAGAATGAAAAAGATTTAAAATGGGTAGTAAATAAATTATCTCATATTCTTCCAAGATGTCAAGATATTAGACGGCTTGGAAGTGCGGCGCTTGATTTGTGTTATGTTGCCGAAGGTAAATACGAAGGATTTTATGAAATAAATTTAAAACCTTGGGATGTGAGTGCGGGAATGCTAATAGTTAAAGAAGCAGGAGGCATAATAAGTGATGCATATGGAAATAATTTTAATATGTTTGAAGATAGATGTATAGTAGCAAGTAATGGACTTATTCATGAAGAACTTATTGAAATAATAAGCAGAAAAGTATAAAATATCATTAAAATTTAATGATATTTTAAAGGTATTTTAATGAAAGAAATGAAAAATGCAAATTTTCAAGTAGAAAAATCAAAATGGGAAGCATTTAAAAAAATTGCAAAAATGAAACATTCCGATTCAAGCAAAGAACTTAGAAAGCTTATTGATAAATATTTAGAAGATAATAAAGATTTGTTAAATAAGCTTTTTTAAAAGCTTTATTTTTTCTGACATCCTGCTTCAAAACCTAAAATACATGCTTTTTGGAAATATTTTTTTGAAAATTTATGATTTTTATTTTTATAAAAATTCCCTAATAAATAACATCCTTCTGCTGAATTTAACCTGCATGCCTTTTTGTAATAATCTATACTTTTGTTAATACTTTTTTTAGTGCCTATTCCATTTTGATAATATAAAGCGACATTAAAACATCCCTCAGGCATGTTTAATTTACACGCTTTTTTAAAAAAAACAAGTGCTTTTTTATTATTTTGTTTAATCTTAAAACCAATTTCATGTAACAATGCAATATTAAAACATCCTCTTGCATTTCCCAAATTACACGCTTTATTTAAATAAAAAAGCGCCTTTTTAATATTTTGTTTTACACCTTTATTTTTTGCATACATAAATCCAACTCTAAAACAGGCATTAGCATTATTTAATTCGCAAGATTTTTTAAAATAAATAAATGCTTTTTTATAGTTTCTATTAAAAAATAAATTCATTCCTTTTTTAAAATATATACTAGAATCATTTGCAGCATAGATAAATATAAATAATAACATTAACAATATTTTTTTTAACATTTGATATCCTTACATAATTTACTTAACATAATGTATATTCTCTTGAAAATTATTTTTTCTCCTCTATTATCTTTTTAAATCTCTGTGCATCCCTAAACGCCGAATTGTCATCTGTATTGTTAAAATAAACAAAAGCATTACCACTGAGTTGTTTAGCGATATTTTCTAAAATTTCATCGGGATAACTTCCTATATATTTTCCGCTGTAACCGTGAAATCTTACATATTCAAAATCCGCAGTTTTTTCAAAAATAAATTCCTGATTAAAATCATGCCAGACAAAAGCTATATTGTTATTTTTCAGTATTTGATAAGTTGTATCGTTATACCATGATTTGTTTCTGAATTCTATTGCATATTTTAGCTCTTTATTTAATTTTCCGACAAAATCTTCAAGTCTGTCGGCATCAAATTTGAGACTTGGAGGCAGTTGAAACAAAATAGCACCTAGTTTTTCCCCTAAGAGACTCACAACAGATAAAAAATCTTTAAGATAGTTTTTATCACAATTTAATTTTTTTGAATGGGTTATAATTCTGTTTGCTTTAATTGAGAGTTTAAAATCATCTTTTATTTTATATTTCCAGCTTCTTATTGTTGTAATTTTGGGAAATCTGTAAAAAGTAGAATTTAATTCAAGAGAATTAAAGAACTTAACATAATATTCAAAATATTTGTATTTTGGAATATCAACCGGGTAAAAATCCCCTACCCAGTTTTTGTATATAAACCCGCTAGTACCTATATAAATCATTATTTCACCAATATATATACAAGTTTTGGTACAAATATAACTATTAAAAGTGTTAAAAGCTGTATTAAAATAAAAGGAATAATGCCTAAATACAACTCTTTTGTATCTATCTTATCCCCTGCCGCACCTTTTAAATAAAAAAGACTAAATCCAAAAGGAGGTGTTAAAAATGATGTTTGAAGATTTATAGCAATAAGCAAAGCAAACCACAACGGATCAATATTAAAAGCCTGAACAATAGGAATTAAAATAGGAATTACAATAAATGTAATTTCTATAAAATCTATAAAAAACCCTAAAATAAAAATTAAAAACATTGTTATAGCTATAAAAGCATATTTGCTTGAAATATCATCTGTGAAAAATGTTGTAACAATATCCCCTGCTCCGCTTTCATTGAATACAAGTGAAAATGCAGTTGCTCCTATTAAAATCATAAAAATCATAGATGTAATTTTTACAGTCTCAACAGTTGCATATCTTAACAATTCAAAACTAAAACTTCTATAAAAAAATGTCAAAATAATTGATCCCAAAGCTCCAACAGCCGCTGATTCAGTAGGTGTGGCAAACCCTGCAAAAATACTTCCAAGAACCAAAAAAATCAAAATAAAAGGAGCTACTAAACTTTTTAGAGCTTGTTTTAATATTTGAGAATAAGACTCGTCACTTTTAATAGCAGGAGCTATTTCTGGTTTTATAAAAGATATTATTAAAATAAAGATTATGTATAAAACTACAATAATAAGTCCAGGTATTACCGCCGCTTTAAACAAGTCCCCAACGCTTATTTGCATAACGGCCCCAAGAATAATTAAAACAATACTTGGAGGAATAAGCTGCCCAAGAGTTCCACTTGCTGCAATTACACCGCTTGCAAGTTTTGGAGAATATTTATGCCTAAGCATAATTGGAAGAGAAATAATTGTCATCATAACAACACTAGCACCTACAATACCAGTTGATGCTGCCAAAATTGCACCCACTATTACAATAGCAATTGCAAGTCCACCTCTTATTGGTCCAAAAAGCTTTCCAATCGATTCAAGCATATTTTCCGCTATTTTGCTTTTTTCCAAAATAAATCCCATAAAAATAAAAAGAGGAACTGCCATAAGTGTAAAATTTTGCATAATTCCATATACTCTATACGGTAAAAGACCAAAAACATTAAGTCCTATATTTGGATCAAGAAGTGCTGCAATAATCGCACTTCCACCAAAGGCAAATGCGACTGGCACACCAATCATCAAAAGAATAAAAGCCGCAACAAATAAAATTATTCCAGTCATTTTTCACCGCCTTTTAAAAACATATATGCATTTTTTCTAATTTCTCCAACAGCCTGAATAAATACTGCAAAAAATGCCCAAATCATTGCACTTTTTATTATCCATCTATAAGGAAGTCCTCCCGGATCAGGACTCCCTTCATTTTGAGATAAGGACATCTGAACAAAAGGTATTGCTTCAAGTATTATCAGAGTTGAAAGAGGAATTACAAAAAATACCAAGGCAAAAATATTAATGGATTTTTTAAGTCTAAAAGGAAATTTATCATAAAAAATATCAACTCTTACATGCTTATCTTTACTAAGTGTATATGCAATACCGAACAAAAAGACGATATCATAAAGATGCCATTCAAGCTCTTGTAAGGCAATGCTTCCTCCTGAGAAAAGTTTTCTTGTTATTACATCGTATGAAACTAAAAGTGTTAAAATTATCAATGAAATAGCAGATATCAACATAAAAAATTTAGAAAATTTATCTGCTAAAAAGTCGATTTTTGGAACAAAAGCAAAAATTATAGCAATAACTACTGCAAAAAATATAGCTTTATCTATATGATAAGTAAGAGGATTTAATAAATTAATTAAAAAATTCAAAAATTTAGCATAAATTTCTACCATCCCTTCTCCTTATAAATATTCAGGTGCATCATTGCTGAAAATAATTAAATCTCCGGGCTTTGTCAAATCAGCAAGCATTTTTTCAAGTTTTGATTTATCTCCTAAATAGACTTTATCCGTATTTAAAATATTTTTACATAAAATATCTTTATTTATATGTCCAGTAATAATAGCCAAATCAAATACTTCATCAATTTTTTTGGCGATTTTTTCATTCATCTCATCATTTGCTTCCACAAGTCCGGGAGTTATTATAACCTTTCTTCCCGGATATGTTTTAACTATTTCAAAACTTTCAAGCATTCCTTCAATATTTCCGTTAAAACTGTCATCTATAATAATTTTGCCCCCTACTTCAATCTTTTGAAGTCTGTGAGGAATATAAGGTAATTGTAACACTTTTTGTTTTAAATATTCGATATCTTTTATAAATTCATAAGCCTGATAAATTGCAAGGGAAATATTTATTGCACTAAAAGATCCTAATATTTTTGTACTAAAATGATATTGCTTTCCATATATATCCAAATCCCACTCAGTCCCGTCAAGTGTAGCTTTTACATTTGAAATTTTATCTTTTATTAAAACTGCTTTTTCATGAGGTATTTCATAAGAGAAACCTTTTATAAGTTTTGGAGATTCAAAAACTTCAAGCTTTGTATTTTTTATATTTTCAAGTGTTTTGAAATATTCTATATGCTGAGGTCCTATTTTTCCAAGAACAGAGTATTGATTTTCTAAAAATTTAACTATCTCTTTAATATCGCCTTTTTGCCTTGCACCTGCTTCTGTTATGTAAATTTCTGTATTTTCAGGCAGTGAAGTATTTATATCTAAAATAATACCTTTTAATGTATTTACACTTCTTGGAGTCTTGTAAGCATTATATTTATCTTTTAAAAGTTCATAAACAAAATTTTTAATTGATGTTTTTCCATAACTTGCTGTAATTGTAATAATTTTTGGATTTATGTTAGATAATTTCTTTTTAGCCAATGATTTATATTTCAAAAACATCATATATTCAATAAAATATGAAATAATTAAAGCAGTAATAACCACAGCTAAAAGAGCAATACCCGGATTATAATGAAGTTTATTCATAAAAACAAGATTAAATGTCTCTGTAAAACCTAAAATAATAAAAAATCTTTTAACTCTTTTTGTAGGATTCAGAGGTTTTTTAATTCTTCTAAACCAGATAATTAGTGCAGGCAAATATCCAAAAAAGAGATAAATCCAAAAAAACTTATATGCAAAAATATATGTCAAAACAGGAATAACAAAATAGAATATATGCCATCTTATTTTGTGAAAATGAAAAATAATTCTTTCGATTTTATAACTGTACCATTGTAAAACAGTTATTAAATAAAAGCCTATTGCAAAAACCGTAATAAAATGAATAATTAAATTAAACATTAATAATTCCTTTGAGCAAACTAACAAATACTATTTTTTGCGGCAGTGTTAATAAAGATAAAAATAATAACGAATAAACAAAAAGATTGACTTTTTTATCTTTTGAACAAATTTTTAGAGCACTTCCAAAAGATTTTTTTATTTTTCTCCCGGTTATATCAACACTATATATTTCATCAAGTAATAAATGTACAATAAATCCCAAAAATAAAAACATCCCTATTAAATAAGATTTTTTAATATCAAAATTAAAAAAATTATATAAAATAAAAGAGGTAATAAACCAGAATAAAAAAGCACTTGGAATTGAATGTATCATTCCTCTGTGTTTTGTTGTTTTTTTAAAAATATAAAAAATTATGCCAATTATTAAATTTATTCCAAACCATAAAAATATCATTTCCAATATTTTTAAATGTTCAATGTTTTTGTAAATTACTAAAAAAGAAATCATATTAGCAAATACAAAGTGCATAATTTTAAGAGGAGTTGATTTATCATGGTCTATATCAGGTAAAATGCCCCCGATAATAGTTGCTCCAAAACAGAAAAATAGAGTATTATTATCAAAACCATGATTCATAGCAAGTAAAGAAGTAAAAACAGCCCCGCTCAAAGCTGCAACATTCAAATGAGTTGAAAAATTAGCCACTTATTCAATACCTTATTTCAAATTCATTAAAATTTTCGTTTGGAATTTCGAAAAATTCAATATTTTTTACTTGACTAAAAGGGGAACCCTCTTTTAATATTTCAATAAACTCTTTTAATCTCTCATCATTTTCTATATTTGCTACTGCTTCTACTATTCCATCAGGGAGATTTTTTACATATCCTTTAAAATTATGTTTTCTTGCATTTTCTCTTACATATGCTCTATATCCAACTCCTTGGACTCTTCCTGAGACTATAAATTTATAGGTTTTCACTATTTCCCTTTTGCCATTTGTATTTTGTTAATATATTGATAATCAATTGTAATTTTTCTCTCTTCTTTTAAATTTCTAGCAAGCTTTTCTATTACATTATCAAAATCATCAAACAGATAATTGGCTAAACTTCCCGGAATAGGATTAATTTCATTTAAATAAATTATACCATCTTTATAAAAGAAATCGCATCTTATTAAAGCATTTTCAAATTCATTTTCATATATTTTTTTAAATGTCTCTTTTAATTTTTCCTCCAAATCTTTATTAACTGAGCTTAATTCCAACTCTTTCCTGCTAAAATCCATATATTTTTTTTCAAAATCCAAGAACTCTTTTTTTTCAACTTTCTCAACTTTACTGAAAATCCACTCATCAGCATAGCACCCTGCTAAATTATACTCCTCAATTCCTTCAATAAAAGGCTCTGCAATTATCAAGTCATCAAACTCTCTTGCAACATCAAATGCATAATTTAACTCATCTTGATTTTTTACAACACTTACACCAATACTACTGCCAAGTCTTGCAGGCTTGATAATAATTGGAAAATCAAATTTTGTTTTAGGCTCTTTTAATATTTCATACTCTATTACATTTATATTTTTTAATGAAGCATACGCCTTTGTTAAGAGTTTATTGTAGCTTATCACACTTGCTTCAACTCCCGGTGTAATTGCTTTAATTCCAAAAAATTCTAATATTCCGGCTATTTTACCATCTTCTCCGTCTCTTCCGTGAATTAAATTTATTACTGTGTCAAATTCAACAAATTCCTCTTTTTTCAAAAGACCTTTTTTATATTTAAATCCTCCTTTTGTAATTTCAAGTTTTGTCGAGTTTTTATATTCTCCATTTGCAAAATATTTACTTTTCATATTTTTTTCATCGATTAAATAAAAATCTCTATTACTATTTACAAAAACATACTTTAATTTATGTTTTTTTATTTTATCTTTAAGTGTAATTGCACTTACAATTGAGATTTCATGTTCAAAACTGCTTCCGCCAAAAAGAATCAAAAATGTCATTTTATTCCTCCAAGTCTTTTTAATGCTTTTTTAATAAGCTCTTCAACACTGCCGCTCTCTCCTTGCAGAGATTTTAAAATATCTGTTTTTTTAAATCCTAAATTTTCAAGTGCAATTATAGCTTGTGTAAGTTCATTATTTAAGTTTTCCAATTCAAATTCACCCATTTCTACTATTATTCTTTTTGCTGATTTAGGACCAATGCCCGGTACTTTTTTCAAAGCGTTAATATCACTGTTTTGAATAGCCTGAATAAATTCAGAAGGAGTCATTGTAGATATAATACCAAGAGCGGCTTTTGGCCCTACTCCATTTATCTTTAAAAGAGCATCAAAAAGTTTTTTTTCTTCTTTTTCCAAAAATCCATATAATGTATATTCATTCTCTTTTATAATCTCGGTAATCAAAAAGAGTGTTTTTTCATTTTTTTCAAGCTTTGAAAATGTTAGCAGTGAAACATTTATTTCATAAATTATTCCGCTATTTGTTTTTAAATAGATTTTACCCTCTTCCTTATCAAAAATTTCACCCTCTATCGCATATATCATCATCAACCTTTATTTTTATAATTTTTAAATTATCTTCATTTTTCAGTTTAAAACCGCATCTGCTCTCACTCCCTTTCGTATCATATACAATTTTCACAGGCGGCTCAATCAGCTCAAACATAATTCTATTAAATGCCTTCCAAGAAGTATCAGATAAAATTTTAGCATTATAAATACCACTTTGAAGATATTCAAGTGTATTAATAATATTTTCTTTTTCATTTTTCAATAAAAGTATTTCTCTTTTTATGGAATCTATTTTATCAGTTAATTCTTTAAAATCTTTTAATTTTTTAATAATTACATGAGATGTTTTTACTCCTTTTTTCTTATTTTTCAGATACTCTTTTTTGTAATCACTCATAGTATCTTTTATTGACAAATAAATTTTTTTTAATTTATTAAACTCTTTTGTTTTAATATTCAAAAACTGATTTATTTCTGTAAGTTTTCTTTCTAATTCTTGTGGATTTATATCTGATAATACTCTTTTTGGAGAGATGGCAAGCAAATTTTCTTCACCTTTTTGATTACATATTTTTATCTCTTCACTTGCATATAATCTATTATGTGACAATAAATTATTTATTTTAATTTTTTTTGCATAAACAACTCCGCCAAGAGCCAAATCTATCTCTACCTCCTCAGCTTTAACCTTTCCACCTTCCAATCTTTTAATTTTAATTTTTTTCCCTTTTATTTCTCCCTTATGGACATTTAATTCACCCTCATTTGTAATAATTTTTGAGTTTTGATGAGTTTGACCTTCTATTTTTAATTTTTTTGCTTTTATTTTTGCTTTGTTGCCTACATTGCCTTTTACATAAAGTTCAGTAGTTTCTACTATCATGTTATCCATAATTGCTTCTTTTAAAACATCTTTTTCTTTAATATGAAGTTTGACATCACTTTCATCTGCATCTTTAACATTTCCGGTTTTTAAATTTATCTGTCTAATTTCCATTTCATCTTTTATTATAAATTTTCCATCATCTTTTGTTATATATCCGTCTTTTTTGGCAATGAAAACTATCTTTTCATCCTCAGCTTTTTTCTCAATTGTTTTTGTATCAAATTCTATATTTGGAATATTAATCTCTTTTATTTTTTCAACTTTTATAATTTTACCTCTACAATCTCTTCCGTTTTGCCCTTCTTTTGGCAAAACTATTTCAATCAGAACTTCATCTTTTTTAACTGGAAATAAAAGCATTTTTTTAGTTTTTGATTTTTTAAAATGATATATGATTTTTGCTTGTTTAGTTTTAACTGGTTCTAAACCTTTACAAAGTTTTATTTTAAAATCATTGCTCAGTTTTTTATCTATTATTATTATATTTTGTAATTTTTTAATATCATCATCCATCAAATCAAAAATACCTATAAGTAAAGAATTTTTAACTTTCTTTTTATTCAATTCATTCTTAATTTCATTAAAAATATCATTAACATAAATTATACTTTTTTTTGAAACAATATATTCAGCATAAGTAAAATTATTATTTACTTTCATTTCACCTATTAATTCCAAATCTTTTTTTGATTTATATTTTTTTATTTCAATTTCATATATTTGTTTAATTTCAACTTCTTCATTGATTAAATTCTCTTTTATCATAAATTTTTCTATTAAATCCTTAGAAGCTTCTACAAAATCATCTCCTGGAAACTTTATATATGTTTTATATGATATTAAGTTGAAATCAAGTAAGGACAATGGAATATTATATTGTTTGGAAATCTTTAAAAGTTCTTCATTTACATTTTCCGTAAGAATAATCTTGGAATTAAACTCTTTATTTTCTTTTTCTTTTTTAAAAAAAAATTTCATTCATACTAACCTTTTGGTAAAATTTCATTTATGATTAAATCAATTATAATAAATTTTTTAGGAATTTTTAATTCCAGAATCTTAGGATTTATACGCGATTTGTTAAGTGCATATATACTTGGTGCAAATATTTATTCTGATATTTTTTTTGTTGCATTCAAATTTCCAAATCTTTTTAGGAGAATATTTGCCGAGGGTGCTTTTACCCAAAGTTTTCTACCCTCTTTTGCAAAAGCAAAATATAAGCCATCTTTTGCATTTAAAATTTTTATATTTATTTTTACTATAATATTTTTCATTAGTGTAATTGTAACCTTTTTTTCTTATCAGATTACTGATATTTTAGCATATGGGTTTTCTGAACAGGCAAAAAAATTAGCCGCTCCTCTTGTGGCTATAAATTTTTGGTATTTAGACTTGATTTTCATTGTTACATTTTTAGCTTCACTGTTACAATATAAAAAACATTTTGCAACAACTGCATTTTCAACAGCACTTTTGAATATATCTCTTATATTTGCTCTTCTTTTAAGTATGCACAAATCAAAAGAAGAGATTATCTTATATATGAGTATAGGCGTTATAATAGGAGGGATTGCTCAGGTTATAGCTCATTTAATAACTTCCAAAAAATACGGCATATTAAAACTTTTATATATAGGAGCAAAAAGTAATAAAAAGGCTGATATTAATACTTTTAAAAAACATTTTTTACCGTCTGTTTTTGGAAATTCCACAGCTCATATTTCTGCTTTTTTAGACACATGGCTTGCTACTTTTTTAAGTGCCGGAAGTATTAGTTATTTATATTATGCAAACAGACTCTTTCAGCTCCCTTTTGCTCTTTTTGCAATTGCAATATCAACCGTACTTTTTCCAAACATCACAAAAGCAATTGAACTAAAAGAGTATAATAAAGCACAAGAACAGATGAAAAAGGCTTTTTGGTATCTATTTTATGTATTAATTATAGCTTTTATTTTTTCTGTGATAAATTCAAAAGAGATAATAAAACTTCTTTTCCAAAGAGGAGCTTTTACATACAACGATACAATTAAGACTTCATATGTGCTTATTATGTATATGATAGGGCTTATTCCTTTTGGACTAAACAAACTCTTCTCTTCTTATTTATATGCAACGCATAGACACCTAAAATCTGCAAAAATTTCTGCAATATCTCTTGGGGTAAATATAATTTTCAGTCTGATTTTAATTTATCCTATGAAAGTTTCAGGACTTGCACTTGCCAGCAGTATAAGTGGAATAGTATTATTTTATCTAACACTCAAAGAGTTTGGATTTGAGAATTTTTATAAATTTTTTGAAAGAAAATATTTTTTTATATTTTTTATAATTATATTATTTTCAATACTTATTTCTATTTTATTTAAATATATTTTTCATTTGTTATAATTGCGCGTAAAGGAGATGAAATGGTAATTTTTGACTCTCATAAAAAAGAAAAAGTAAAATTTGAACCAATAAAAGATAATGAAGCAAGAATTTATGTATGCGGTCCTACTGTGTATGACGATGCGCATTTAGGACATGCAAGAAGTTCAATCAGTTTTGATTTGCTAAGACGCACTCTTGAAGCGCTTGGATATAAAGTAATTTTTGTAAAAAATTTCACTGATATTGATGACAAAATAATCAATAAAATGAATGCTACTGGCAAGTCTCTTGAAGAAATTACTACACATTATATTAATTCATACTTAAAAGACATGGAAGCTTTAAATGTAAAAAGAGCGGATATCGAGCCAAAGGCGACTCAATCTCTTGAAGCTATGTTTGATATAATCCAAAGACTTCTTGATAAAGGATATGCTTATAAACTTACAAACGGGGATATTTACTTTGATGTAAGCAAAGATGAAGAATACTGTTCTTTATCACACAAATGCCCTCAGGATGAAGAAGCACAGCACAGAGTTGACACTGAGGGCAAAAAAAACCCTCAGGATTTTGCTCTTTGGAAAGCATGCAAAGGCGAAAACGATGTATGTTTTGATTCTCCTTTTGGAAGTGGAAGACCTGGATGGCATATAGAATGTAGCGCAATGATAAAAAAACATATTGCTTATGAAAACACTCCTTATCAAATTGATATTCACGGAGGTGGAGCGGACTTATTTTTCCCTCATCACGAAAATGAAGAAGCTCAAACTTTTTGCGGATATAATCAGCATTTAGCAAAACACTGGATGCATAACGGTTTTGTACAGATAAACGGTGAAAAAATGAG
This sequence comes from Nautiliaceae bacterium, assembly GCA_027083695.1. GTDB lineage: Bacteria > Campylobacterota > Campylobacteria > Campylobacterales > Nautiliaceae > JALTBU01. The sequence goes on along the minus strand of JALWNI010000033.1, from coordinate 11,901 downwards.
TAAATCTCTTGGCAACAGCTTTTTTGTAAAAGATGCGCTTAAACATTATCCGGGAGAAGTTTTAAGATTTTATCTTATGAGCACTCATTACAGAGCACCTCTTAATTTTAGCGAAGAAGATTTGATTGCAAGTAAAAAAAGACTTGATAAACTCTATCGCCTTAAAAAAAGAGTTTATGGCCTAAGTAAAAAACAAAAAGATAAAGAGTTTGAAAACAAACTCTTAGAAGCTATGAAAGACGATCTGAATATCTCAAAAGCTCTTGCAGTTGTGGATGAATTTGTAAAAAATGCAAACGAAGAGCTTGATAACAATCCAAAAGACAAAGTTTTAAAACAAAAAATCCTAAGCAATATCGAATTTATTGACAAACTCTTAGGAGTCGGAGGAAGTGATGCGTACGAATATTTTCAAGCAGGTATTGATGAAGAAAGCAAAAAGAAAATAAACGAACTTATTGAAAAAAGAAATCAAGCAAAAAAAGAGAAAAACTACGCACTTGCCGATGAAATCAGAGAAGAATTAAATAAAATGGGAATTCAAATCCAAGACACCCCTAACGGGACTCTTTGGGAGAAGGTTTAGGCAAAGACTTTCTCTCTTCATACATTAAAAATCCATAAAGTGCCAAAGCCCAACCAGCAATTACCACAAAAATTCCAATAATAAAAATCATTGATAAATAACCAAACAATATAAGATATCCAGCCCATTCAAAATATTTTATTCCTGTTTTTTCTTTAAGTTCTATCAATGCATTTTTATAAAAAAATGAAGAGATTATACCCAAAATATACATACCCCCTAGTACTCCTAAAATTCCCAAAATAACACTTCCAAGAGCCAAAGTTGAATTAGGGTTATTGATATAGGCAATAATTGCACCAAGAGTTCCTATTCCCCAAATTATATAAATCCCGTAACCTAAAATATTTATAACAAATCCAAAAAATAAATTTTTAGCAGATTTTTGTGAGATATCTTTTATACCAAAAAAAAGTAAAATAAAACCTATTATTAAAAAATAAAGTCCAATATGTGGCAAAAAAGATAAAATATAAAACAAACTTCCTATAATTCCAAAAATTCTTTTATCCATTATAAACCTTTTGATATAATTTTCAAAAAAGGATTTTAATGAGCTTTTTTGAAAAAATAAAACCTTTAATTTATAAAATTGATCCTGAGACTGCTCATAATATTGTCGAATCGATTTTTAAGACAGCTAGGAGGTGCCCTCTATTTTTTAATCCTTTAATTTCCAAAAATTTTATCACAAATGAAAAAATAAAACAAACCATCTGGGGACTTGAATTCAAAAACCCAGTAGGTGTGGCCGCAGGATTTGATAAAAATGCAACAATGATACAAGGCTGGCCTGTTATGGGATTTGGATGGGGAGAAATAGGTGCCGTAACTGTTAGACCGCAACCGGGAAATGAAAAGCCGAGGTCTTGGAGATGGCCTGAATTTGAAGCGATTCAAAACGCATACGGATTTAATAATGATGGGCTTGATGTTATTAAAGAAAGACTTAAAAAAATGTATCCTTTTGTTTTGCCAATAGGTGCAAACATAGGCAAAAACAAAGACACTCCCGAAGAGAGAGCAATAGAAGATTATAAAACACTTGTAAATGAGCTAAAAGATGTTGTTGATTTGTTTGTAATAAATATTTCATCACCTAACACACCGGGTCTTAGGGATTTGCTAAATGCAGAATTTATTTCAAATCTTTTCAGTGAACTTAAAAATTTAACAAATAAGCCAATTTTAATAAAATTCTCTCCGGATATGGAAGATGAAGATATAAGAAACCTTGCAAATTTATCCGTTATGTACGGAGCTGACGGTATTATAGTAACCAATACGACCGTTAATTACGATATTATCGAAACTCCTGTCAAAAAAGGCGGAATTTCCGGCAAACCTCTTGCAAAAAGAAGCTATGAAGTTTTAAGAATCGTTGCATCAGAAGTTTTTGGAAAAGTACCGATTGTAAGTGTCGGTGGTATCGACAGTGCGGAAGAAGCATATAAAAGAATAAAAGCTGGCGCAAGTCTTATTCAGGTATACAGCGGAATAATATATAAAGGTCCGGGGCTTATTCGCGAAATAAATGAAGGTATTACTAAATTTTTAGAAGAAGAAGGATTTTCACACATAAGCGAAGCAATTGGAGCTGATATTCCTAAGAAACTTGAATTAAAGGAAGATGATGCTTCATAAATTTTTCACCCATAAACTTAAAAACGGCCTTGAAGTTATTGCCGTGCCAATGAACAGGGGCTCGAATGTAATAACAAGCAATATTTATTATAAAGTGGGAAGTAGAAACGAAACACTCGGTAAAACGGGAATTGCCCATATGCTTGAACATATGAATTTTAAATCTACAAAAAACCTTAAAGAAGGAGAATTTGACAAAATAGTAAAATCATTCGGAGGGGTTGATAACGCATCAACCGGATTTGACTATACTCACTATTTCATAAAAACATCAAGTGCTTATCTTGACAAAACGTTTGAGCTTTTCAGCGAAGTAATGGAAAATCTTAATCTAAACGACGATGAGTTTCAAAGAGAGAGAAAAGTGGTATATGAAGAAAGACTTTGGAGGACCGATAACAATCCGGTAGGATATCTTTATTTTAGACTTTTTAACAATACATTCATTTATCATCCGTATCACTGGACGCCTATTGGATTTAAAGAAGATATTTTAAATTGGAGTATTGAAGATATAAGGGATTTTCACAAAACTTACTATCAGCCAAAAAACGCTTTTATTTTAGTAGCCGGTGATATAGATGCCGATGAGGTGTTTAAAGAAGCAGAAAGATATTTTGCCAATATCAAAAACACCCGTCCTATTCCAAAACTACATCAAAAAGAACCTGAGCTTGATGGTGACAAAATTATCGAAATAAAACGAGAAACACAAATAGAGGCAGTAGCAATAGCATTTCACATACCTGAATTTAACCACGAAGACCAGTTTGCTTTGAGTGCGCTCAGTGAGATATTAAGCAGAGGAAAAAGCGGAATTTTAAGGGAAAAACTGATAAATAAAAAACAGCTTGCAAATGAAATATATGCATATAATATGGAGCTTATAGATCCCGGTGTTTTTATAGTATTTGGATTTTGCAACCCGGGAGTTGACCCCCAAAAACTTGAAAAGGAGATAAAAAAAGAGCTTAAAAATTTCAAAATAACAAAAAAAGCACTCGAAAAAGTCAAAAACCAGACCAAGTTTGATTTTTTAACACAGCTTGAAAGCAGCTCGGGAGTGAGTAACATATATGGTGATTATTTCGCAAAAGGGGATGTTGAACCTCTTTTAAACTATCAGGAAAAAATCAATTCCTTAACTACTCAAAAAATTGAAGAGATGAAAAAATATTTTGAAAAAGGCGTAACTGTAAGATTAATTAAGCAATAGCAAAATCTCTTTTTTTTGCATTTTTTTTGATATCAAGCATATAATTAATTATCTTTTTTAAAAGCGGATTTTTTTCTTTTTGATAAAGTTTTTTTACTTTTAATATCATCTTTTCGCATACACCGTTAAATACTCTGTCATAAACATCTGCTCTTATGTACGAATCTTTCAAAGATATAGCTTTGTCCGTTTCTTTTAATATATTAAGATATTTTTTATATTCTTTTTTATTAATAAGCTCAAAATTATTAACACAGTCAATGATGTTCCAAGTAGGATTTACGATACTTAGATTTGCAGCGAAAGAAAAAACAAAAAACATTGAAAATATAACTTTTTTCATATTACTCCTCACACTTTTAAATTATTCGGCTAAAAACTCAGATAAAATGATAAAAGAAAAAGAGTCCTTTAATTTAACATAATAATCTTACTCTACATATAAGAGTTTAAAAGCGCACTCCCAACTCTTATCATATTAGAACCCTCTTCTATTGCTATTTCAAAATCTCCACTCATTCCCATAGAACATATTTTTGCCCCATAAGGTTTTAACTTATCAAAAATTTCATAAGTTAATCTAAAACTTTTTCTAATCTCTTTTTCATCATCACTGTGAGCACCTATTGTCATAACACCTTGAAGATTTATGTTTGGAAGATTCTCTTTTATTTGTAGATATGTATCTATTGCTTTTTCAGGTTCGAGTCCGTGCTTAGTTGGCTCTTTTGATGAATTTATTTCAAGCAGACATCTTACCGGTTTTTTGGTTCTTTTATTTACGGCTTCCGCAAGTTCGTAAGAATTAATTGACTGAATCATAAAAGGATTAAGTTTTAAAAGTTTATTGATTTTGTTTTTTTGAAGATTGCCTATAAAATGCCATTCAATCGGAAAACTACTTAAAGCATTTACTTTTTTTTCCATATCCTGAACCCTGTTTTCACCAAAGGCTCTTTGACCATCATTGTATAATCTTTTTAAAACTTCAATATTATCAGTATATTTTGTAACTGCTACAATTTGAACTATTAGATGCTCGCTTCTTTTAAGTCTAGCTTCTTCTACTTTTTGGATTAATTCATCAAGTGTCATTATATCTCCTTATCCAAAAATTCTTGTAATATCATTATACATTCCAATAAGCATAAGTCCCCCAAGTACAATCCATCCCGCAATAGTTAATTTCATCATTATCTCTTCATTTAACTCTTTTTTAAATATAGCTTCATATAAATTGAACATAATATGACCACCATCAAGAGCAGGAATAGGTAATAAATTTAAAACTCCTAAATTTACACTAAGTAAAGCTGTTAAAAGCAATAAAGGCTGGATTCCAAGATTTGCTACTTTTGCTGTTAAATCAACTATTCCTATTGGTCCACTTAATGTATTTAATCCAATTGCACCTGTTATTAATTTTTCTAATCCTTTTATTATCAAAGTAGCATCAGATATGAATTTTGCAAATGTTATTTTTATAGCTTCCGGTAAAGAATATCTAACTTTGACAATATCTCCGCTTGGGAATATTCCAATAATCCTTCTTTTGATTTTTTCACCAAAAATATTTTTCATAATTTCAATTTTAGGTTTTATATGAAATTCCAATACTTTGCCATCTCTTAATATTTTTATATCTATTAAATTAGAATCATCAACAGCTCTTTTTATATCATCCCAAGTTCGTATTTTTATTCCATTAATTTCAATAATTTTATCTTTTGATTTTAAATATTTACTTGCAGGTGTATTTGGAATAGTTTTTCCTATAATCGGAGCTAATTTTTGCCATCCAGTCACGGCAATAAAAAAATATATGATAATTGCTAATAAAAAATTAAACCCAGGACCTCCAAGAAGTATTAAAATTCTTTGCCAAGGAGATTTTGCATTATAAGAATCAGGATCTTCTGATTTTTTAAGAGGATTAGAGTCATCTTGTCCTTTCATCTGTACATATCCACCAAGAGGTATAGCACTTAAACACCATTTTGTACCTTTAAATTTTTTACATAAAAGTTTTTTTCCAAATCCTATTGAAAAAACTTCTACTTTTACTCCAACAAGTCTTGCCATCAAAAAATGCCCAAGTTCATGAAAAAAAATTAAAAAAGAGAGAATCAAAATAGCACTAATCATCATGAGCCTTAATATATACTTTTAAATAACCAATTCCACTATAAAGTGTTAAAAACACCGCTATCCATAAAAGTAAATTTCCAAAAGGCCAATTCATAAGTAAAAATGCAATAGCAATCATTTGAGATACAGTTTTAACTTTTCCTATAAAAGAAGCTTTTACACTAAGTCCCTCACTTGCCATCACTACTCTAAGCCCAGTAATAAAAAATTCTCTCACAAGGATAAGATAAACTGCCCATGCATTTGCTCTGTGAAGGAAAAGTAATCCTAAAAATGCCCCTAAAATTAACATTTTATCAGCTAATGGATCTAATATTTCTCCTAATTTACTTACGGCATTAAAATTTCTTGCTATAAATCCATCAAAAAAATCAGTAATAGAAGCTATAACAAAAATTAATGCTGCAAAATAATCGAGCCAAGACGAATGAATATTAAATATATCTCTATTAACCAAAAAAAGATACATCAAAAAAGCAAGGAAGATCCTTAAAGCGGCTAAAATATTTGGTACGTTTTTGAGTTTTTTCTGCCATGTCAAATATTTATTTAATTTAATTGCATCAGAAGTTATCAATACTATTCCTTACAGCCAAATGTTGTTCCACCATCCACTATAAAAGTCTGTCCAGTAATCCAACTAGCTTCATCAGTACATAAGAAATATGTAATACCAGCCAAATCTTGCGGTAATCCCATTCTACTTAATGGGCTTCTTTTTTCAACTTCCGCTTTAACTTCTTCATAATTTGGAAATGCTTTTAGTGCATCAGTGTCAATAGGGCCACCGCTTACTGCATTTACTCTTATTCCTTTATGTCCCAATTCACACGCTGCATATTTTACCATAGTTTCAACAGCAGCTTTATTTGCACCGTGCCCTGCATAATTAGTAGTATATACAAGGTTTCCTGTAGATGAAAGTGAAATTATACTTCCTCCTCCAATTTTTTCCATTCTTTTTGCAGCTTCCTGAGCTCCTACTACAAATGCACTTACTGTTGCGGTATATATATTGCAAAGACCTTTTGGTTTTAGTCTCATAAAAGGACCAAATCCTCCAACAACTGCTCTTCCGCTAATGATTGCATTTGAAATAAAAAAATCAACCCTGTCAAAATCCTCATCGATTTCTTTAAATAAATCCCTGTAAGTTTCAGGTTCTAAAATATTTAACTTGTAAGCTTTTGCTTTTATACCGTATTTTTCACTCCACTCTTTTGCAAGATTATTTGCAATTTCTTCATTTGAATTATAAGTAAATGCTATATTTATACCCTCTTTTGCAAATCTCTCAGCAATTGCTTTTCCAATACCTCTTGTTGCTCCGCTGATAACTAATGTTTTATTTTTCAATTTTTCTCCTTAACATAATAATTTTACTATATATATTTTTTAATAACTTCTTTAATTTTTCTTTTACTATCTTCGCTAGGTTCTACAAGAGGAAGTCTATATTCAAGACTTGGTAGAAGTCCTGCTTCATACATAGCATATTTTATTGGTATAGGATTACTTTCAATAAAAAGAACTTTATTAAGTTCATAAAGTTCTTCATTAATTTCTCTTGATTTTTCATATTTTCCTTCAAGAGCTTTGTGAACAAGTTTTGAAATTTTTTGCGGTAAGAGATTTGATGCTACTGATATTACACCTTTACCTCCACTTGCTAAAATAGGATAATTAATAGCATCATCACCACTTAATACACTAATACCGCTTTTAGCACAAAGTGCAACTACATTTTCAATTTTCCCAGTTGCTTCTTTAATAGCTACAATATTTTCAATATCTTCAAAAAGTTTTATTGCGGTATTCACTTCAATATTGCTGCAAGTTCTACCGGGAACATTATAGATTACGACTGGAATATTAATTGAATTTGCTATTGCTTTAAAATGTTCATAAAGACCTTTTTGTGTTGGTTTATTATAATATGGTGAAACACTAAGAATTGCATCAGCTCCTTTTTCCTGAGCGAATTTCGCTAAATCTATTGCTTCATGAGTAGAATTACTCCCTGCTCCTGCAAGAACCTTAGTATCGGTACCTTTACACACTTCTACTGCTATTTCGATACATCTTTTATGCTCATCATGAGTCAAAGTAGCACTCTCTCCAGTTGTTCCTACTGGCACAACCCAGTCAATATCATTGTCAATCTGTCTTTTTATTAAATTTGCATAGGTTTCTTCATCAAGACTACCATTTTTAAATGGGGTGATTAAAGCGGTCATAGCTCCTTGCATTATTTTCCTTTTTTATGCAATTATAACAAGTTTTTTTTATTTATTTTTATATCATAATATATAAAAAAAATTAAGTATCTTAACATAATATTTTTACTCTATTCATATCTTAATGTTTCTAAAACATCTGTTTGAGCAGCTTTTTTTGCAGGATATATACTTGATAAAAGAACAACAATAAAAGCACCTATATTAATTAAAATAAAATCAATAAAGCTTAAATCAACCGGCAATTTACTAACACCATAAACATCTGCTGGTAATTTCACAATATCGAAATTTTTAAGAACCCAAATTCCTAAAAGCCCTAACCCAGAGCCTGTAATAATAGCCAATATGCCTATAATCATTCCAAGTCTTAAAAAAATAGCTTTTATTTCCTTCTTACTTGCACCAAGACTTACCATTAACGCTATCTCTTTTCTTTTACTCATTATCATCATAAGAAGAGAGCTTATAATATTAAGTGATGCCACTATTATGATAAGCATCAATACTAAAAAGAGAGCTCTTTTTTCCATTCTTAAAGCAGCAAAAAAATTTCCATTTTGCTGCCACCAACCTATTACTCCAATGCCAGGTGGAAGAATTTTTTTGATTTTTTCAATATCTTTGAAAGGATTTGGGGTCCAAATATGAATACCACTGTAATAATTTTGATGAAGTATTCGTTTTAATCCTTCAATATTCATATATGCTATTCCTTTATCATAAGCAATAAGACCGCTTTTAAAATATGAAACAACTTTAACTTTTTTTATTAATGGAGCTACACCAAATCCATATGGTGACATCTTAGAAAAAATCATTATTAATTTCTGATTTTTTGCTATACCTAAATTATTAAAAAGCCTCTCTCCCAATACCACATCAAAAATACCGGGTTTTTTTATATTTTTTACTGCTTTTGCAAAAATATAGTTTATTTTAGATTCTTTTTTAAAATTTACTCCGTATAATAAAACACCATTCAAATTATTGTTATATTCTATAACGGCACTTGTTTCAATATAAGGTGAAAATTTAAACGATGGAAAGTGTTTTTTAAGAAGCTTCAATGTATTATTATCAACTTGCACAAGTGAGGAATAAACAGTTATAGGATAATTCATAACTTTTAATTTTTTTTCAAATTCTCTATCCATTCCATTCATTATACCCATGGCGATAATAAGTGTCGCAACACCTGTGAGTATGCCAAGAAAAGCCAAGATGAAACTTATATAAATAAATGGATGTTTTTTATCAAAACGAAGGTATTTATTTATTACAAAATTGACAAATTTCTTATTCATCTTTAAAATTTAGGGCTTTTCCCACAGCAGTTTTTATATTTTTTACCACTCCCACAAGGACAAGGATCATTTCTTTTTGGTCTTTTTTTCTTTTTTTTCATTTCCTTATCTAATTCTTCATTTAAAGGATTTGAAAAAGGATGAAGTTTTTTCTCTTCTTTTGCTTTTAATTGTTCTTCTAATAACTTTGTTTGAGATTCTAATTGTTTCATTATTTCATCTGTATCCATTTCTTCAAATTCTAATGGTATTTCTGGCATATTTTTCATTATTTCATCAATATTTTTACCTTCAAGAGCTTTTAAAAATTCGTTAATTTCTTCATCTCCTTCAATATTGCATCCTATTTCTATTGTATGCAATAATTTCATTGTTTCTATTTTAATTCTTTCAATAAGTTCCTGGAATAACTGAAAACTTTCTTTTTTATATTCAACAAGTGGATCTTTTTGATTATATCCTCTAAGACCAATCCCCGTTTTCATAATATCCATCATATAAAGATGATCTCTCCATGCTTCATCTAATACTTGTAACATTATTTGTTTAAAGGCTTTATCTCTTTCAGTCTTTTCTATATCTTTAAATTTTTCTTCAAGGTTTTCTTTTAATGTATTAATTAAATATTCTCTTAATTCCTCATAATCTTTTTTCAACTCTTCTTCTTTAAAATCAATTCCGGTATATTCTTTTAATAATGCTTTTAATTTTTGAATATCAATATCATCTTTTTCCATACCTTCGTATATCTCAGCTAATGACATTATATAATCTACAAATACCTCTCTCATTTCTTCAATTTTTCCACCAATATCATATTCAGGATTAAGAAGCTGGTCTCTAAATTTATAAATAACTTTTCTTTGTTCATTTGCAACATCGTCATATTTAAGAATATGTTTTCTTGCTTCAAAATGCATAGATTCAACTTTTTTTTGTGCTTTTTCAATTGAACGAGTAACAATTTTAGAATCAATATGCTCGCCTCGCTCAATTCCAAGCCTGTCCATTATATTTTTGATTCTGTCACTTCCAAAAATTCTCAATAAATCATCTTCAAGTGAAAGATAAAACTGACTTGCCCCCGGGTCTCCCTGACGTCCCGAACGACCTCTTAGCTGATTATCAATCCTTCTACTCTCATGTCTTTCCGTACCGATTATATAAAGTCCGCCAAGTTCTCTTACTTCATCATCTATTTTGATATCAACACCCCTACCTGCCATATTTGTTGCAACGGTAACGGCTCCTTTTTGACCAGCTTTTGCAATAATTTCTGCTTCTTTTTCGTGATGTTTTGCATTAAGTACTGTATGAGGAATTCCTTCTTTTTTAAGCAGTCTGCTTAAATATTCACTCTTTTCGACACTTGTGGTACCGATAAGCACCGGTTGACCTTTTTTGTTAAGCTCTTTTACCTTTTTAACAACTGCTTCAAATTTTTCCTCTTGTGTTTTATATACAAGGTCATTTAAATCTTTTCTGATTACAGGCCTATTTGTAGGAATTGAAATTACTTCAAGCCCGTAAATTTCAAGAAACTCGGTAGCCTCAGTCTGTGCTGTACCCGTCATACCTGCAAGTTTTTCGTAAAGTCTAAAATAGTTTTGGTATGTAATTTCCGCAAAAGTCTGAGATTCTTCTTGAATTTCAACCCCTTCTTTTGCTTCAAGTGCCTGATGAAGACCTTCACTAAATCTTCTACCTTCTGCAATTCTTCCCGTAAATTCATCAACAATTAGAACTTCACCGTTTCTTACAATATAATCTTTTCCGTTTTGGAATAAATAATTGGCTTTTAGGGCTTGGTCAAGATGATGTGCTAATATTGCATTATCAGGGTCATAAAGGTTATCAACACCAAAAAGCTTTTCAGCTTCTTTTAATCCTTCTTCTGTCAGTAAAACAATTCTATCTTTCTCATCAACTGTAAAATGTTTATCTTTTACTAACTGTTTTGCAACTTTATCAGCTTTTATATAATTTTCTTCTCTTTTACTAGCTGGACCTGAGATAATTAGGGGAGTCCTTGCTTCATCAATCAAAATAGAATCGACTTCATCTACTATCGCATAATAATGGCCTCTTTGTACTTTGTGTTCATGCTCAAAAGCCATATTATCCCTTAAATAATCAAATCCAAGTTCTGTATTTGTAGCATATGTAATATCACATGCATAAGCAGCTTTTCTCTCATAATCTTCCATACCCCCTATTACCACACCTGTGCTAAACCCTAAAAATTCATAAAGTTTTCCCATTTCAGTGGCATCTCTTTTTGCTAAATAATCATTTACTGTCACCACATGAACACCTTTTCCAAGAATTGCGTTTAAAACAACCGGCAAAGTCGCCACAAGAGTTTTACCCTCACCCGTTTTCATCTCCGCAATTCTGCCTTCATGCAACACCATACCACCAATAAGTTGAACATCATAATGTCTCATTCCAAGCACTCTTTTGCTTGCTTCTCTTGTTATAGCAAAAACATCATAAAGATATTTATTTAATGTTTGCTGCTCATCTGCTCCATTTTTTATCTCTTTTAAAATATTTGATTTTATTTTGTTAAATTCATTCTTTAACTCTTCGTCACCCAATTTTTCATATTTTGGTTCTAATATATTTATTTCTTCTACTCTTTTTTTATATTTTTTAAGTTCCCTATCGTTTCTAGTACCTATAATTTTTTTAACTATACTCTTTACCATCAATGGCCTTTTATTAAAAGTTTTTTGTTATAATAACATAAAACTCCAAGGA
>JALWNI010000032.1 GCA_027083695.1 Nautiliaceae bacterium | reverse complement strand
AAAAAGTATATAATTTTAATATCTCTTTCTTTTTTATTTGCATTTGATTTTACTTTTACAAAAGCATTTAATGAATTTAATCAAGGTTTAAGACTTATTAAAACCAATCCCGCAAAAGCTTATAAAAAATTCCATGAAGCATATATTCTCATTAAAGATTTAAAAAACAAAAATTCTTCACAAGTATATTATATGCTTGGGAGAATGTATGCAAATGGATGGGGAGTAGAAAAAAATTATAAATTAGCTGAAAAATATTTTCTAAAAGCATTAAAATTTGGAAATAGAAGAGTTAATTGTTGTCTTGCTAGGTTATATTTGAAAATGAATAAGCCAAACTTAGCAGGAAAATATTTAAAGTATGCACTTTCGCACAAAAATATTGCAAATTATTGCAATGATTTAATTAAACCGAATAATAAGGAGTAATAAATGAAACTTTCATTATCAAAATTATTGAATATTGCAATATTTCTTCCAATATTTATTTTATTTGGAGTAAGCGGGTATTATTTTTATCAAAATTTTACCGAATATGAAAAATTTCAAGAATCAAAAAAATATATTACATTAACCAAAAAACTTGAAAAAATATTGGTAGCTCTTGGAGAAGAAAGAGGTTCGAGTGCAATTTATTTTGTTAGTAAAGGACATTATCCTAAATCTAAAATGATAGTAAAAGCAAAAAGAGCTCAAATGGATGCGGCAATAAATGATTTAAAAGATTTTATTAATCAAAATCCTAAATTTTATAATAATGTTAAAAATATATTAATTATGATAAATAGATTGCCAATTATTAGACAGCAGATAGATACTTTCAAAAATATAAAATTTAAACAATGGTTTTTTGGATATTATACCGTATTAGAAAGTCAAATATTAAATACTATGAATAATCTTACAGCATATTTCCCTCCAAAAATAAAAGCTTTATATAAAGAAAAAATTCCTTTTGAAAAAATTACAGCTTATTCAGGTATTGTTAGAGGATTTGGTTCATATTATATTACAGCGGACCTTCCTTTAACAAAAAACGATTATAAAATTTTGTTTATGAAATATTATCATGATATTAATATTTTACCTATTTCAAATTTGAATAAAAATATTTTTGAAAACAAAAAATTTACAAAGTTAGAAGATGATATTAAAACAATCCTTTTTCTTTTACAACAAGCTAATATAAATTATTATATAAATGGAGAATTTAATGGATATCCGATTGATGCAATTGATTATTTCAACGAATTTACAAAAAGAATTTCATATTTTAAAAAATCTATTCAATTAATTAACAATCAAATCACAAAAGAGATTACAACTATTTCTCAAAAAACTATTTATAATTTAGTAATTAACGGTATAATTTTAATCATAGCTCTTATAATACTATTTATAGGTATTTATATTAAAAAACTAATTAACAATCATATAAAAGAGCTATCAGATCTTATTACATCTTTAACACCTATAACTGGGGAAAAAACAAATATTGACATTTCATCTCCTGAGGGATTACATAAAGCTGTCGAAACAGTTATAAAAGCTATAAAAATTACTCAGGAATCAATTAAAAAATCAGAAGAAGCCACAAAAGCAAAATCACTATTTCTTGCAAATATGTCTCATGAAATAAGAACTCCTCTAAATGGTATTTTAGGATTCTTAGAATTACTCAAAACAACTCCTACAACAGACGAACAAAGAGAATATATATCAACAGTTGAACAAAGCGCTAAAAACCTACTTCAAATTGTTAACAACATACTAGATGTTTCAAAAATAGAAAGTCAAAAAGTATCACTAGAACTTATAGATTTTAAAGCATTAGATGAATTTGAAAATACTCTTGAAATATTTGCCACACCAGCAGCACAAAAACAAATTGAATATATAACAAATATTTCTCCTGATATTCCAAGTATTTTAAAAGGAGACATTTTAAAAATTAAAGAAGTCCTTACAAATTTAATAAATAACGCAATTAAATTTACCCATAAAAAAGGATTAATTTCTGTAACTATTAAATTTAATGGAATTAAAAATAAAAAAGCAGAGCTTTATTTTGAAGTAAAAGATACCGGTATTGGGATGAGCGAAGAACAAAAAAATAAAATTTTTGAAGCTTTTGCCCAAGCCAGTGAAAGCGTTACAAGAAAATATGGGGGAACAGGTCTTGGACTTACAATAGTAAAAAGTTACATAGAAATGATGGGAGGTCAAATACATGTAGAAAGTGAATTAAATAAAGGAAGTAAATTTTTCTTTACTATTTCATTAGATGTTGTTGATCCTACTCCAAGATATAAACCATCATCACTCTCTCATAATACTTTTGCAATTTTAAATACACAAAAAAATTCTTTAAGAAAAGAAGTTACAATTAATTATTTATCATTTTTTGGTATCAATAAAATAGGATTTAACAATGCAGATGAAATCGAAGGTTTATTAAAAACAGAAAACATCAATGCAATACTTATTTTTTATGAAGAAAGCGATAAAGAATTAATTAAGGATATTACAACTAAAAATTTAAATAAACCAGTAATTGCCATTTCATCTTATTTTTATAAAGAAAGAATAAATAAATTACCATTTGATTATACGATATATGACCCTATTACTCCTGGAAAAACATACAATACAACAATTAATCTAAAAGAAAAACATATTACTGCTCCGTCAATACAAGAAGAAATCAAAAAATCATCTTATAAATTAAAAGCCCTTATTGCTGAGGATAATCCAATAAACTTACAATTATTAAAAACTACTCTTAAAAATATGGGAATTGAAATTGATGAAGCACAAAATGGTCTTGAAGCGTTTAACAAATATTCAATGAATCCTGAAAAATATGATGTAATTTTTATGGATATTCAAATGCCTATTATGGATGGAATTGAAACTACTCAGGAAATATTAGAATTTGAAGAAGAAGAAGGATTGCCTCATACTCCAATTATTGCAGTTACTGCAAACGTATTAAAAGGTGATAGAGAAAGATTCCTTGGAGCAGGAATGGATGATTATATTTCTAAGCCTATAAACAAACAAGAACTTGAAAGAGTAATTGAAAAAATTGCAAAACAAAGATACGAAAAAACTTTAAATATGCACGCAAAAGAAGAAAACATTGAACAACATATTATTAAAAAAGAAGAAATCTCAGAACCACCATTTGACAAAAATATAAAAAAATATATAATTGCATCTGAAAGTCCTTTCTTAGCAAATTATATTAAAGATTCAATACAAGATTATAATTTTGAAATTGCAGGAAATTTAAAAGAATTAAATAATTTAATTGACAAAAACGGTAAAAATATTATTTTAATTGAAGAAGATTTTGCTAATGCAAACATACAAAATCTTATCGATTCCATAAAAAAAGAAGCCCCTAATACAATAATTTTAGTAATAGGAGAAGAACAAAATATAAATAATGCTGATGGTGTAATTAAATCGTTAAATTTAGAAGAAATAAAAAACGAATTAAAAAAGGTAAATAAATGACGGATAAGAAAATATTAATCGTAGATGATGACCAAACAAACAGAAAATTTTTAAATATTGTATTATCAAAAAATCCCAATCCAAATACAAATATTAAAATAATTGAAGCGGAAAACGGCTCTGATGCTTTAAGCAAATTGGATAATGATATTTCGCTTATTTTATTAGACATTTATATGCCAATTATGGATGGAATAGAATTTATGAAAAATATTCAAATGAATAATCCTCAATATTCAAACATCCCTATTATTGTTTTATCGACTGATGACACCAAAAAACAAGAAGCTATTTCATGGGGAGCCAAAGATTTTATAATAAAACCGGTAAATCCGGTAAATTTATGGGAGAAAATTTCAAAATATCTTTAATTCATTATAAAGACTATCCCTCTCTACTGGGATATATCCACTGTCTTTAATCAATGAAACCAGCTCTTTCAAATCAAGTCCATTTTTTGATGCAGCCCCAGCTGCTGAGTTTATAGATTCTTTTTCAATTGTTCCATCAATATCATTTGCTCCGTAACTTTGTGCAACTAATGAAAGGTTTAAAGTTGTAGTTACCCAATATGCTTTTATATTTGGTATATTTTCTAATAAAATTCTACTTATAGCGATTGTTTTTAAAATTTCAACCCCCGTTAAAAAATCTTTTATATTTAAATAATTATTTTTTCTTTGATATACAAGAGGAATAAAAGCATTAAATCCGTTTGTTTCATCTTGCAATTTTTTTAGTCTTAACATATGATCTATTCTATGTGCTCTATTTTCTATATGCCCAAAAAGCATTGTCGCATTACTTTTTTTCCCTCTACTATGCCAAAGTTTATGAATTTTAAGCCAATCATCACTGCTCACTTTCCCTTTACATATTTTGGCTCTGATATTTTCATCAAATATTTCGGCTCCTCCACCCGGCATAGAATCCACACCTGCTTCTATCATATCATCAAGAACTTCTTCATAACTTTTATTACTCAATTCACTCAAAAAATTCACCTCAGCAGCTGTAAAAGCTTTTATATGTATATCTGGAAGTTCTTTTCTTATCTCTTTGACAATATTCATATAATAATCATATCCTACTTCTGGATTATGTGCTGAGACTATATGAACCTCTTTTGCCCCTTTTTTGTAAGCATTTTTTGCAATATTTACACACTCTTGTATACTCAAAGTATATGGATTTGGATTTTTTCTATGAGCAGAAAAAGCACAAAATTTACAAATATCCTTACATATGTTGCTTGGATTTATATGACGATTTATATTGAAATATGTTTTTTTACCAAATTTTTTTTCTCTTATCTCATTTGCTTTTTCTCCAAGCTCAAATAAACTTTTTTCATATAACTTTTCTAAATTCATTGTATTCCTTTTCAAATCAAAAGTGCTATTTCTTTTTTTCAATGAGACGCAACTTTTTTTGATAAAATAGCACAAAAGGAGTAAAAATGCAATATTTAAACGAAATAATTTACTCATGCACTAATGATTTAGAAATAACAAAAGCAATAAAAGAGACCATAAAAAACTATCTTGATTCCATTCATAATATTCAAGGCGGAAAAGATTTTTTTGTAAAACATACAAAAAAAATGGATGAATTTATTAAAATAATTTATAAATATCTTATCAAAAAAAATTTTGAAGAATTTGCTCCTACTTTAAACTCAATACCAATTGCTATTGTTGCATTAGGAAGTTACGGCAGAGAACAATTATCAATATATTCTGATATTGATATAATGATTGTATATAAAGATATTAAAGGTTACAATTTAAAAGACATAATAGAAAATTATATTACAATGCTCTGGGATTTAGGACTTAAAATCGGTCACAGAGTTCATGAATTAAATGATTTACAGCCTTCTGCAAATAAAGATATAACAATCAAAACTGCAATGCTTGAAAGCAGATTTATCACAGGCAGTAAATTTATGTGGTATGAAACACAAAATGTACTAAATAAAATAAGAGATGAAAATAAAAAAGAGTATATAATTGCAAAATACCATGAAATGAAATTAAGACATAAAAAACATCCCATATCAATGGAACCAAATATAAAAGAAGGATTTGGAGGAATTAGAGACTCAAATACGCTCCTTTGGATAAATAAAGTAATTTTCAATTATCCAAATAACTCTTATTTAATTCCAAAATATGCCACCGAACAAGAATTCAAAGAATATAGAAGTTCACTTGAATTTTTATTTAAAACAAGAGTTTATTTGCATCTTGCTGCAAAAAAAAAGATTGATACCGTATATCTTCAATATCAAAGAGAAATTGCTCTTAATATGGGATATAAAGATTCAAGAAGAACAAGTGCTGAGAGAAAATTCATCAGAGATTTACTTAAAGCCTTATGGAAAGTAAATACTTTTTGTGAAATAACAATAAAAAAAATCATAAAACCTTATCTATATTCTCATAACTTAAACAAAATAAAACAAAAAAGAGTTGAAAGATATTTTTATATATGTGATAATAAATTATACTCAACATTTAAAACAAATTATAATTTTAAAACCTATCTTGAAAAAACTTTAAAATTACCTGTTTTTAAAAAAACAGATATTTCTATTGTAAGTAATTTAAAAAGTAAAAAAACGAAAAAAACAAATACATTAATAAAATTTCTTTTTTACTCCAAAAATATTTATCCTATATTTTTTGCATTATATAGAGCTGATAAACTTGATAAATTAATTCCGCCTTTTGAAAAAGTGAAATATCTGGCTCAATTTGATGGATATCATCAATATCCCGTTGATATCCATTCATTATATACATTAAAAGAATTAGAAAACATAAAAGAATTTCAAGATTTAAATGAAGAAAGCAAAGCTATACTTAGATTTGCCGCTTTTTTCCATGATTTAGGAAAAGGCAGAATTGAAGATCATTCAATAGTAGGAGCTAAAATTGCAAAAGAATTTGCAAATGAAATTAATTTTCCAAAATCTGACATAATCTCAAAACTTATTAAATATCACACTTTAATGTCTAATGTAGCCCAAAGAGAAGATATTTACAATGACAAAGTTATTTTATCATTTGCGGAAATTGTAGAAAATAAAGAGTTTTTAAATTATTTATACATACTAACAAT
Organism: Nautiliaceae bacterium; assembly: GCA_027083695.1. Taxonomy (GTDB): domain Bacteria; phylum Campylobacterota; class Campylobacteria; order Campylobacterales; family Nautiliaceae; genus JALTBU01. The sequence goes on along the minus strand of JALWNI010000032.1, from coordinate 275 downwards.
AGCTGATATAAAAGCAGTAGGAGATGGAGTTTTCACAGATTTTAAAGCAAATCTACTTAAACAACTTTATATTAATACTTTAAATGCTTTGGAGAATAAGAAATTATTAAACGAAATAACTCTTAGAAAAAGAAAAGAAAAGCTTTTACAAAACAAAGCTGAATTTAAAAATCTTCCTTTAAAACTTAGAAAAGCTATTTTAAAATCACCGTCTAATCAGCTGTTTTTGCAAAACTCAACTACCAAAATAGTAAAATTGCTTGAATGGATAAAAG
>JALWNI010000031.1 GCA_027083695.1 Nautiliaceae bacterium | reverse complement strand
AGCATATGCCGTGCTTTTTTATAGTGAAGAAAATTTTCATTTAAATGAAGAAGATTTTATATTTTTAAAAGAGATAATTTATAAGATAAATGTAGCAATTACAGATATTTTCATAAAAGAAAAAGCCAATCTTATTATTTCCACCGATACGCTTACGCTTCTTCCAAAAAGAGAAATATTTGTAAATGAGATTAAAAAACTTATTAAAGAAAAAATTCCTTTTGCTGTTGCAGTAATAGATATTGATAAACTTAAAAAAGTTAATGAAGTGCTTGGTTTTTGGGCAGGTGATAAAGCAATTAAAAAACTTACCGACTTTTTAAAAAGAAAACTTAAATATAGTATTATAGCAAGAATTGGCAGTGATGAATTTGGTGTTATATTAAAAGGAAATAAAGAACATATATTTAAAAATTTAGGACAAATTTTAAATTTTAATAATGATATTGTTCAAATAAATGGGAGTGGAGTATATCTTCCGGTAAGTATTGGTGTTTCATTTTATCCTGATGACGGAATGAAAGAGGAGGATTTGATAATTCTAGCCGAAGAAGCTTTAAAAGAAGTAAAAAAAAGAGGTGGAAAAGGAATTGCTTATGCAAATAAAAATTTAACCCTTCTTCCAAAAGATTATCTTGAAATTGAAAAGGAGCTTAAAGAAGCGATAAAAAAAGATGAATTTGTTATGTATTATCAACCTATAATAGATATTCATAATAATAAAATTTGGGGAGTTGAAGCTCTTCTTAGATGGAATTCAAAAAAAAGAGGTCTTGTTCCACCAGATAAATTTATTCCAATTTTAGAAGAGAGTGGCTTGATTAATGAAGTAGGAGACGTAATAATTGAAAAAGTATTAAAAGATGCAAAAGAATTTGAAGATAAAAACTTAATTTTTACTTTTTCAATGAATGTTTCAGTTATACAATTACTCAGTCAAAATTTAGCTGTTAAACTTATTAAAAAAATTGATGAAATAAATTTGAAAAAAGAAAATATAATTGTTGAAATAACAGAATCTGTATTGATGGAAAATATCGATGTTATTATGCCTCAGATAAATTTATTAAAAAAAGAAGGTATAAAAATAGAAATAGATGATTTTGGAACTGGATACTCTTCTTTATCTTATTTAAGAAAACTTCCTGTTAGCGCGTTAAAAATTGATAGAAGTTTTATAGTAGATGTTTTAAAAGATGATGAAGATAAATATATTGTTGATGCCATAATATCTATGGCAAAAGCATTGCATAAAAAAACAATAGCAGAAGGAGTTGAGGATAAAAATACATTGAATTATCTCAAAAAAATAGGAATAGATTATATTCAAGGATTTTATTTTGCAAAACCAATGCCAAAAGAGGCATTAAGAGAATATATAAAAAAGTTTAATTGATTTTAGTTAATGTATGATGTAAGAATGCATGGTCGCTCTCTGGATAATCCAATCTAAAATGTGCTCCACGACTTTCTTCTCTACTTAATGCAGCTTTTGTTAAAGCCTCAGCAATATCAAGGCTATTAATAATTTCCAATTTCTCAATTAAATTAGAATCATTTTCATTAATATCAAATTTTTTTAATTCAAAAATTTTATTTAATGCTTTTTTTAAAGTATATCCGTTTCTAATAATACCGACTTTATTATATAAAATTTCACCAAGTTGATGTTTCATTTCTTTTGCATCAATTTTTTTATTTTTTAAATATTCAATTAATTCTTTATCTTTTTCAAGATAATCTTTATTTATTTCAAGATATTCTTTATTTCTATGTGAATATTTTACTGCATTATAACCAGTGAGTTTACCAAATACGGCACCTTCGCTTAACGAATTTCCTCCTAATCTATTAGCTCCATTCACTCCATTATTACCAGCTTCTCCTGCATAAAAAAGTCCTTCTATATCTGTAAATCCATAAGTATCGGTTTTTATACCGCCCATTGTATAATGTGCTAACGGATTTATTGGTATAGGCTCTTTTGTGATGTCTATACCTTTTAGCGATTTTACCCTTTTTTTAAGGTTTATAAGTTTTGTGTTAATAATCTCTTCTGGAATGTCTGTTAAATCAAGATAGACTTCTTTTCCTTTTTGTATCTGTTTTAAAATAGCCCTTGCTACAAAATCCCTTGTATTGAGTTCATCCACAAATTCTTTTCCGTCACTGTTTATAAGTTTGCCTCCCTCAGCTCTTGCTGCTTCACTTATTAAATAGTTGCTTCCTTTAAGACCTGTCGGGTGGAATTGTACAAATTCCATATCCATGCCTTCAAGTCCCGCTCTAAGCCCCATGGCAATTCCATCACCTGTTGCATCCGAAACATTTGTTGTATAGCCTTTATAAAGTCCTGCATACCCACCTGTTGCAATAATTACAGATTTGGCTTGAATTATTTTTAATTCGTTAGTTTTTTCATCTAAAAAAGTAGCTCCTGCTATTTTTTTGTCATTTACTAATAAATTAATAGCAAAATGATTTTTTATAATTGTTATATTTAATTCATTTAAAGCTTTGTTTAAAGCTTTCATAATTGCTGGACCAGTGGCATCAGCTGCGTAGCAGGTTCTTTTATATTTTGTCCCTCCAAATGGTCTTTGTGCAAGTCTTCCGTCAGGCAGGGTGGTAAAAGGGACTTTAAATCTTCTATGAAGCTCTCTTACCACCTGAGGAGCCTGTTCACAAAAAATTCTGACCGCTTCTTCTTCTGCAAGCCCTACCCCTGATTTTAGAGTATCTTCTATGTGATGTTCTATTGAATCACCATCTCCCATATTGTTTAGTGCTGCATTAATTCCTCCTTTTGCCATGAATGAGTTGTTTGCAAGAGGAGATTTTTTCATAACAATTGCAACGCTGCTTCCTAATTCTTTGGCTTCAATTGCTGCCATCATACCGGCAATTCCACTTCCTATTACTAAAATATCTATTTTCATTAAGAACCTTTTTGATATAATTGTATCAAAAAAGGAAATGAATGAAGACAATTTTTATCTTATTATTTGCAATCTTTGCAAATGCAGCATATTTGGCTAATATAGTTTCGGTAAATGGGCTTGAAGTAAAACTTAATAAAAATATAAAAAAAGGAATGAGTGGGATTGTTTTATGTCCTTATCAAAAGCAAGATATTATTTGTGCTAGGGCTTTATCTTTTGGAAATAATGCAAAACTTTTCCCATATTCTAATTTAAAAAACGATGCTTTTGCCCTGCCTCTTGTATATCCAAAAAAAGGAGATAAAATAATTTTTGGTAAAGATTATAGTAGAATAGTTATTATTGCGCCAAATCAGGTAGAATATTTAAAATTAAAAAATAAGTTTAAAAATTTTACTATAATTCCCGTTGATGTTTTTGCGGCATTTTTAAAAGATAAACCAACAAAAAAAATTTTTATCAATTTTGCAAATAAAATGGATATAGGTTTGTATATTTTTGCATTAGATAAACTTTATTTCGTTGATTCACATAGTTTTTATGTTATAGTAAAAGAGAAATTTATGAAATATAAAAAATTTAATTTACCATTTTATTGTTCATATAAATTTAATTTAAATATGAAAAATCCAATAAATTATTATAAAAAAATGTTAAAGGGTTTGAATGATTGATAATAAACATATTGAAAACCTAAAAAAGATTGTAGACAGTAATGATGTTAAAACAGATAAAATACATTTAAGAGCATATTCATATGATGCTACAAAAGAGCACTATTATCCTGATGCCGTTGTTTTTCCTAAAAATGAAAAAGAAGTAAGTGAAATTTTAAGATATTGTAATGAAAATAAAATTGCCATTATACCAAGGGGTGCCGGAAGCGGGTTTACCGGAGGTGCTTTGCCTGTAAACGGAGGTATTATACTTGCGGTTGAGAAGTATATGAATAAAATACTTGAAATTGATGAAAAAGATATGGTTGCAGTGGTACAACCCGGAGTTGTAAACGCTCATCTTCAAAAAGAAGTTGAAAAAAGGGGACTTTTTTATCCGCCTGATCCTGCGAGTATGGATTATTCAACAATAGGTGGAAATGTGGCAGAAAATGCAGGAGGTATGAGAGCGGCAAAATACGGAATTACAAAAGATTATGTAATGAGTCTAAAAGCCGTGCTTCCAAACGGAGATATTATAAGAGCCGGTAAAAGAACAATTAAAGACGTTGCGGGATACAATGTAGCCGGGATATTAATAGCCAGCGAAGGAACGCTTGCGGTTATTACGGAAATAACTCTTAAACTTCTTCCAAAACCAAAACTCAAAAAAACATATATGGGGATTTTTGAAAATGTTGAAGATGCTATGAATGCGGTTTATAAATCCCTTGCAGGTGGTGCAATGCCTGTTGCAATGGAATTTATGGATTCATTGGTTGTTAAGGCTCTTAGAGAAAAACTTGGAGTTAACCTTCCTGAATGGGCTGGGGCACTTTTGATAGGAGATGTTGACGGAAATGTTGAAGCTGAGATTGATTATCAGCTCTCTATCCTTGAAAAATCTTTTTTACAAAACGGTGCAAAAGAATTTGTGGCCACAGCAGATGAAGAAAAAAGCAAAGAGATATGGTTTGCAAGAAGAAATGCAAGCCAGTCTATAACGATATACGGCAGTAAAAAAATAAACGAAGATATTTCAGTCCCAAGAAGTAAGCTTCCAGAAGCGCTAAATAAAATTACAGAAATAGGCAAAAAATATTCTCTTGTAGTGCCGTGTTTTGGTCATGCAGGTGATGGAAATATTCATGTAAATGTTATGGTTGATGGTAATAATGAAGATGAGGTTAAAAAAGGATATGAAGCTGTAAAAGAGATTTTTAAGGCAGTTGTGGATATGGGCGGGACATTAAGCGGAGAGCATGGAATAGGGCTTAGCAAAGCACCTTTTATGGAAATTGCATTTACACCTCAGGAATTGGAACTTTTTAAAAGAATAAAACACGCTTTTGATCCAAATAACATACTTAATCCGGGAAAAATGGGGATATAATGAGAATATGTACATTTAATGTAAATTCAATAAGAAGCAGACTTGAAATTGTTCAGAATTTATTGAGAGATTTTGATATTGATATATTGTGCATGCAAGAAATTAAGGTGGATAATGAAAATTTTCCGTTAATTGACAGGGAGTATCAGTGTGTTATTCATGGACAAAAAAGACTTCATGGAGTTGCAACCTGTTCAAAGTATCCTATTGATAAATACCAAAAAGGCTTTGACGGTGAACTTAATGAGCCAAGATTTATCTATACATTAATAAATGGAACTCATATAATAAATATTTATGCTCCTCTTGGTGATAATTATGGTGATAGATTTGAGTATAAAATATATTTTTATGATAAACTTTTTGAATATTTGAAAAAATTTGATTTAAATAAAGATAAAATTTTAATTTGTGGAGATTTCAATATTTCACACACAGAGCTAGATGTGTGGGATGAAGAGATATGGCAAGGAGAAGTTACTCACTTGCCAGAAGAGAAGGCGATACTTTCAAAATTTTTGGACATTGGATTTATAGATGTAATTAGGGAAAAATATAAAAATGAAAAAGTTTTTACTTTTTATGATTATAGAGGAGCGGCTGTATATAAAAATGAAGGTTTAAGACTTGATTATATTTTAGTAAGCAAGCCTCTATATGAAAAATTTAAAGATGTAGAAATACTTACATCAATCAGAAGGAAAAGAAAACCAACACCATCTGATCATGTTCCTATTATTGCAGATTTTGATATTTAAGGAGTAAAATGTTTGCACATTTAGTTGATGTTTTGTTAAATTTTGTAAATTCTATTGGATATTTAGGAGTATATTTTTATATGTTGATGGTTGGTACTTTTGTTCCTGTTCCAAGTGAACTTGTATTATTGCCTGCGGGTTATATTGCTGCAAAAGGTGAAATGAATTTAATACTTCTTTGGTTGTCCGGTGCGTTAGGTTCGTTAAGCGGTGCGTTAGTAAATTATTTTCTTGCAAAATTTTTAGTAAATAAATTTTTTAAAAATAAACCGATAATAAAAAAAGTAACCAAATTTTGGTCTGAACATGGAAAAATTTCTGCTTTTTTAGCCCCTCTTACTCCTGGGCTTGGTCAATATATTTCAATCCCTGCGGGTCTTGCCCATATGCCTTTAAAGTGGTTTGTTCCATTAACATTTAGCGCGAATTTAATTTGGGTAGGTTTTATGCTTATGATCGGATATCTTTTCGGAACAGGTGAAAAAGCTCATAAAGAATTGGTTTATGGTAGTTTGGTGTTATTAGGGGGAGTAATTATAATAGCAACTATTTATGTATATAAAGAATTAAAAAGAAAAGATTAATAAGTGATTTTAATTTGATTTTTTCCATTATTTTTCGCAAAATATAGAGCTTTATCTACTTTTTCAAAAAATTTAATACTTTCTTCTCCTTTATATTCTCCTAATCCTATGCTTACAGTAATATTTTTTAAATCTATTTTTATTTTTTGAGGCACATTATCTAATATTCTTTTTGCAATTTTATAAGCTTCTTCTATTTTTGTATCAGGAAAAATTACGACAAATTCTTCACCACCATATCTAAATGCAAAATCAGTTTTTCTTATTGTAGATTTTATTATATTTCCAAGTTTTTTTAAAACTTCATCACCTGTTGCATGTCCATATTTGTCGTTGATTTTTTTAAAATTATCTATATCCAATATTATCATACTAAATGGTTTTTTATCTCTTTTATATTTTTCAACAAAATATTTATATATACCATCAAAATAGAGCCTATTGTATAAATTTGTAAGTTTATCGATAATAGCGTCTAATTCTAATCCTCTTTTTATTTTTTTATATATGTATAAAATTAATATCAATAAAAATATTATAGTTGAATATATGATAAAATTAAATGTATCAATGGCTTTTGAAAATTTTGTTT
>JALWNI010000030.1 GCA_027083695.1 Nautiliaceae bacterium | reverse complement strand
CAAGTTTTTTAATAAGACTAGCTTCCGTGTATCTCTCAGGAGGTTTGGTGAAATGCTGGGTCGCTTTAATATCATCTGGTTTAAGTTTTTCTCCTTCTTTAAACTCCGGTAAAAGAGTATCGGCACTCGGTTTGCCGTATACTTTATAAAAACCTTCAAATATAAGTTTTCTTCCACTTATTTTAAATTCGCCTTTTTCATTTGAAATATATATATTTTGAGTCTCAAACTTAGCGTCTTTCATTTGAGATGCAAGAAATCTGTTATAAATTAATTTATATAATTTTAATTCATCTTTTGTTAAGTAGTTTTTAAGTTCATCAGGAGTTAATCTTACATCAACCGGTCTTATAGCCTCATGTGCTTCCTGGGCTGAGCTTGATTTGGTTTTGTATGTTTTAGACTCTGCGTATTCTTCACCAATACTCTGTTTTATCATATCAAGAGCGGCTTTTTGCGCTTCATCGGCAATATTTAAACTGTCCGTCCTCATATAAGTAATTATCCCAGTCTCTCCAACAGGAGTTTTTACACCTTCATAAAGCTTTTGGGCAATCTGCATTGTTTTTCTGGGAGAAAACCCAAGCTCGCTGCTTGCAACTTGTTGAAGAGTCGAAGTCATAAAAGGAGCTGGTGATTTAACTGTTGTAACTTTTTTCTCAATTTTAGCAACTTCATAACTTAACGGTTTTAATTCATTTACTATATTTTGTGCCTCATCTTTTGTTTTAATATCAAACTTATCAAGTTTTTTACCGTGATATTTGATTAAATTACCTTCAATTTTTTTAAAAATTCCTTCTATTGTCCAGTATTCCTGAGGCTTAAATTCTCTAATTTCTCTTTCTCTATCTACTACAAGTTTTAAAGCTGAACTTTGCACTCTACCGGCACTAAGCCCTTTTTGAATTTTTTTTGCAAGCAAAGGTGAGAGTTTGTATCCCACGATCCTATCAAGAAGTCTTCTTGCCTGCTGTGCATTTACTCTATTCATATCAAGTTTTCTTGGATTTTCAAGAGCGTTTTTTATCGCTTTTTTTGTAATTTCATGAAATACTATTCTTGGAAGCTCTTGTGGTTTTTTACCAAGAATATGAGCTATGTGATAACCGATAGCCTCACCTTCCCTGTCTTCATCCGTTGCGATGTATATCGTGTCGGCTTTTTTTGCTTTTTCTTTAAGTTCTTTTGCAATCTGCTGATGGTCTTTTGTAACTCTATATTGAGGAATAAATTTATCCTCTTCAATTTTTATACCAAAACTGCTCTTTGGCAAATCTCTGATATGCCCTTTACTTGCAACAACTTCATAATCTTTTCCAAGAAAGTTTTTTATAGTTTTCGCCTTTGCCGGTGATTCAACAATTATTAATTTCTTACCCACTCAAAACCTTTTTTTTGCGGTATTATATAAAGATAGAGAATAAATGTAAAATATTAATATAATATTAATTTTATGTTATAATCCTTTAAAAGGAGGGAAAAAATGAAAGGACAAATTTTAAATATCGAAGAAAACAAAGGAATAATTTTAGGAGAAGATGGCAAAAGATATGAATTTGATATAAATGAATGGAAAGAAAACATAAGTCCAATAAAGGGAATGAAAGTAGATTTTGAAATTGAAAATACAAAAATAAAAAATATTTATCTTTTAGAAGCTCCAAAGCCAAATATTATTTCTGCAATTAATTTAGAATCTAATATAAAAAATTTTGGTGGATTTGGTGCGATTTGTCTTCTTTTAAGCTGGATACCTTACATTGGATTTGCACTATATATTTTAGGACTAATATTTTTAAGTATAGCTTTTAAAAAAATAGCAGAAACAGGTAAAAAAGATTTAATAAAAAATTGGATTTTCACAATTTTAATTAGTATAGGAGGAGGAATTTTAATTTTGTTATTAATATTCAGCAGTATAACAAACTCATCTGATACTTTAATGTTTTTAGTTTATATTATTTTTGTAATTTCTGCAATTATCGAAGGAATTTTATACAAAAAAATCTTCTTGGATATGTATGAAATAACAAAAGAACCTTTATTTAAAACAACAGCAAATACATTTTTTTGGGGTGGATTTTTATCTATTATATTAATTGGAGGTATATTGTTTTTTATAGGATGGATTTTAGCGGCAATTGCATTTTTCTCAATGAAAACAACAAAATAGGGAATATCTGTTTTCCCTTCAAGTTTCATTCCATATTCACAACTCAATACTTAATATCAATTTTGCCTTTACTCAATATTTCCCGCTTAAAATTTATCTTTCCTATTTCCTATTTCCTGCTTCCTTTTTCCTACTTCCTATTTCCTTCTCTCTTCTTCCTCTTCCCTCATCCACTCATAAACCCATTCACTCATCCACCAATCAATTTAACACTCAAAACTTAACACTCCTCTTCCCTTCTCCCTGCTTCCTTCTCCCTCATCCACCCATCAACCCATCCACCCATTCACCCATTAACTCATCTACTTATCAACTTAGCCTGTCCCTGAAATCTTCATAATGAAATTCACGAGACACATAAAAACTTCCGTCTTTTCTTTTGATAACAATGCTTGGCAGTTTAATTCCGTTAAACGCCGTATTTTTTACCATCGTATAAATCGCCATATCTTCAAATATGACTCTATCTCCAACTTTCAAAGACTCATCAAAACTGTAATCCCCTATAACATCACCTGCAAGACATGTAACTCCGCCGAATCTGTAAGTATATTTCTTCTCACCCGGCTCCCCTGCACCTCTGAGTACCGGCCGATAAGGCATCGCAAGAACATCAGGCATATGAGCTTCTGCCGAAGTGTCAAGTATTGCTATTTTCATACCGTTATCAACTATATCAAGGACAGTAGCTTCAAGGTATCCGGCATTAAGACCTACTGCTTCTCCCGGTTCTAAATAGACATCTTTTATGTTTGGATATCTGTTTTTGAACTCTTTAATAAGCCTTATAAGATTATCTACATTATACCCTTCTCTTGTTATATGATGACCTCCTCCGAAATTTACCCATTCCAAATCTTTTATAAATTCGCCAAAATTTTTCTCAAAACCTTCAAGGGTTCTTTCCAACGCATCATCAAGCTGTTCGCAAAGTGCGTGAAAATGAAGCCCGCTTACATTTTTTAATTTATCGGCTTTGAAATTCTCTTTTGTTATTCCAAGACGGCTATACGGAGCACACGGGTCATAAAGTGCAACAGGTGCAGACGAAACACCCGGATTTACCCTAAGCCCGATAAGTGCCTTCTCTTTTACTCTTTCTTCAAATCTTTCAAGCTGATTAAATGAATTAAACACAACGGTATGTGAAATATCCGCCACCTCGTCTATTTCGTCATCTTTAAAAGCAGGAGCATAAGTGTGCACTTCCCAAGGTTTCATAGCTCCAAGCTTTGCTTCCCAAAGCCCGCTTGCCGTAGCACCGCTTAGATATTTTTCGAGCAAATCAAAAGTAGCCCACGCGGCATAACCTTTAAGAGCCACTAAAACTTTACAACCTGCTTCTTTTTGGACTCTATCAAGTATTTTTAGATTATTTTCTAATTTCTCTTCTTCAATTACATACATAGGAGTTTTCAGTTTCATTTGCATCCTTTCGATATATTTTTATCAACTTTACATTTCATAACTCCCCACTCAACACTACTCACTCATCCACACATCCGCTCATTTCTCCATTCTGTCATTCACCTTTTTCCTACTTCCTACTCCCTTCTTCCTAATCACTCTTGCACACATCCAACCATCTACCCATTCACTCATTCACCCATCTACTCATCTACCCATTTACTCATTCACCCATCCACCTCTTTCCTTATCCCAACTTCCTGCTTCCTTCTCACTATTTCCTACTTCCTTTTTCCTTCTCTCTACTTCCTAATCCACTCTACACAACCCTCTCATAAACCAGTACATCAACCATCTCACCGGCATCAAGCGTATAAAGACCCTCTTTCAAACACATTAAAGCCTTGTTTTCTATTAAATTAGTTAAAATTCCGCTGCTTCCTTGTTTTTTACCGATTGTATCGACATAAAATTCACCGTTAAATTCAATATTTACCGCAACAAACTGATATTTTTTGAATTTTTTAACAAATTCATGTTTTAGTCTGGCTTTAATAGTTTTTAGTACTTTTTTATTTTCAAGAGCTTCTAAAATCGGCACAACATATAAAAGAAAAGTAACAAACGAACTGTATGGAAACCCGGGAAGTGATACTATAAATTTTTCACCTGCCTTAGCTATCATTATCCATTGTCCCGGTTTTATATTTACTCCATGAAACAAAACCTCAAATTCACCCGTAATTTCTTTTACAAAGTCAAAATCCCCAACACTCACGCCTCCCGTGGTTACCACCACATCACTGGTTTTTAGAGCATCAAGGAGTTTTGATTTGATTTTCTCTTTATTATCTCCTGCAATTCCTAAATTAATCGCTTCAAATCCAAAAGATTTTCCAAGGGCTGTTAAAGTATAATTGTTTGAGCTTCTAATCTGCCCCATTTCAAATTCATCATCCAAATCCACCACTTCTTCTCCGGTGGCTAGAATTGAAACAATCGGCTTTTTAACCACATCAACCACAGGTATTCCAAGTGAAGCCAATACTCCGATTTCCCCGGCTTTGAGGATTGTGCCCTTTTTTATTAAAACTTCACCTTTTTTAAAATCTTCTCCAATTGGTCTTACGGAAAATCCTCTATCAACTTTTTCTTTTATGATAAGTCTGTCGTCCTTTACTTCCACATTCTCAATAGGAACAAGCGTATCAGAGCCTTCTGGCATAAAAGAACCCGTATATGTTTTAACACTCTCACCTCTTTTTATCTTTTTAATATCAAAATGTCCTGCTGGATTTCTGCCTATTATTTTTATTTCACTATCTATATCATCATAATTTATCGCATATCCGTCCATTGAAGCTGTTGGCATATAAGGATTATCGTATTTTGCTGTTATATCCTTTGCCAAAACCCTATTTAATGCATCACTTAAAAACACTTTTTCACTTCCTTTAACACTTGGAAGATTTTTATTTAAAATTTTTATTGATTCTTCAAAACTTATATGTGCCATTGACTTTTCCTTTTTAATATTGTAAAATAAATTGATTATCTTTTTAACCCCTTTGTGGGTCCTTTTAATCTTTTTAACCCCTCTGTGGGTCTTTAAAAAATTTTATGCAACTTTTCTTGAATAATATTTTTATGTATATCTTTTAAATGAAAATTATGTTTTTTAATAATTCTTTTTATATCGATACTTCTAATTTCATTTAAAAGCACTACACTGTCGTTTCTTAAATTTTTATAATATTTTTTATATAAAACAAAATTATTTAAATATTCGGGACTGTGTTTTTTTACTGCAAAAGATGTAACAGGAATTACTGCCACTTTATTTTTATTTAAAAAAGAAGGGCTTATTACAATTGCCATATGTAACAAACTAAATTCTTTATCAAGATTTATCCCTTTTTTTTCCATAATTATATTTTTATCAAAAATATCACTTTCATCGATTAAACTTGTGCTTATTCCAAAATTAACACTTACAATATCCCATTTTTTATAATCCACTCTCAATTCTCCATTTTACATTTTTCACTTATTTAAGTATTCCCGACTGAGGCAGAGGCTTTGCTCTGTCACTTGCAAAAATTCTTTTACCGTTTTTCAAATCGTATTTCCAAATAGGAGCGTTTGCTTTAAAATCTTCTACAAATTCCTCCAAATATTTAAAGCCTTCACGTCTGTGTTTTGTATAAACAGCGCATAAAAAACTCGTCTCACCGACCATTACATCACCAAAGCTGTGAGCCATTGTTATTTTACAATCAGGCAAATTTTGCCATTTTTCAAACCATTTAGTAAGAAGAGGCAGATACAAATCAAAACTAAGCCCATCAATGCCGTTATCAGGTCTTACAATCCCGATAAACGGTATCATCGCCCCGTACCCTTCAAGCTTAAACTCATCATACCACCTGTTTAACACATCCATTACAGGCACACCGCCTTTATATATTTCCAAAACCATATTATTTAATTTTCCACTCTCCATTCTCAATTCTCCATTTTATTAATTAAACTTTCTACTGCTCGCCCATTAACCCATTTACTCATCCACCCATCCACCTTCTTCCTTCTTCCTACTCCCTATTCTATCCCCCGCAAACCGGAGGCAAAAGCACCACTTTATCCCCGTCTTTAAGAGGTGTATCAAGACTTTCTATAATTTTATCATTTACAGCAATCGCACAGCTTATAAGCCAATCTTCAAGTTCTGGTATTTTATAAAGCTCATCTTTTAGCTCTCTTACGCTCTTTACGTCAAACTCTTTTTTATCAATTTGAATCGGTCCTAAAAATTCCACACTCACCATTTGCAATCCTTATGTTAAAATTCCAATAAAAAGGTTTTTATGTTAGGTCATATTGATTATTTAAATCTTTTGCCATTTTATCAATTTTTGAAAAAAAAGCATATAAAAATTAAAAAAGGCGTCCCAAGTGCTATAAATGAAATGTTTGAAAAAGGCAAAATTGACGCGGCTTTTATATCTTCAATTAAATCAAAAAACAAAAAATGCTTTGATATTGGAATCATCGCTAATAAAAAAGTAAAAACCGTCCTTGTATGCCCGGGAATAGGATTAGACAGCGAATCCGCGACTTCTAATGTATTGGCCAAAATATTAAATATTGAAGGAAAAGTGGTAATAGGAGATAAAGCATTCAAAGAAAAAGAGTGTATTGACTTAGCAAAAGAGTGGTATAAAAAATATAGACTTCCATTTGTCTTTGCAAGGTTTTGCATAAATAAAAACTACAAAAGATACGAAAAACTTATAAACGAATTCTTACAAAAAAAACAGAAAATCCCTTATGTTATGCTCAAAAAATATGCTTTAAGCCTTGGCAT
>JALWNI010000029.1 GCA_027083695.1 Nautiliaceae bacterium | reverse complement strand
TTCTGCTAGTGCATAAAATAAATCTAGCTCTTTAAAAGTCATTTTTATTTTTATTAATAATTTTAATAATTATATTTAATTTTATTAATTTTACAAATAAAGATTATTAATTTAAAATTTCAAAAACAAAAAGGAGCCTTAATGACAAATATTGATTGGAAAGAAGTAGAAACATTAAATAAAATGTTTTCAAATTTTACAGAAGAATTTTTGGCAAAAAAACCTTGTCAGGTAAAACCTGACGAACTGATTAATTGGATAGAAGATAATAAAAAAATTTTAATTGTCGATATTAAAACGCCAAAAGAGGTAATGCTTGTAGGTTTTACACATACAGACAGTATTCACATACCTATGCATACACTTTTTGAAAAAGATAATTTAGAAAAATTAGCAAACAGCGATTATGAGAAAATTGTATTAGTATGTCGTTCAGGACATCGCTCATTGATTGCTACTGCATTTTTAAAAAGAATTGGATTTGAAAATGTATTTTCTCTTGAAGGAGGAATAATAGAATTAGTTCAACATATAAGGCCATAAATGTTATTAGTAGAAGTTTTTATAATTACCTTTATTCTTTCTGCTTTTTTTTCTCTTGGTGGAATAGGAAGTGCTACTGCTTTGATTCCAGCGATGGATATGTTGGGATTTGGTTTTAATTTTGCAAAAGCAATTGGTCTTTTTGTAAATACTGCCACAACAATTACTGCTAGTATTATGAATATAAAAAGAAAAGTTTTAGATTTTAAATTTGCACTTCCACTTGTAGTGTCATTAGCAATAACAGCTCCAATAGGAGCATATATTTCAAAATTTTTACCTGTTGAAATTGTAAAAGCTTTATTTGCTCTTTTTTTGCTATTTGCTGGAAGTATGATATTTTTTAGCAAACATGAAGTAACAAAAGAGACAATTTCTCCTTTTTTCTTATTTTTTTTAGGGAGTATTGCAGGCGTGATTAGTGGGCTTTTAGGACTTGGGGGAGGTAGTATATTGCTTCCTATTTTAATGATTTTAGGATTTGATACCAAAAAAATAGCAGTAACTATGAGTTTTGTTATACCGTTTTCTACTTTTACAGCATTTTTGACATATTTAAGTTTTACTAAAATGAATTGGTTAGTATTAAGCGTAGCGGCAGTTGCAGCGATATTAGGAGGTATGGTTGGAAATTATATTATGCATTTTCATTTAAATCAAAAACAGATTAAAAAAATAATTGCAATTTTAATGTATCTTATAGCGATTAAAATGTTTTATAGTTTAATTTTTGGATAACTCAATTTTTTTGTATTATTTAATAAAATATTTAAGGATTTTTTATGAGGCCTCAAATTTATGAAGAAAAAATAATAGTCAAAAAATCAGATATTGATTTTAATGGACATGTAAATAATTTGAAGTATTTAGAATGGATGGTAAATGCCGCAATTAAACATTCAGAAAGTTTAGGTTTCAATCCTGATGTTTATAAAAAAATAGGATCTACTTGGTTTGTAAAATCTCACCATATTGAATATAAATATCCTGCTTTTTTAGGTGATGAGCTTTTAATCAAAACATGGATAGATGAAGTGGGAAAGATTACTTCAAAAAGAAAATATGAAATATATAAAGAAGCTAAATTATTAGCATTTGGTGAAACTGAATGGATTTTTGTAGATATTAAAACTCATAGACCCAAAAAAATACCAAAAGAGATTATAGAAAAATACTATATAAAATAAAAAACATAGGATATTTTGAATAAAATCAAAAATATATTTGAGTGATAATGGTGGAGATAACGGGACTCGAACCCGTGACCCCTACGCTGCCAGCGTAGTGCTCTACCAGCTGAGCTATATCCCCATTAAAATAAGAATTTCTTTTTCGTAATTATATAATAAATATCTTGCGTTTTTGAATTTTTCAGAAGTTTTTATATCTGTTAATTTATAAATTTCTTCTAAAACTCTTGCACTTTCTTGTGCTCTTTTGAGATTTGAAATTACTATATCTTTTAATTCTTTTCTATTGAGTTCTTCTTTTGTTGATGGTTTTAAAATATCATTTATTGAGTCGCGATATTTAATAATTTCATCATAATTTGGAATTTTAATATGTCTTAATTTTTTTAATTCTTTTGCAAGTGGGGAGTTGAACTCATATCGTAAGATATCTTCAACAACTCTTATTCCTTCCTTGAATCTATTTAGATTTGCATCAATAGTGCGAAGAGGGAGATTAATCTTCACTGTTTAGAAAACCTAAAATTTGTAAAAGTGAAATGAAAAGATTTAGAAAATCAAGATAAAGAGCTACTGCTGCTTCAACTTCATTGGTTACATTGCCTCTTATAATATTTTGAGTGTCATAAAGTATAAAGAAACTAAATAATATTGCTCCAATACTTGCTATTAAAAGTTGAAGCATAGGAAGATGTAAGAAAATATTTAAAATACCGGCTACTATTAAAACAATAAGAGAAATAAAAAGAATTTTTCCAATTCCTGTAAAGTCTCTTTTTGTATTCATCGCAAAAATGGTAAGTCCACCAAAAGCTACGGCTGTAAGAAGGAAAGCTTCTCCTATTACATACCCCATTTTAGCAGCTATAAACATTGCAAGAGTTGGAGATAATGTAAAACCTGTCATAAAAGTAAAGGCAAATAATAAAATTAAATTAAGGGGTGTTTTGTTTTTGGCTATAAAAAGACCGAAAAGTAAAATAAATTCTAAGATAACGGCTCCCCAATAAGTAAATGTAAGACCTCCGGTTGCAGGATTTATCATATTTTGTACAAATCCAATACCCACATACGCTCCAACTGCACCTGCAAGAAGACTGCCTGCGAGTAATTGATATACTCTTTTTACAAAAACATTTATATTTTCAATATTTCCAGCTTGTTCAAAATTGTTAGTTGATTCGAATGATTTATTTAAATTCGAATTGAAATCTTTTGAAGAAAATTTCATTTATATCCTTTTTTGTTTGTATTATATCCTAAACAAAATTAATTATTCGTTAATTTGTTTTATGTTAAAATCAAAAAATTTACTTTTGAAACCATCTGGAATTTTTGCGTATTGTATAGCAGCTGCATTTATATTGTTAGCTTCTTGCCATAAAAGGCCAAGTGCATATCTTGGTTCAGAATAAAGGGGATTTTTTAGTTTTGCAAGTTCCATAAGAGCGATAGCATTATTATGATGCCCAGCCCCAATAGCAGCTGTAGCGGCATAATATAATGTTTTAGAATCCATAATATTTTTATTATTAATTAAATCGTTGTAAATTGTATAGCTTTCTTCAAAATGTTTTGTATAAAAATCAGCAAAAGCCAGTCTTTTTAAAACGGGAATAATGTCAAAATTTTCTATTTGGGCTTTTTTAACAAGAAGAAGCCTTACTCTTGGCATTAATCCGGATATTCTAGCAAAAGTGAAAAACCATTCTCTTGGTAATTTCCCACCATAATAAAAATCATTCAAATAAGGCATAAGATGGTAATAAAATGCCTGATATTTTTGAACGAATTTGTTTATTGGAAGATTTTTGTTTTTAGCATAAAAATACAATAAATTACTTATCAAATCATTTTCAAATATACTGTAAAGATTTAAGGCTTCATTTGAATAATCTTTATTAAAAATTGCTTTTATCGTGAGATTTGTTAAAATCCACAAAGGGGTATTTTTTTCTTTTTTTTCATTAAATGCTGCCATGGTGACTGTGTCATTTGTATAAATGCTTAACATTGCCTGAGTTAGTAATGTTTTGTCTGTTAGACTGTCTTTGATTGAAGCTAATAAGTATGGATTTTGTATGTTTAGTTTATCTGCTGCAAAAAGTGCAAAAACTCCGCTTTTTAAATCATATGGATTTAAGTGATAAGCTCTTAAAAAATGATTATAAGCTTTTTTATAATCTCCAAGTTGTGCATATGTAAGGGCTAAATTATAATTAATGATATATGAATCTCTTCTTTTTTTATATAATTTTTTAAAAGCTCTATTTGCAAGAAATATATGTCCGTTTAAAGCAAGCCTTATTGCTTTTGCTATTTTTATATTTAGACTAGATAGGAATGCACTATTTTTAAGTGATGTTTGAGCTTCTTCAATTGCTCCAAGAGGGATTCCAGCTATTCCTTTTTGAAGATATTCTATTGTTTTATTCATATTGATAACTTTATAAGGGGCAAAATAAAAAAATAGATCATAAAAATCTTTTTTATTTTTCAAAAAAGTTCTTTTAAACTCTTTTTGTGCTGTTTTTATATCAAATAAAGAATGTTTTAAATAAACATATATTGGATAGATATTTTTATTTTTGAATTCTTTTAAAATAATTGATGCGTTTTTATATTCTCCAAGTTTTAGTTCCACTAATGCAAGTGCAAATTTACCCAGAGGTATATTTGTCTCTTTTAAATATGTTTTTGCAAGTTTATAATCTCCTATTTGCGCTAATTCTAAACCTTTATATAAAGGGTTGCTTTCATATTGTTGTGCATGCAAAGGGTCTTTTAGGTATTCGTAAATAGATGCTAAAAGTTTGCTTGGATTATATGATGTATGCATCAATAAAGCAGGAATCGCATCATATTCATATCCTTTGTAATACATTACCAACGCATAATAATATGGGTAATTTTTGTTTGTGGCAAGTTCTGGTAGATATAGATAAGCAAGATTTATATAATATTTAAAAAGTTTTTTATTGTGAAGCATTAGAGCTGCATAAGCGGCATTTATAGCGCTTAAAGTTCTTGAATCTTTATTTTCTATGGCTTTTTGAAAATATCTTAAAGCTGCTTTATAATTTTTTTCTTGTAATTTAATTACGCCTAGATTATATAAGGAAAGGCTTTGGGAATATGTTGCAATTTCTTCTAATAATTTTAATGCTTCTTTTTTTTTGCCACTGTTATATAAAATATTAGCTTTTTTTATTAGGATTTTTAATTCATCTTTTGGAATAGGTTTTTTTTCCAGTTTTTTTACAATCTGTTCAACATTGAATCCTTGATTTTCTTCTTTCTTTTTCTTTACAACTACAAGTAACAATAAAAGAAGCATTATTAAAACAATTAGTAAAAGAGCTATTATTATATAAATTTTTTTATTGTTTTTTTTGTTTTCTTCTTCAATAATTATTATATTTTCTTCTGCCAAATTTTACCTTATAGATATTTTTCTAATACTTTTGGAATTTCTATTTTGCCGTCTTTTGTTTGATAATTTTCCATTATAGCAACAAGTGTTCTGCCTACCGCAAGAGAACTTCCGTTTAGTGTATGCACAAGTCTATTTTTTTTGCCATCTTTATAGCGAATTTTACCTCTTCTTGCTTGAAAATCTCTTGTATTTGAAATAGAGCTTATTTCTCTGTATTTGTTTTGTGAAGGAATCCAAACTTCTAAATCAATAGTTTTTGCTGCACTAAATCCCAAATCCCCCGTACATAGCATTACCTGTCTGTATGGAAGTCCTAATTTTTCAAGAGCCCTGCTTGCACATTCTACCATTTCTTCAAACATTTTGTCACTATTTTGAGGTTTTGTAATTGCAACAAGTTCTACTTTATCAAATTGATGCTGTCTAATCATACCTTTGGAGTCTCTCCCGTGGCTACCAGCTTCTTTTCTAAAACATGGTGTATATGCTGTTAATTTGATAGGTTTATCTAAATCAGGAATAATTTCATTTCTGAAAAGATTTGTTAAAGGAACTTCTGCCGTTGGAATAAGATATAAATCTTCATCTTCTATTTTAAATAAATCTTCTTTAAATTTAGGAAGTTGTCCTGTTGCCATCATTGTTTCGCGATTTACAAGAAACGGGACATAAACTTCTTCAAATCCATATTCCCTGTTGTGGTCTAAGAAAAAGTTAATTAATGCTCTTTCTATTTTTGCAGCATCATTTTTAAGAACAGTAAAACGACTTTTTGCAAGTTTTACACCTCTTTTAAAATCAAGCCAGTCAAGTTTTTCTCCAAGTTCGTCATGGCTTTTTATTTCGAAATCAAAATTAGGAATTTTTCCTACTCTTTTTATTTCTACATTATCGTTTTCATCTTCTCCAATTGGTACATCATCATCTGGAATGTTTGGAATATTTAGGGCTTTTGAATAGAGTTTGTCTTCAATTTCTTTTAATTGGGAATTTAATTTTTCAATTTTTTCTTTTATATCTGCTACTGTTTGTTTGATTTTTTCAGCTTCTTCTTTTTTACCTTCTTTCATAAGTTTTCCAATCTCTTTTGAAAGAGTGTTTCTTTGGTTTTGATATTTTTCAAGTTCAAATTGTATCTTTTTTTTATTTTCAAAAAGATTTTTAATATCTTTTAAAATATTTTCATCAACGCATTTGAGTTTTAGTTTTTTAGCAATATTTTCAAAATCTTTTTCAAGTAATTTTAAATCAATCATAAAATTCCCTTTGTTATCATAATGTTATTTTTGTTATAATATAGGGGTAATTTTAACATAAAAGGAGATTAAATGAAAAAACTTGTTGCATTAGGATTGAGTGCACTTGTGGCATCAACACTTATGGCAAAAGACATTAAAGTAGGTATCTTACAACCGTTAACAGGTCCAATCGCATCATTTGGGCAAAAAACTCTTGATGGTATTAAGCTTATTCATTCAAAATATAATACACTTCCAAATGGAGATAAAATTAAGCTTGTTGTAGTGGATAATCAATTTGATAAGATCCAAACAGTTAATGGATACAAAAGATTAGTATCAGATGATAATGTAGTGGCTGTGGAAGGTCCTCTTGCTAGTTCAATGTCACTTGCAGTTAAAAGATTCGCAAATGATACAAAAACACCTACTGTTACTCAAATTGCTACAAATCCAAGAGTTACAGCAGGAACTAAATATATAACAAGAGCATGTTTTACTGACCCATTTCAAGGAAAAGTAGCTGCAACTTATGCTTTAAAACATGGCTTAAAAAAAGCGGTAGTTGTATTTGATATGAAACAAGATTATTCAGTTGGTCTTGCAAAAGCGTTTATGAAAGCTTATAAAAAAGGTGGAGGAAAAATTGAAAAAGTATTATTTATTAATACAGGTGATAAAGATTTCAACGCACAAGTTGCTCAAATAAAAAGACTTCATCCTCAATTTATTTATACACCTATTTATGCCCCAGAAGAAGGTTTGTTTTTAAGACAATTGAGAGCTGCTGGTGTAAAAGCACCTGTAATGGGTGGAGATGGTATTGCTGACCCTGCGCTTCTTAAAAAACTTGCAGGAAGTGCGGCAAATGGTGTGATGTATACTGATCACTTTGATGCTATTAAACCTCCAACACCTCTTTCAGCAGAATTTATTAAAGAATTTAAAGCTAAATATCACAGATTACCAAGTGCTTTTGCAGCAACTGGTGCAGATGGATATCTTTTAATTTATAATGCAATCAAAAAATGTGACACACCTGCAAATTCAAATAATTTATCTCAATTTAAACAATGTGTGGCAAATGCAATTAGACATACAAAACATCTTGAAGCTGTAACAGGTTATTTGACTATTAATCCAAAAACTGGTAATCCTATTGATAAACCAGCTGTTATTGAAAAAATAGTTAATGGTAAAACACAATTTGTTGAACTTGTAAGACCATAATTTTTAGCCCTTTTGGGCTTTATTAAAAATAAAAAAGAGAAAGGTTTTTTCTTTTTTATTTTTAATAAAGGTATAATAATGGATTATTCTAAACCGATTGAAATAGCTCCAAATATATTCTGGGTAGGATATGTAATTCCCGATGATCCTTTTCAATGTCATGTATATTTGATAAAAAATGGAAAAGAGTCAATATTAATAGATCCCGGAAGTATGATAACTTTCCCTGTTGTTTTAGAAAAAATAACTTCACTTATTTCTCTTAATGATATAAAATATATAATAATGCATCATCAAGATCCCGATATTGTGAGTTGTTATTCAACTTTGGAAGATATTTTTCCAAAAAGAGAAAGATATATAATTACCCATTGGCGAACTGAAATGCTCCTTAAACATTATCAATGGAAAACTCCTTTTTATTTAATAGATAGGAATGATTGGAAATTAAAAGCAGGAAGTAGGGAACTTGAATTTATTTTTACTCCATATGCACATTTCCCAGGAGCCTTTTGTACTTATGATAAAAAATCAAAAATCCTTTTTTCGAGCGATATATTTGGAGGGCTTACACCCGAATTTGAGCTTTTCGCAAAAAGTGCAGATGAATATTTTGAATATGCAAAGATTTTTCATATGCATTATATTCCAAGTAAAGAAATATTAAGATATACGATGAATAAATTCTTAAAAAAAGATATTTCCATGATAGCACCACAGCATGGGAGTATTATAAAAAAAGAGCTTATTAGGCCACTAATAGATAAGATTAAAGATTTAGATTGCGGGCTTTATTTAATGGATGATTATTATGATGATTTGTTTTTACTTAATAAAGTTGATGAAATTTTAAATAATATATTTAAAGAAGCTCTTCTTACTAATTCTTTTGAAAATATTTTAAAAGTGCTATATTCTTATCTTCATGAAAGAATTCCAAATATAAAATATGTTTTTGTTAAAAATGATAATTATACTTTTTTGATAGAAGATTATGAATTAATAAAAAATGTGAAACCAAATGATTGTAAATATACATTTGAAAAATCACTAAAAGATGAGACTGGACTTGAAATAGGAACTATTGAAATATGTTGTAAAAGTCAAATTGAAAAAGCAAATTTTGAATTTTTAGATCTTTTATTAAAAAAACTTTCAAATATGTTGGGAGTTGCTTTAAAAAAAGAGATTATGATTTTGGATTTGAAAAAAAAAGAAGAAAAATTATATGAAAAAGCAATTACAGATTCTTTAACAGGTTTATATAATAGAAATTTTTTATTGGAATTTTTAGAAAAGAAGATTAGTGAATCAAAAAGGTATAAATTTCCTATCAGTCTAGCATTGATTGATATTGACTTTTTCAAAAAAATAAATGATACGTACGGGCATTTGACAGGAGATTGTGTATTAAAAGAAATTTCTCTTCTTTTGAAAAGACATTTTAGGGGAAGTGATATAGTTGCAAGATACGGAGGTGAAGAATTTATGGTTGTTATGCCTTTTACAGATTTAGAAAAAGCTTGTAGCAAAATGGAAAGTTTTAGAGAGATTGTTAAAAATCATAAATTTTGTTTGGAACATTTAAATGTAACTGTATCAATTGGTGTAGGTGAATATAAAAATGAAAAAATATTAGAATTTATTGAAAAAACAGATAAGAATTTATACGAAGCAAAAAAAGATGGAAGAGATAAAGTAGTTTGTAAATAATTATCATATTTATGTCATCTTTAAATTTTATAATAAAAAAAATATCTAATTTAAAGTATATAAAATGAACAAAAAAATGAACAAATTTCTTTATATTATAAATTTAATTTTTATAATTCTTCCTTATAAGCCGGAACTTTTGTTTTATTTAAAAGATTTGCTATAAAATTTTTTATTTAAGCTTTCTTTTCTCTCATAACTTGTTATAATAACTTAAATTTAATAAAAGGCTGTAAAATGGATGTGGGATTTGTTTTGCAACAAATCATAAACGGATTTTCTCTTGGAAGCATGTATGCATTGATTGCTATTGGGTATACTCTTGTTTATGGTGTTTTGAGACTTATCAACTTTGCGCACGGTGATATTATGATGGTAGGCGCTTTTAGTGCTTTTATCGCACTTGGTTTTTTAACAGGTTGGAAATTTAACCATATAAGTATGTTTGTATTTTTTACGGCTGTTGGAATTTCTATAATCGTAACTTCGATTGTTGGAATTTTGACATATGTAAGTGCATATAAACCACTTCTTGATAAAGGTGCTCCTAAAATTTCTCTTTTAATTACAGCTATTGGTATTTCTTTCTTTTTAGAAAGTCTTTTCAATGTTATTGCCAATCAGTATCTGGGTGGAACATATCAGGCTTTTTATTTTCCAAAATGGTTTTCAACAATAATTCATGTAGGTTCTTTAACAATTCCAGTTCTTACAATAATAGTTCCGATTTTGACAATTTTAATTTTATTAGGGGTATTGTTTATTCTCTATAAAACAAAAGTTGGTATTGCCATAAGAGCCCTTGCATTTGATATTTATACAGTAAAGCTTATGGGAGCAAATTCTAATTTTATTATCGGTTTTGTATTTGCTCTTGGTTCTGCTCTTGCGGCAATAGGGGGTATTGCTTATTCAATGGCATATCCGAGTATTGACCCTTACATGGGTATGCTTGTAGGGCTTAAAGCATTTGCCGCTGCTGTTGTTGGAGGTATAGGGAGTGTTACAGGAGCCGTAATTGGTGGATTTATTTTAGGTTTTGCAGAAATTGCGATTCCCGGATTTTTCCCTGAGCTTGGAGGTTGGAAAGATGCGTTTGCATTTATTTTGCTGATTTTTGTGCTTTTATTTAGACCTACTGGTATTATGGGAATAGATTTTGAAAGACAAAGGTTTTAAAATGAGTGCTAAAAAATATTTTGCACTGATTGCAATTGTTACAATTATTTTTCTTACATTTTTATATTTTTCCCCTAATATTTTTGGAGGGTATACTATTACAGTTTTAGGAAACATATATATTTTTATTATCCTTGCAATTAGTTACAATCTCATTAATGGTGTTGCTGGACAATTTTCTCTTGAACCAAACGGTTTTGTGGCAATTGGTGCATATGTGACTGCTATTTTACTTCTATCACCTGAAATGAAGAGCGAGCTTTATATGCTCACAGCACCACTTCCTCTTATAAGAGATGTCTTTTTAGACCCGAGTAAACCGTTTAATCCGTTTTTTGCACTTTTGATAAGCGGTGCTTTTTCATCACTTGTGGCATTAACCCTTGCATTTCCTGTATTTAGGGTAAGAGGGGATTATCTTGCAATCGTAACACTTGGATTCGGATTTATTATTAGAATTTTCCTTATAAATAATCCTGAAATTTCAAACGGTTCAATGGGGCTTGATTCAATTCCGGGATTTGCGAGTTATTTCTGGATAGGGGTTGCTTGTTTGGTTGCTGTAATTCTTGTATATAATATTGTATATTCAAGATACGGACGGGCTATGAAAGCAGTCAGGGATGATGAAGACGCTGCACTTGCAATGGGTGTAAACACATTCAAAACAAAAACACTGGCTTTTATGACAAGTGCTTTTTTTGAAGGTGTGGGAGGAGGACTCCTTGCAAGTTCAATCGGTTCAATCTCTCCTGATCAGTTTACATTTATGCTTACATTCCAGTTACTTATAATTATCGTTCTTGGCGGACTTGGAAGTATGAGCGGTGCAATTATCGGTACCATTTTATTTTTAGGTGGAATGGAGATTCTAAGACCTCTTGATCAGGCAAGTTGGCATTTAGGACCGATTCACGGTATTCCGGGACTTAGAATGGTTGTATTTAGTATTCTTTTACTTTTAATAATGCTCTTTGCTAGAAGAGGACTTTTTGGAAATAAAGAGATTTGGGATTATATAAAGATAAAAAAACAAAATTCAAATGAATAAAATTAAAAAAGTATTGATAAAAATAAATTTGGTGTTATAATAAGGCAAAAAAGGAAGACGAATGAGCGATATTTTAAAAATCGGAAAATATGAATTTACAAGCAGACTTATTGTAGGAAGCGGGAAATATCCTGATTTCAAAACAACAAGGGATGCGACTTTGGCAAGCGGTGCCGAAATGATTACGGTGGCTGTAAGACGTGTAAATATAATGGACCCAAATGAAGAAAATCTTATGGATTATTTCAAAGATACAGATGTAAAAATTCTCCCAAATTCAGCAGGATGTACAACGGCAGAAGAAGCAATAACTCTTTTTAGACTAGTTAGAGAAGCAACGGGTATTGATATAATCAAGCTTGAAGTAATCGGCGACACGGCTAAAACACTTTATCCAGATGTAATGGAGACTCTTAAAGCTTGTGAAGTTTTGGCAAAAGAGGATTTTACGATTATGGCTTATACAAATGACGACCCTATTATGGCAAAAAGACTTGAAAACGCAGGGGCTGCCGCTGTTATGCCTCTTGCTGCTCCGATTGGAAGCGGTCTTGGGGTTCAAAATAGATACAATGTTGTATTTGTAAAAGATGCTGTAAATGTTCCTGTGATTGTAGATGCAGGAATAGGGACAGCAAGCGATGCGGCTGTTGCAATGGAGCTTGGGGCTGATGGGGTTCTTACAAATACGGCTATCGCTCAGGCAAAAAACCCAATAGCAATGGCTGAGGCTATGAAATATGCTGTAATTGCCGGAAGAATGGCTTACAAGGCTGGTAGAATTCCTAAAAAACCTTATGCCACAGCTTCTTCTCCTCTTGAAGGGCTTATAGAATTTTAATGAAAATTCTTTTTTTTCTTCTTTTTGTATATGCCGGGATTTGTGCATATTTATATTTTACTCAGGATGAGAAAGTATTCAATAGAAAATGGGCAAAAGAGTATTCTCCAAAACACGCAAAAAAAATCTATTTTGATTCAAGTGTCGGAAGATTAGAAGGGGCATTTACTAAAAATTGTGAAAATTGTCCTTTGGTTTTGTATTTCAGCGGGAATGCGAATAATGCAATTGAATTTTTGGATAAAGTGGCACCAAAAATTAAAGGTTATAACTTTATAGGATTTAATTATCCGGGATATGCCGGAAGTGGAGGTACTCCAAGTGAAGAGAATTTTTATAAAATGGCAAACGAGATTTTTGAAAAGTACAGACCCGATTTTGTAATAGGCAGAAGTCTAGGCACGGCAGTTGCTTCATATCTTGCTTCAAAATATGATTTTAAGGGTGTTTTGCTTATAACTCCGTTTGACAGTATTGTATCTATTGCAAAACAAAAATACCCTTTTATACCGGTTGAATTACTATTAAAATATAAATTCAACGAAGCTGAATTTATATCAAAAAGCACTATTCCAACAGTTGTAATTGCTTTAAAAAAGGATGATGTGATTCCTAAGAGGTCTTTAAAAAATCTTTTAAAAAATATTAAAAATCTAAAAGATATAATCTGGCTTGATGGGGTAAGTCATGGCAGGATTTATGAATATGAGGGCATTGAAAATATCATAAAAAAGGCGCTTGATGAACTTAAATGAGCTTGAAAATTTAAGCGATGAAGAGCTGTATGATTTAATTGAAAAAGCAAAAAGCATTCTTTCAAAAAGACGCACAAAATGGTTTCATTTCAAAACTGATGGCTGTTTTACACCAAAATTCGGTCCTGCTTATGTGGCTAAACTATATTTGTCAGGTGATGAGATTGAAAGAGAGTTTATTGTATCTAATGGAAAAGAGTGGTGTAAAAAACAAAAATCTTATAAAGAAGACTGGGATGTGGAGCTTAATAATTTTGATGTTATAGAAGCAAGGCTTAAAACTGGCAGGAAGTTTGACGAGCGGGAGTGGTATGTCTTTAAAGACGGAGAGCTTGAAAAATTGGCGGATTTGGACGAGGCAAGGGCGGTTTTGAAAAATTTAAAATAGGAACTAATATGAAAATATTGCATACATCAGACTGGCATCTTGGGATTAATTTCAAGGGAAGAAGTTTTGAAGAGATTCATAAAAAATTTTTAAACTGGCTGATCGATACAATAAAAAAAGAAAATATTGATGTTTTAATTGTTGCAGGGGATATTTTTGATTCATATAATCCTGCTAATTACGCTCTTAAAATGTATCACAGCTTTTTGGCTGAGGCAATAAAACATTTAAAACATATCTTTATAACAGCCGGAAACCACGACTCAATCTCAACTCTTGAAATTTCAAAAGATGTGCTTGACGCTTTTAACATCCATGTGATAGCGGATATTGAAAACTTGGATGATTTGGTTTTTAATGTGGGAGAATATGTAATTTGTGCCGTGCCTTTTTTAAGAGAGAGGTTTATTAAAACAACGGCTCTTAATTTAAGCGAAAAAGAGATTGAGCTTAGTGATGGAATTAAAAAAATATATGAAGAAATCTATAATAGAGCAAAAATATATAATAAAAAAATAATAGCCACGGGACATTTGAGTGTAAGTGGTGCGCTAATGAGTGAGAGCGAAAGAGAAATTTATATCGGAAAAATAAAAACCATCTCACCTGAGATTTTTAAAAACTTTGATTATGTAGCACTTGGGCATATCCACAAACCTCAAAAAATAAATGAATTTATAAGATACTCAGGCTCTCCCGTGCCTTTTAGCTTTTCTGAAAAAGAAGAAAAAACAGTTTTAGTTATAGATGAAAAGATTAGAGAAATAAAAGTTCCTAAATTTAAAGAGTTTTTTGAAATAAAAGGAAGTTTTGATGAGGTAAAAGAAAAACTTAAAAAAATTCAAAACCCTGAAAATCCACCTTTTGTAGAAGTAGAACTTAATGAAAACATCTCTTCTTCAAAAATAGACGAATTAAAAATTGAGGGCGTTGAAATCACGGCGATTAAGCAGAAATTAGAATTTAGCGAGTATGTATTGGATGATATTGATATAGAAAAATTAACTCCTATGAATGTATTTGAAAAAAGGGTTGAGCTTGAAGATTTAAGTGAAATAGAGATAAAAAAACTAAAAGAGATTTATCAAGAAATAGTTGAGGAAGTGGAATATGAAAATTAAAAAAATAAAATTTTCAAATATCAACTCTTTAAAGGGTGAGTGGGAGATTGATTTTGAGGAGTTTGACGGGCTTTTTTTAATTTCAGGCGAGACCGGAAGCGGTAAAACTTCAATTCTTGATGCAATATGCGTAGCGCTCTATGGAGAGACTCCAAGACAAGGAAGTATTGAAAATATTATGAGTAAAAATACGGGGGAGTGTTACAGCGAATGCGAATTTCAAATAAAAGATAGAGTTTATAAATCCTACTTTGGAGCAAGAAAAGCTAGAAACAATCCAGATGGTAAGCTTCAAACTCCAAAAATGATTCTTTATGAATTTAAAGATGGAGAGTGGAGGGCGATAGCAGAAAAACAAACAGAAACTAAAAAGAAAATAAAAGAGATTACAAGCTTTGATTTTACTAAATTTACAAAATCGATGATGTTAGCCCAGGGCGGATTTGATAAATTTTTAAAGGCAAAAGATAAAGAAAAGGCAAGTCTGCTTGAAGATATTACGGGAACTAAAATTTATGGGGAAATATCCAAAAAAGTTTTTGAAAAATATAAAGAAAAAGTAAATGAATTAGAAGTTTTAAAAGCAAAAATTGATACCAAAGATATTTTAGATGAAAATGAATTAAATCAATTAAAAAACGAATTAAACGGACTTAATAAAACTCTTGAAGAGAAAAAAGCAGAGTTTGAAGAAAAAAACAGATTATTAAGTGATTTTGAAAAATTCAATACTTTGCAAAATGAACTGATAGAACTTGAAAATATTTCAAAAAAAATTCAAAAAGAGCTTATAGAAATTGAAAATGCAAATCCCGACCTTGAAATACAAAAAGAAAATCTTGAAAAAGCAAATCACATAAACGGAGAAATCAAAGCGTCTAAAATTCAGCTGAATAATTTTAATACTGAAATTGCAAAAAAGAGTGCGTTAGTGGAGAAATTGGCAACAAAGTTTAAAGATACCGATATAAATGTTTTGAAAGAGCGTTTAAAAAAAGCTGTTGAAGAGTTTAATGCTATAAAACTTGAAGATATCTCAAAACTTATAGAAAAAAGATATGAACTTGAAAACAATTTAAAACAGGCAAAAGAGATTCAAAAAGCCAAAAAAGAAAAAGAGACAGTTTTAGAAAAAATCAAAGTTTTACAGGCTAAAAAAGAGAGCTTAAATCAAAAAAAAGAGAAATTAAATCAAGATATTGAAAAACTTAAAAAGTTTATAGAAGATTTTAAAAAGATTATTGATTTTGAAAAAGAGAGACGAAAACTAATTGAAGGTAAACCGTGTCCGCTTTGTGGCTCAACCCATCATCCGTATGCCAAAGGTCTGCCCGAATATAGAGATGAATATGAAGAAGAGCTTAAAATAAAAGAAAAAGAGTTAAAAAACATTGAATCGGAAATTTTAGAAGTGCAAGTAAATCTTGGAAAACTCGAAACCGAACTTAAAAAATTAAATGAAATTTTAGATTTGAAAGAGTTTGATATAACAAAACTTCAAAATGAAATAAAAGCCATTAATTTAAAAATAGATGAAGAAAAAGAGAAAAAAGAACGAAAAGATTTATTACAGCAAAAAATCATATCTTTAAAAGATTTGATTAATAAATATGAAATGTATATAAAAGAAAAAGAGCATTTAAAAGAGATTATTCAAAAAAGAGATGATATTATAAAAAATTTATCTCAAAAAGAAGAGATTTTAAAAGCTTTGCTTGATGGGAAAAGTTATGAGATGTTTAAAAAAGAGATTAATGAAACTCAAAATAGCCTCAATAAATTAAACAGACAAAAAATCCACATCAGCGCAAAAATAGAATCAACCAAAAAACAGCTTGCTACTTTTGATAAAAAAGAACTTGAAAAGATAGATGTTGAAGCGTTAAAAAATGAAATTTCGGCTTTAAATGAAGAGATAAAAGAGATAAACGAAAAAATAAACAGTATAGATTTTAGATTAAAACTCCATTTTAAAAAAGAAAAAGAGAATAATAAACTTCTAAAAGAGATAGAAAACAAAGAAGAGGAATTTAAATATTATGAGCTTTTAAATAAACTAATAGGACAGCAAGACGGTAGTAAATACCGCACATTTGTACAAAATCTGACCCTCAAATACCTCATCTCCCTTGCAAACAACCACCTCAAAAACTTAACTGACAGATTTTTACTAACAAAAACATCTTTAAATGATTTAAGCTTAGAAGTTATTGATTTGTATCAGGCAAATACGACTAGGGATGTTTCAACTCTCTCAGGTGGAGAGAGCTTTTTGGTAAGCCTCTCACTTGCGTTAGGGCTTACAGATTTGATAAGTGATAAAGTAAGGATTGAGACGCTTTTTATTGATGAAGGATTTGGGACACTTGATGAAAACACTTTAAATGTTGTAATAGAAACCCTTGAAAAACTCCAAAGCAGCGGCAAAATGATAGGAATAATCTCTCATGTCAAAATACTCAAAGAAAGAATTACAAACCAAATAAAACTTATTAAAAGACCTGATGGGTTTAGTGAGATTGATATATAAATTATTTGCTATCATTACATAAAAAAGAGATTAAAATGAGTAACGAACAAAAAAGAATTTTAATGCGAGAGCTTTGGAGTATAGCTGATTTACTTCGCGGTAAAATGAATGCAAATGAATATCAAAATTATATTTTGGGATTTATTTTTTATAAATATTTAAGTGAAAGAGAAGAAAATTATGTAGATGAAGAGCTTGGGTTAAAAAAAGAGATTGGAATAAAATATATAGATTTAAATGAGGAAATTCCAGAATATGACGAATATATAAAAGAGATAGAAAATGCTTCAATGAAATCTCTTGGCTTTTTCCTAAAACCAAATGAATTGTTTAACTATATAGTAAGAAAAGCAAATAAAGGGGAGTTTATAATTGAGGATTTGAAAAAAGCTCTAAATGCGATAGAAAACAGAACATTTGGAAAAGAGAGCGAAGAGGATTTTATTGGACTTTTTGAAGATGTGGATTTAACATCTCCTAAACTTGGTAAAAGTGAAAAAGACAAAAATGAACTAATTGTGGATATATTTAAACATTTATCAAGAATAGATTTTGATATAAAAAATCCAAAAAGTGATATTTTAGGCGATGCTTATGAATATTTAATAGGTGAATTTGCCGCAGGTGCTGGTAAAAAAGGAGGTGAGTTTTATACACCAGCACAAGTCAGTAAAATTCTTGCCGGGATTGTCACACTAAATAGACCTAAAATAAAATCAGTCTATGACCCGACTTGCGGAAGTGGGTCGCTTTTGATTAGAGTAGGGAATTATGCAAAAGTGGGGCATTACTACGGGCAGGAGCTAAACCGTACAACTTACAACCTTGCAAGAATGAATATGTTACTTCACGGCATTCATTACAAAAACTTTACTATCCGCCAAGGCGATACCCTAACAGATGATAAATTCCCAGACCTTAAAGCCGAAGCAATAGTAGCCAATCCACCATTTAGTGCTAAATGGAAGGGAAAAGATGACCCAACTCTTGCAAATGATGAAAGATTTTCGCCATATGGAGCATTGGCACCAAAAAGCAGTGCAGATTATGCTTTTGTAACTCATATGCTCTATCACCTTGCAGATGATGGGACAATGGCAGTTATATTGCCTCATGGGGTATTATTTAGAGGAGGAGCAGAAGAGAAAATCAGAAGAGCAATAATAGAGAAATTTAATTACCTTGATGCAGTTATTGGACTTGCTAGTAATCTATTTTACGGCACAAGTATTCCAGCTTGTATTTTAGTATTTAAAAAATGTCGTGAAAGAGATGATATTTTATTTATTGATGCAAGTAAGCTATATGAAAAAGGTAAAAATCAAAACTACCTAAAAGATGAACATATCAAAAAGATTATTGAAACTTATCAAGATAGAAAAGAGATAGAAAAATTCTCTCACCTTGCAAGTTTAGAAGAGATTAAAGAGAATGATTTTAACCTAAATATACCAAGATATGTGGATACCTTTGAAGAAGAAGAGCCAATAGATATAAACGAAGTAGCAAAAGAAATCAAATCTCTTGAAGTACAAGAAAAAGAGATAGATAAAAAGATAGCTAAGTTTTGCAGGGAGCTTAATATTGATACACCTTTTTAAAAACTATATAACAAGATATACAAATATAGAAAATTTATGTTACAATTTCAATAACAGAACCCCTCAAGCCTCTGCTGCCATTTGGCAGTATGCTGAAAGAGAGGGGGCTTAGATGAAATTTACAAAACCTCCATTAACTCTACAAGAACAATTAAATCATATAAGCAAACATTATAAAATAAAATTTAAAAATGAAGAATTAGCTAAGAACTATCTATTGCATTGTAATTATTATAAATTAAGAGGGTATTGGTTGTTTTTTGAAGAAATAGAAAAAGAAGCTTATTTTGAAGAAGTAATAAAACTATATGAGTTTGATAGAATTCTAAAAAGTTTATTATTAAATTACATTGAAAGAATTGAAAGTTCGATAAAATCAACATTCGCATACCACTTATCTATTACATACAAAGACTCTCATATTCTTTTGAATAAAACAATTTTTGAAAATCAAAAATTTTATAAGCAATCATTAATTCAGCTACTGAATAATTATTATAATTCAAATGAATTGTTTGCTTCTCATTTTCAAGATAAGTACGACGAAATTATTCCTCCAATATGGGTAAGTGTAGAATTAATGACACTTGGTGAAATATCAAAATGGTATAAAAATTTAAATATTAAAGATAGAAAAAAAATAGCAAAATATTACTCTTTAAAAGAAAGATATTTATCGACATTTCTTTTACATTTAACAGAAGTTAGAAATATTTGTGCACATCATGGAAGATTATGGAATAAAAAAATAAGTAAAGGTTTTCAAATACCAAGTTTTATTAATTTGTATGCACCAAATCAAATTTACAAAGTTTACCATACTATTATTATGATGGATTATATCCTTGCTAAAATAAACATAGAAAATTCACTATTAGAAGAAGTAATAAAACTTATCTTAAAACACAATATTCCAATAAAATATATGGGATTTCCTAAAAATCATAATATCAAAGGCTTAGAAAATGCAAAATATGAATATTAAAAAGCCAGAAATTAGATTCCCTGAATTTAGTGGGGAGTGGGTTGAGAAGAGGCTGGGGGAGATTAGTATATGTGAAGATAATAAAAGAATTCCATTAAATGAAGAAGAGAGAAAACAAAGAAAAGGAATTTATCCATATTGGGGTTCTACTAAAATAATGGACTATGTCAATGATTATATTTTTGATGGGGAATATGTATTGTTATCCGAAGATGGTGGATATTTTTATGATTATAAGGATAAACCAATAGCATTTTATATGAAAGGTAAATTTTGGGCAAATAATCATATTCATATTTTAAAAATTATGAATAATAATACTAAATTTATTTATTACTCATTAGTTCATAAAAATATTCTTGCTTATATAATAGGCGGAACGAGAAGTAAATTAAATCAAAAAGATTTAAAACAAATCAAAATCCACATCCCTCCAACTCTTGCCGAACAGCAAAAAATAGCTGATTTTTTAAGCAGTGTTGATGAAAAAATTGAAATAGTTGATAAAAAGATAGAAGAGCTAAAAAAATACAAAAAAGGCTTACTTCAAAAACTTTTAAATGTAAATGACAAAGGCGAGCCAGAGTTAAGATTTAAAGGATTTAGCGGGAAATGGCTGGAAAAGAGACTTGGGGAGATTGGAGAGACTTATTCAGGTTTAACAAATAAAAACAAAGAACATTTTAATCAAGGTAATGAATATTATATACCTTTTATGAATATTATGAGTAATTCAATAGTAGATACTTCTAATTTAGAAAAAGTTGTTATATACTCTAATGAAAATCAAAATCAAGTTAAAAAAGGTGATATTTTATTTACAACTTCATCTGAAACACCCGAAGAAGTTGGAATGTGTGCTGTATATTTAGATACAAAAAAAGTTTATTTAAATAGTTTTTGTTTTGGATTTAGAAAAAAAGTAAATAATATTGATAGTTTATTTTTAACTTATCTTTTAAGATATAAAAGAAAAATTTTTTATAAAATAGCACAAGGAGCTACAAGATATAATTTATCTAAAAAACATTTTAATAATATCAAAATCCACCTACCCCCAACTCTTGCTGAACAAAAAAAAATAGCCGAGTTTCTATCATCAATAGATGAAAAAATAGAACTTAATGAAAAAAGACTTCAAGCCTTAAAGAAATATAAAAAAGGCTTACTTCAAAAGATGTTTGTATGAAGTATATATTTGTAGATGAAGCTGGAAATTTAGATTTTTCAAACAAAGGGACAAAATATTTTTTGTTTACTTTTTTGATAAAACAGAGGCCATTTGAATTAGAAAACAAACTTAGCAAACTTAAATTTGATTTGATTGAATGGAGTGTAAAAAACAATAAACATCTTGATTTAGAATATTTCCATGCAACAGAAGATAATACACACATTAGAAAGCGAATGTTTGAGCTTATTAGTGAATTAGATAATTCTAAGCTTGAAGTATATAGCTATATTTTAGAAAAAAACAAAGTATTGCCTGAAAAAAGGGAAGATAAGGATAAATTTTATATAAACAACCTTAAATATGCGACTATAAATGTATTGTCTTATATTGATGAAGATTTTGTAATCTTTACAGATAGATTGCCTATAAAACACAATAAAACAAAGCTCATAAAAGGATTAAAAAAAGGAATTGGAGCATATTTAGATAATAAATCTATTTCCATAAAATATGGGATATTTCATTATTCAAGTGCTTCTAATGCTTATTTACAAGTGGTTGATTATATAAATTGGGCAATTTTTAGAAAATACGAAAGAGATGATTTTAGTTATTATGATATGATTAAAAAATATATAAAAGTTGAGGAAGTATTGACAAAGGATAGAAATCAATGTTTTTATTGACCTACCTACCTATCCCGAAGGAAGAACCCCTTGGGTTCTTATCAGTAGGCAGGAACCTTTTGTGCAATTATACGATATCTAACGCTAAAAGTAAAGGTTTTAAATGAAAGAGCTAACACTTGAAAATGAATTTATAGATAAGCTTGTTTCGCTTGGGTTTAAAAGAAGCAATATAAAAAATTACAAAGAGTTAAAGAGTAATCTAAAAGAAAAAATATTTTTGCTAAATCAAGATAAGCTAAAAACTCCATTAAGTGATAATGAGTTTAATAAAATCTATAACTATTTGATGAATGGCAATAAAATAGAAAAAGCTAATAAATTAAGAGATAAATATTTGCTTAAAAGAGATGATGAAAGTGAAGTATATATAGATTTTTTTAAGCACTCAATAAACGACCAAGAAGATTGGTGTAAAAATATCTTTGAAGTAGCAAATCAGATAGAAATTGAAGGAAAGTATAAAAACCGATATGATGTAACAATTCTAATAAACGGCTTGCCATTAGTTCAGATTGAGCTTAAAAGAAACGGGGTTGAGTTAAAAGAAGCGTTTAATCAGATTCAGAGATATCAGATTGAAAGTTATCAAGATACACTGTTTGAGTATATTCAACTTTTTATCATCTCTAACAAAACACTAACAAGATATTTTGCAAACAATAAAGACCTTAGCTTTGATTTTACATTTACTTGGAGTGATGAAGAAAATAATCCTATTCATAATCTTTTTGAATTTAGCGATAACTTCTTAAAACCTTGCTTTTTAGCCAAAATTATTGGTGAATATATTGTAATAAGCAAAGCTAAAAATCAAATGTTTGTTTTAAGACCATATCAATATTATGCAGTTGAGAGGATAATAGAAAGAGTTAAGCTATTTAAAGACCAAAAAGGCGGTTATATTTGGCATACCACAGGAAGCGGTAAAACTCTTACATCTTTTAAGGCTTCGCAAATTATTTCAAGAATGGAAAATGTGGATAAGGTTTTATTTGTAGTTGATAGGAAAGATTTGGATATTCAAACTATAAAAGAATATAAAGCGTTTGATAGTTCTATTGAAGGGACTGAAAATACTGCTAACTTAATAAAACAACTAAAAGGGACTAAAAAACTAATAGTAACAACCATTCAAAAGCTAAGCATTGCTATTAAAAAAGATGAACTTAAAGAGCTTCAAGATAAAAAAATGGTTTTAATATTTGATGAGTGTCATAGAAATCAATTTGGCAAAACTAACGCAGAGCTTAAAAAGTTTTTTAAAAATTCAATAATGTTTGGATTTACAGGAACTCCTATTTTTGAAGAGAATAAAATAGATAATACTACCACAGCAGATATATTCGGTAAAAGACTTCATCAATATGTAATAACTGATGCCATTGTTGATGGAAATGTTTTAGGGTTTATGATAGAGTATTTTAATACCCATAATCAAGAAGCAAAAGAAGAAGAGCTGTTAAATGAAGATAGAATAGATAAAATTACGGATAAAATTATTGAAATACATAATAAAAAAACAAAATATAAGCAGTTTAATGCACTTCTTGCCACTGCAAGTAAAGATATGGCAATGATGTATTATGATAGCTTCAAACAAAAAAATCATAATTTAAAAGTAGCGGTTGTATTTACATATGCAGCAAATGAAGATATAGATATTGACCCTGATACAAAAGAAGTTGATAAAAGAAGCAAAGAGTTGCTTGAAATAGCTATTAAAGACTATAATAAAATATTTAATACAAACTTCACCGGAAGTGAGTTTTATAGGTATTATATAGACTTGCAAAAAAGAATTAAAAACAATGAAATTGATATAACAATAGTTGTGGGAATGCTTTTAACAGGATTTGACCATAAAAGGCTTAATACTCTGTATGTAGATAAAAACTTGAAATATCACGGACTTATTCAGGCATTTTCAAGAACAAATAGAGTCTTAAACGATACCAAGCCGTATGGTAATATTGTTTCATTTAGAGATTTAAAAGACAATGTAGATGAAGCTTTAAGACTATTTGGAAATCCTGAAAAAAATGATGTAGTGCTTAAAAAACCGTATGAAGAAGTTAAAAAAGAATTTGTAAATAAACTTGAAGAATTTAAAAAACTATATAAAACACCAATAGATGCAGCTAATATTAAAAGCGAAGAAGAAAAGG
This sequence comes from Nautiliaceae bacterium, assembly GCA_027083695.1. Classification (GTDB taxonomy): domain Bacteria; phylum Campylobacterota; class Campylobacteria; order Campylobacterales; family Nautiliaceae; genus JALTBU01. The sequence continues at coordinate 1,137 of JALWNI010000029.1, read as the reverse complement.
TTGAATTTGTTAAGAGTTTTAGAGAACTGCTTAAACTTAAATCATCACTTGAAACATATACGGAATTTAGCTTTGATGATGTAGGAATTAATGAAGAAGAGTGGTTTGATTATATAAGCGTTTATTTAGATGTATATAATGAAGCTAAAAGTGAAAATGAAGATGCACCTATTAGGGAAATAGATTTTTCAATAGAACTTATTAGAAGTGATTTAATTAACTATGACTATATCATTAAATTACTTGGAGAGCTAAAAGAAGATAGCCTTATTTTAAGCGATGAATATGAAAGAAAAAAAGAGAATTTATTAAAACAGCTTCATAGAGATGTAAAGCTTAGAGATAAAAAAGAACTAATTGAAGAGTTTATAGAAAATAAATTGCAACATACTCCAAAAGATAAGATTAAAGATGAGTTTGAGCTGTTTTGGGATAATAAAAAAGAAGAGAAGTTAAATGAGCTTGCTAAGAAAATAGACGCAGACAAAAATAAACTAAAAGAGCTTATTAAAGAGTATGAATTTAGCGGTAAAATATTTGATGATGATATTGTAAAAAGCTTAAATTATAGATTGTCAATTTTAGGTAGAAGTAAAAAATTAAAAGAGATACGCTCAAAAATATTTAAGTTTATTAATCTGTTTGAGTGGTAGTAAGCATCACCTGAATTGGTATCAAAAACATTGAAAAAACTTTCAAAAGCGATTAATACTCTTGTTTAAAAGTATTGATATATTGATTTTTGTGGAGTTTAGATATGATGGCGGAGAGGGTGGGATTCGAACCCACGGTACGGTTGCCCGTACAACGGCTTTCAAGGCCGCCGCCTTCAACCACTCGGCCACCTCTCCATATAACATTAAGATTTAAATTAAGTGGTGCCCGGGGCCGGACTCGAACCGGCACGGGAAAAACTCCCGAGGGATTTTAAGTCCCTTGCGTCTACCAAGTTCCGCCACCCGGGCTTGGGTGTGGAATGAAATAATATCAAAAGAAGCTTAAAGTTAGCTTAATGGAGGCGCCACCCGGATTCGAACCGGGGATCAGGGCTTTGCAGGCCCCTGCCTTAGCCACTTGGCTATGGCGCCAATGGAGCGGGCTACGGGACTCGAACCCGCGACCTCCACCTTGGCAAGG
>JALWNI010000028.1 GCA_027083695.1 Nautiliaceae bacterium | reverse complement strand
ATATTTTGGACTCATTACAATTAAATTGTTTTCAATATGCCAAAAACAGTTGCTGTTGTAAAATTTTGCAGCGGCTATATCAAATTCTCTAATATCGCCTTTGTATATTACCGCTTTGCTTGATTCTCCATAGCATAACGATAAACTTAATGCGCCCGGTGCTCTGAATTTTAAATTGTGTTTGTGGAATTTTTCAACAATATCTGGATTTTGATAAGCTTTTTCAAATAAAATAACATCATGCCTGAATGTAGCTTTAAAAGGTTTTCTAAAAAGATTGTCGAATTTTTTTTCGTTTTCATCCCTTACAAAATAATCTCCATTGCTAAGATTAACAACTACTGCCGCAGTATCTTCAAAATAGATACTTGTCCCAAAATATGGAATTGAATTTGATACGTTATAACTTCCATCAATTGGGTCAATTACTATTTTTTTATCTTTTCCATTATCGATAAAACCTGCTTCTTCCGAATAGATATTTCCAAATTCGCTCAGTTTTTTAATCAGAATTTTTTCAGCGATAAGATCTATGTTTAAACTTCTGTCTCCTCCATATCCGATGCCTTTTTCTTCAAAAAGATTAAGCTCTTCATGAAGAGCTCTTATTATTTTTAGTGAACAGCATAGGGTTGCATCTACAAAATTACTTGAAAGACTCATTTTTTCTCTCCTAATTTTGGCCATGGGATTGGGTTGAAGTTTTTGTCATATATGCTAGGAGTACCTTGTGCTCCGAGTTCTATTGCTGCTTTTTTTGATTTGGCTAACTCTTCATTGAATTTTTTAATTTGTTCTTTTGTAGGATGAAAATTTTTCCATGCATTACTTCCAGCTAAAACTTCTTGTAATCTTTTTGCTTTTTCCTTATCTGTTTTTGCAGCCAGTATATAATAACTCATAGCTTTTGCATATTTATGAAAAGGCAATGGCATTAATATTACATGAACTCTATAATTTTTTGCTAAAATATTTTTCTTTTGTTTCTCCATAAGTCTACAAAATGGACATTCTGGATCTGTTACAATATATATATCTTTTTCCCCTTTACCAAAAGTAAATAAAACCCCGTTTTTAATAATTTTTACATTTTTAGGGAAATTTGGGACAAGTATTTTTCCATTTTTATTTATGATTTTTCCCAATATAGTATATTTTTTATCTGCTGTAACATATAAAAGTGCTTTTCCTTTTGGAGTATCAACTTCTATAATGTAAAAACCATCTTTTTTAGTAGCTTTATATTTTACATTCTTTAAATGTTTTAATTGATTATAAATAGGAGTCGCTTTTAATATCTCCTGTGTTTGATTTTGAGGTAATATTTTGTCAAATCCAAATAGCGATAAACTCAAAACAGATGCCAGTAAAATTTTTTTCATTAAATCTCCTTTAATATTTTTTCTATGATTTTTTTTGGGTTTTCTGATTTATATATAGGTCTACCTACTACAATAAAATCTACTAAGTTTCTTTTAGCCTCATTGATATCGGCAACTCTTTTTTGGTCACCTGCACTTTCCCCAAAAGGTCTTATTCCAGGTGTTAAAGTAATAAAATCATTAGAAGTGGTTTCTTTGATTTTTAAACTTTCCCATACACTGCATACTACTCCATCAAGCCCTGCTTCATAAGCTTTTTTTGCAAAGTCGGTTGCTTTTTTTTCTATATCATCTCCATAAATTTCTTTAAACTCTTCATTGGTAAAACTTGTTAAAGCGGTTACTGCTAAAACAAGAGGTCTTTTTTCGAATTTTGAAATTCTCTTCATTACTTCTTGCATAGCTTTTTTCCCGGCACTTGCATGAACATTAAACATATCTATTTCCATTTTTGCAATCTCTTCCGCTGCATCTGCCATTGTGTTTGGTATGTCATAAAGTTTTAAATCCAAAAAGATATTATAACCCATCTTTTTTAATTCAATTATAAATTCTTTGCTATCTCTTATAAAAGTTCTAAATCCGACTTTAAGCCATATATCTTTTGCATACTCTTTTATATCTTCTGCAAGTTTTAAATTTTTTTCACGGTTTGGATTATCAAGAGCTATACAAAGTTTCATATTTTTCCTTTTATTATTTATCAACTTTTGGAAGAGTTATTCCTTTTTGTCCGTGATATTTCCCTTTCTTGTCTGCATAGCTTATTTCACACATATTATCATCTGCACTTAAAAAAATAAGCTGAGCAATACCTTCATTTGCATATATTTTTGCAGGAAGAGGAGTGGTATTGCTGATTTCTATTGTAATATGACCTTCCCATTCAGGTTCAATTGGAGTAACATTTACAATTATCCCACATCTTGCATATGTGCTTTTGCCAACACATATAGCCAAAACATCTCTTGGCATTTTGAAATACTCTACACTTCTGCAAAGTGCAAATGAGTTTGGAGGAATTATACAATCACCCTTTATTTTAACTACATTTCTGTCATCAAAATTTTTTGGGTCCACTATTGTTGAATTTATATTTGTAAATACCATAAATTCATCGCTTACTCTTATATCGTAACCATACGAACTTACCCCATAACTTATTATGCCGCTTCTTACCTGTTTTTCTTCAAAAGGGGTAATCATACCAAACTCTTTTGACATAGTGCGTATCCACTTATCAGATTTTACACCCATTCAGAACCTTTAATCTTTTTAAAATTGTATCAAAATATGTTATTATTTTAAAAAAAGGCTAAATTATGAAAAAATTATTGCTTTTAGGTCTTATTGGAGTAGGGCTTTTTGCAGCACGTTATCCTATATTAGCTGAATATTATTTTATGAATTCTTGTGTTAATGCAGGAAAAAATAAAGAAAAAATGTTCAATTATTGTGCATGTACATTAAATGAAATAGAAAAAAGGTATACATTAAATCAATTTATACAAAATATGCAAACGAACAAAGAAGCATTTTTGAAAGAGATAGCTAAGACAGCAATACCTAAATGTATAAATCAATTATCAAAGTAAGGAGAAAAAATGGATTTCAAAGATATAAAAAAACTTCTTGATGCTTTTGATAAATCAAAAGCTAATATTTTAGAATTCGAAAATGAAGAATTTAGAATTTATCTTGATAAAAGTGCCTCTGCACCTGCGAATTCAAATGTTCAGACAACACCTACTGTTCAAGTTTCAAATGAACCGATAGTACAAAAGGTAGAAGCAAAACCTGAATGCGAAGTGGAAGGAGAACTTATTACTTCTCCTATGGTAGGGACTTTTTATCAAGCACCAAGTCCAGATTCTCCTCCTTATGTAAAAGTAGGGGATAAAGTAAAAAAAGGACAGACTTTATGTATTATTGAAGCTATGAAAATTATGAATGAGTTAGAAGCTGAATTTGACTGTGAAATACTTGAAGTTTTGGTGGAAGATGGGCAGCCGGTTGAATTTGATACACCACTTTTTAGAGTTAAAAAGCTTGGTTAAAGGTATCTTATGAAAAAGTTAAAAAGAATCCTTATAGCAAATAGAGGTGAAATTTCTCTTAGAGCTATAAGAGCAATACATAAACTTGATAAAGAGGCAGTAGCTATTTATTCAACTGCTGATAAAGATGCGATATATCTAAAATTTGCCGATGGTGCAATATGTGTTGGACCAGCACCTTCAAATCAAAGCTATCTCAATATTCCAGCAATTATTACCGCTGCTGAAATGACGGAGTGTGATGCGATTTTTCCCGGATATGGATTTTTGAGCGAAAATCAGACATTTGTTGAAATATGCAAAGCACATAATATTGCTTTTATAGGCCCTTCTCTTGAAGTAATGGAGCTTATGGCTGATAAAAGTAAAGCAAAAGAAGTTATGAAAAAAGCAGGTGTACCAGTAATTCCCGGAAGTGAAGGAGCAATTGGCTCAGTTGAGGAAGCTAAAAAAATTGCAAAAGAGATAGGATATCCTGTAATCCTTAAAGCCGCAAGCGGAGGCGGTGGAAGAGGTATGAGGGTTGTTGAGGATGAGAGTTATCTGGAAAATGCTTTTTTAGCCGCATCAAGCGAAGCTGAAAGTGCATTTGGAGACCCTACCATTTATATGGAAAAATATATCGAAAAACCAAGACATGTTGAGGTCCAAATACTCGGTGATAAACACGGAAATGTTATACATCTTGGTGAAAGGGACTGTTCGCTTCAAAGAAGACATCAAAAATTAATAGAAGAGTCTCCTGCAAACATTCTTGATGAAAAAACAAGAAAAAAACTTCATGAGACTGCTGTAAAGGCTGCAAAAGCGATAGGTTATTATTCAGCAGGAACAATTGAATTTTTGGTGGATAAAAATCTTAATTTCTATTTTATGGAGATGAATACAAGACTTCAAGTAGAACATCCTGTTAGTGAAATGGTAACCGGACTTGATTTGGTTGAGTGGATGATTAGGGTAGAAGAGGGTGAAAAAATACCTTCACAAGATGAAATAGAAATAAAAGGTCATGCAATAGAATGTAGAATCTTGGCAGAAGATCCTGAAAAATTTATCCCAAGTCCCGGTAAAATTCAAAAACTTTATATTCCGGGTGGAAAAGATGTAAGAGTTGACACTCATGTATATGCAGGATATATTATTCCTCAATATTATGATAGTTTAATTGCAAAAGTAATTACTTGGGGCCAAAACAGAGAAGAAGCCATAAAAGTTATGAAAGAAGCGTTAAAAGAATTTGTTGTGACGGGTATTAAAACATCAATTCCTTTTCATCTTAAAATGCTTGAAAACGAAGATTTTCTTACAAACAACTACGACACAAAATATTTAGAGACTAAGGGACTTGTTTAAGGATTTATTTTTAAATTTACAAGTCTTCCTTTTAAATCTCCTATTCTTAATACATTTTTTACTATGCCTTTTAGAGTAACCCAATTTGATGTGTTTATATCAAGATATAAAACACCCTTGTCACCTGCAAAAATTTTATTATAAAGATTTGCTTTTATTTTAGTTATTTTACCTTTTTGTAAAATATTTACATCAATTCTTCCGGTATGTCTTTCTCCTCCTATTGCTTTGAATGTTTGATAATTTTGCTTCATAATAAGAGGAAGATTGAAATAAAGACTCAAAATATCATTATTTGCAAAATATTTAAGTGTTCTTTTATATATAAATTTTCCGTTTTTATATTTTGTTTTATATATTTTTTTATGCAAATAATCAAAAGTATATATTAAATCATATTTTTTATCACCTCTTATAATAATATTTTCATATCTTAAAGGAACTAAAATTCCATTAATTATTCTTCCTTTTGAAATGTGGTAATTTTGAAAATCTATAAATTTTGTGGTTTTTGCAAAGGTTTTTATGATATAGTTTGTTTCGTTTTTTTCAAAATATCCAGTGGCAATTGCAACTGTTCCAAACCATCCAAATTTTGCTTCATATGTAGCTTGCATTGAAAATGAATAGCTTAAAATTGCTATAATAAAAATTATAAGTTTTTTCATAAAAGACCTTTTTATAAATTATAACCAAAAAGGAGAGTTAATGAAAATAGTATTTTTAGATGCACTTACACTTGGCGATGTTGATTTTGAAAGATTTAAAGAATTTGGAGAAGTTGAAATTTATCAGACGACTTCAAAAAAAGAGACTCTTGACAGAGTAAAAGATGCGGATATTGTGGTTACTAATAAAGTTGTAATAGATAAGGAAATTATGGATAAAAGCAATATCAAATTTATTCAGATTGCTGCTACTGGGATGAATAATGTGGATTTGGAATATGCAAAAATTAAAGGAATCAGAGTTAAAAATGTGGCCGGATATTCGACAAATGCAGTAATTCAACATACTTTTGCTCTTGTTTTATCTTTACTAAACAGAATCTGTTATTTTGATAAATATACGCGCGAAGAATATCCTGAGTCAAAAATTTTTACTCATATTGTAAATTGGTTTGAGATTAACAATAAGAGATGGGGAATTATAGGTCTTGGAGAAATTGGAAGAGGCGTTGCAAAACTTGCTGAAAGTTTTGGAGCGGAAGTGGTTTATTATTCCACAAGTGGTAAAAACAGTAATAGTGAATATAAAAGAGTAAATTTAAATGAACTTTTACAATCAAGTGATATTATTTCAATTCATGCTCCTCTTAATGAAAATACAAAAAATTTATTAAATAAAACTAACTTAAAACTTATTAAAAATGAGGCTGTTTTAGTGAATGTTGGAAGAGGGGGAATAATAAATGAAAAAGATTTGGCAGAGATATTGGAGCAAAAAGATATATTTGTAGGGCTTGATGTGTTTGAAAAAGAGCCTATTAATAAGAACAATCCTCTTTTGAAATTTAAAGACAAAACTTTACTGACCCCTCATGTTGCTTGGACAAGTAAGCAAGCCAGAAAAAAACTTATGGATGGGATTTATGAGAATATAAGGGAATGGGTAAAGGGTAGATGAGTGGATGAGTGAATGGGTGAATGTGTTATAAAAGGAAATAGGAAGTAGGAAGGAGTGAGAAGGGGAATGGGTGGATGGATGGGTGAATGAGAGCATGGGTAGGTGAGGGAGAAGGAAGTAAAAAGCAGGAAGAAGAACGGGAGTTTTGAGTTATAAATAAAATAAACAAAAAAAATAAAGAGTTGCAAATTTAGCGGATTAAAAGTGGTAAAAAAGTGCACTTAAAGCAAAGCGGTTTGCATTTAGCTTTTTAGAAGCGGTAAATAATTTGCACTTCTTGCGGAGTGAATTTTTTATTATTTATGAGTGAACGTGTATATGGGAGATGAGTTTTGAGTATTGGGTTTTGTAAAGTGTATAAAAAAAGCGGAAATTAAGCCGCTTTTTGGTCTACATGAACATCCATTTGAGGATATGGGATATTGATTCCTTTTTCATCAAATGTTGTTTTAATAGTTTCAAGAAGTTCGCTTCTAACAGACCAGTAATCTTCGCTTTTTACCCAAGGTCTTACATTGAAATTTACACTGCTGTCTGCTAGTTCAGCAAGAGCTACGCTTGGAGC
>JALWNI010000027.1 GCA_027083695.1 Nautiliaceae bacterium | reverse complement strand
TAATGATAATGAGTAAAGGAAATCACAACTGACTGCTAACGGTTATATGTATGAGTAGTGGCGGGTTTTTTTGCACTATTTTTCATATTTGCACTTTTGTTCATTTTTATCACTTTGCCCGCCATTAACTATACACTATGTTATCTACTGGCATTCTTTATTTTAACCATTTTATCTTTCAAATTTGCTACTATTATCTTTCTCTACGTACGTTGGCAAGACATACTCTTTTGTAATTTTTGGTTAAGCGTTGGCTCGTGCGAATTGCAAATGTGTATGGCTTTGCGGGGATTATTTATTTCTATATATTTCATTTAATGTTTTTCCTTTTTCATTTTTCCACACTTCCCAACCGTTTAACGTACCGCCATTGACAAACTTTGCAGCTCCGCTCGGTGTCTTAAATTTTATGTCTTCTTGTAAAATATAAAAATTTTCTTTTTCTTCATATTTCTTCATTTTTAATAAATCATTTCTTTGTTTTTTGTAATTTTCTTTTGTCGAAGAAGTAAATCGTTTTTCAATTTGGCTTCCTTTTAACAAGGTAAAAGAATTGTCATTCTTGTTAAAAATACCTTTTGCCTCAATATTTTTTCTTTTTAAGAAAAATAAATTTTGATGATTTTCTTTGACTTGTTTACTTGTTTTACTTTGGTCAATTTTTTCAGACTTAATTTTAATTATCAAATCAAATAATGGTCTAAAATATTTAAAATCTTCTTTTGAAAATTGTTTTGAATTTTCTGCAAGAATATTTTTTGAATTTAACTTAATTGATTCACTTATTTCTTCAATAGATTTGTTAGAAAAATGACCACTTGCATTTGTTAATGCTTGTTTATAAGCGTTTTCATACTTTTCAACCGAATACATATTTTCAATAGTGCAATCAGCATTGAACCCCTTTGGTTTAGGTAATTTAATCGCAAAAAAGTTATTGTGAGCAATTTTATCTTTTTTAAGTTTACGATAGCCACAATTATCTTTTTCTTTTTCAAAACCGGCTTTGTTTAAAGTGTCATTACCTGCTTTATCATTATCATATATAGCAATATATTTAACATCGACATTAAATCCTGCTTCATAAAGTCCAAGCATAAATGGTTGTATCTTTTTTTCACCTCCTAATGAAAAAATATCAAAATCTAATCCTTTATATTCATCTTGTAATTTTTCAAAAGCATTTTGAATATGAATTTTATCGTGCTTACCTTCAACTAAAAGAATAATATCTTTTTTACTTGCCAAGAAAGCATTTTGCTGTTGTTTACTCCAAAAATCATCCGTTAAATCACTAACAATTTCTTGTTTTCTTTTATCAATAATTCCACCGTCTTTTAGCATATACAATTCTTTTTCGTTAATTGCTTGCGTCATAGTTGGCGAGTGTGTCGTTATTATAATTTGGCGATTTATCTTATATTTTTCAATTAAATCAACTATTTTTTCTTTATTATTTATGTGAATATGTGCATCAGGCTCATCAAGTAAAAATAAGCTATCTTCTTGTTCAGCAAATTCAAGAGCCGACTTTAATAAAAGTAATTTTTTTTCGCCTTCACTTAAATCTTCAATTGTTAAATGCTTATTAAATTTTATGATTATGTCTTTAATAATTTTTGACTTTTTAGGTGTAAATGCAAAATATAAATGCCTAAAAACATCATCCGGAATGTATCCATTATCGGAAACAATTTTTGCAAAAGACGATAATTTGTATTCATTGTTTTTATCAATTTTTTTTACAAATTCAAGTGTAGGGCTATTGCTGTAATTATCATAAGAATTTTTCTCAAATTCAATCTTAATTTTATCTATTGAATCAATATGTAAAACCTCTTTAATAAATTTTTTATTATCAATAGAATCAGAAATAGCCAAGCTTAATAACGAGATATGCCAATAAAACTTATTTAAATAAAGCATCTGTGGCGTAAATGAATTTTGAATTTTTTCGATATTGGTTTTGTTAATTTTTTTTACAAATTCAATATAAATAGGTTCGTAAATATTTTTCCAAAGTCTATCTTCCTCACCACTATATATTGCAACAACTTTTTTAGGTAAATAATCTTTAATATCAATTATAGGTTCATCATCCTTAAAAAATTCAATTTGCGATTTCTTTTTTTCTATTTTAATGACATTATTATTGCTATTTTTATATTCAATGTAGTAATCAAAAGAAACCTTTTCATTTTTATAAAGACTTTTAAATATTAAACTTAATGCTTCTAACAGGTTACTTTTGCCACTGCCATTGTTTCCAATAAAAGCGATTGAATCTGAAAAATGTTGTAGCTTTACATTTAGATTCTTATATCCGTCAATATGTAATTCTTTTATATTCATAGTATTTTAATTAAATATCTCTTGCTCAAACTCCTTTATTGCCTTTTCTCTATTTTCTTCGGCTTGACTTTTAAGGTCTTTGATTTGTTGTCTTAAACTTGAAATATGATTGGCTATGTCATTCTGAATTTCAACCTTTGGAAGTGGAACCAATATTTCTTTAAGTTCATTGTTCGTTATGGCAGGATATGTCCCACCTGTCATTTTATTTTTCAATTGCTCTATACCAAAATATGACATTAAAAATTCCTTCAAGTAAAATAGATTATAATTAGAATTCGGGGCAACAATTGAAAACCCAGAAGAACAAATATATCCATCATATTTCGGTTCGATTATCACAAATCTCTTTAAATATGGGCGAGTTGTGCCAATTAAGAAATCACCTGTTTTTACTTGTTGAGTAGCTCTGCTTGGTGCATTTTTAACTTCTATTTCTTTTAGTTCTGTAATTCCAATTGTTGGATCAATTGCACCTAATTCTATATATTTAAAAGTAGAGCTCTTATACTCTTTCTTTTTCCAAGTTCTTGATGGAAATTCAAAAACTTCTCCTATTTTTTTAAGTTCATATTTGCAATTTGATAATCCATTTAGTGTTCTTAAATCTTTTGCCAATACATCCCACCTATCGAGATTTTTGTAATTCACATATTGTAGTCCTTTAACAATTTTTTTATCCTCCAATTTTTTAATTCCCAATACCTCAAACAAATACTCCTCAATTTCTTGTTCTAATTCTTTGGCTTTTTGCTCTTGTTCATTGGCAAGTTGTATTTTGGCATTGTAGTTAGCTACAAGGCGGTTTTGTTCTGTAAGTGAAGGAAGGGGAATTTTTAAATCTAATAATAGTTTTTCTTTAAATCGTTTATGTGCAGCACCTTGTAATTTTCGAGAAATAATTTTCCAATACCGCTCTAATCTAAAAATTATTTTTAGATATTCAGGGTTTAATTCATTACTAATATTAAAAGTAGGAAATTCATTTGTAACCCAATACTTATCAAATTGTTCGCTAACAATATCGAAAGAACCATTATTAGCACCTAATCTTGAATAAATAAATTCTCCTTTTTTTATTTGATTAAGTTTAGCGCCTTTTATTTCTTTTCCCAATTTTATTTCTCGGTGAAAAAGTCCATTACCATATGAACTCAAACCACATAAATAATATTCTTTTTCATCTTGAATTTTTTCATAATTATAAGATTGTGATAGTAATGAATATAAAGGAACAAGTTTATATTTAGAGATTAGTTCGACATCATTAGAATATCTTCTTACATCCCACAAATAAAGTTGTGAATAAGGAATTGTTTTTAATATCTCCAAACTATTTTCCATAAAATACTTCCGGTTCTTGTGCTACATTATCAATAATAGGTAAACGATAAAAACTGCCGTCATCTAATACTTCATATTCCACTTTGTTAAACTTACCTTGCCAAAGCATATTTTCTTTCCTGTATTTTGTAAATTCTTTTGCCAATGGATCCAATTCATTCTCAATTTGAGCACCCGTGGTGCTGATACCCGCTTTTTCAACTTCTGCAATGGGGATTTGGTAATCAAATTCCGTTTTAATTTTAGCTTTAATTTCTGCTTCAATTTTTTCTTGCAAATCTTTAAGTTCTTTTCTTAATTTCTTTTTCTGTTCCTTATCTGGTGCTTCTTTTCCTCTTAAAGCTAATTTTTCTTTAATGGGTTTAGTTTGCGGTTCGTATTTTTTTTCAATTTCTTTTCTGGCATTGTCAGCTATTGTTTGCCAAAGTTTGGCTTCTTCTTCCGTAAATTTTTTAAAGAATAATAAACTTGGTTTCACAGTAGCTCCGCTTGCTATAAAAACATCTTGTGGAATTGAAGTTATAAGTATGATTTTAGCTTTGCTTTCCACAAAATCTCTGATTTTTTGCAAATTGCTGTTATTTAATACCCCTTCCGGTAAAACAATTCCCATTCTACCTCCTGGTTTTAATAATCGCAGGCTTCTTTCAATAAAAAGCACTTCCGTAAGCGTACTCATTTTTCCTGTTTCATATAGACTTAAAAGAGGTTCACCAATATGGTCAGTAATCTGTCGCATTGCTTTTTCGTATTCTTTTCCGTATCGTTTTTTATACATTGCGATACGCTTTTCGTCTTTGTATTTATCAGCTTCGGTAATTTTTAAGCTTTTTTCAACACGAGAACCAAAAGGCGGATTGGTAAGAATAATATCAAAACGATTTTCAAAAATACCGTTTACATTCAATAAACCGTCATTGTGATGCACACCACCGTGTCCGTCTCCGTGCATTATCATATTCATTTTAGCAGTTCGGCTCATTCTTGGGTTCGCATCAGTACCATAAATACAATCGTAAGATAATTCTCTAATTCTACTTTTAGGATTGTTAATGTCTAATTCTTGATTTAGTTTTTGGAACAAATCATTTACCTTATCATCAATTTCAGCTTTCTTTTTATCCGAAAGTTTATCGTATTCTTCCGTATAATATTTTAGTTTAATCTTTTCTTTCTGCTTTTGAATATCTTCTTCAATTTTTGCGCGAACATATTCAAATGCCTTAATTAAAAATCCGCCGGAACCACAAGCAGGGTCACAAATTATTTCGCCTTCTTGCGGGTCAAGAACTTCTACCATAAAATCAACTATGGTTCTCGGTGTAAAAAATTGTCCCAATTCTCCTCTAAAAGTCTTACCTAGAAATTTTTCAAAGGCAATACCTTTTACATCATCCGAAGTTGTAGAAAGATTGTATTTTTCTAATTTTTCAACAATTGCTTCAAAACTGTTTTCTCTTATTCTTAATGTTTCGTTTTCGGCAAACAAATCATCATCTTTGAATTCTTCTTTTGTTTTTTCAAAAAGTTGTTGATAAAAAGGTTTAGCATCTTTAACACCCATCTCTTCATTCAACTTATTGTAATTTTTTCGATTTTCCACAAAGCGTTTTTTCGAGAAAATTTGAGCTTCATTGTTATCTCTTTCATATCGGATTTTGATAAATAGGATTTTGCTTATTTCATCAAAAGCCGCTTCCGGTGATAATTTATCATTGTTTCTAATAATATTATGACACTGAAATAATACTTTTGAAAATTCGTCTCTTGTAAAAGCTTTGGTTTGCTTTAATAGTTCATTTATTTTCTTTTCATTGTTAACAATACTAGCATCAGGAATATCAATGATTTCTTCTAATTTTTTAGGTATTTTTCCTTTTACAACTTTAAAAACTCTGGTTTCTTTTAAGTTTGTAGTAACGAAAAAATCAGCACCTGCCCAAGAAGCATAATTTGAACCCTGAAAACAATCTTCCTCACGAATAGTGATATTTTCAGCTTTACATTCAACAACAATAACAGGACTATTATCCTCATTTTTATCCTCTTTACTTTTCCAAACTACAATATCTGCTTGTGCTCGTCCTTGTCCTCTTGAAGAATTACTGACGGTTACTTCCTGTTTCATTTGGTCTAATGAAAAACCATAATGGTTTATCAATTTACAAATGTATTTTTGCCTTACTTCTTCTTCGGGAGTTTTTACCAACCATTTATCCTTTAAAGGAGCAAAAATTTTATTGTCTTTTATTTTGATTTCACACGCCATAATTATTTCAATTTTATAATTTGTTTAAGGCTTTCAACCAAATAGGGTTCATTACCGTATTCTGATTTTATTTTTTCAGTTAAATAAAGTATTTGGAGTTTTTTAAAGTCAATATCTAATTGCTTTGATAAAATAGGAATAAGATTAGATGTTGCAAATCTTTCAGAACGTTCAATTTTACTTAATATTGAGGTATCTACATCTAATTCTGCTGCAACCTTGCGTAGTGGCAGTCCTTTCTTTTCTCTATGTTTTCGTATCAATTCTCCAAATTTTTCCATTTTGAATATTTATTTTGGAATAATTTATCAAAAGTATATATAATTTTTCAATTTACGGTAGCGTTGGCAAAAAAATAGCTCTTTTGGTTTTTTCAAGGGTAGATTTTGCGTTGGGAAAAACCAAATGTGCTATTTGCGGGCGGGCTTTTATTTCAATGTTTTCTTTTAGCAAATTTGTCATCCTATTTCGTTTCTTTTGCTTGTGGGTAACACATTTATATCAGACATTAATTGTGTTCAACATATCAAAGATACAAAATGAAACCGACGAAGGCGGTTCACGAATACCAATAAAAAATTATTTAATGATAATGAGTAAAGGAAATCACAACTGACTGCTAACGGTTATATGTATGAGTAGTGGCGGGTTTTTTTGCACTATTTTTCATATTTGCACTTTTGTTCATTTTTATCACTTTGCCCGCCATTACTTATACGTTTTATAGGTAGCAGTAGTTATTTAATCGTCATCATCATCGTGGTCTTCTTTTTCGCTACCATTATATATTCCACTATCATTATTCACATTACTTGTTCTTATTTCAGAATGTCTAATTTTTCCACCTTCATTCCCAACTTTTGCAAAAAGTGCAAATGTTCCTAATGAAACAACAAGTGTGATTAAACTCATAGTTTTAGCAAATGATAACTTTCTAATAATTGCAAAAAAGTTTATTACCGAAAGAATTCCTAATAAACCCATTAACCATATTGCTTTTTCCGCAAGTTCTTCGTGATTTTCAATTAGACGTTCCGAAACTCCTGCGATATGTTCAACAGTTTCTTCTGCTT
>JALWNI010000026.1 GCA_027083695.1 Nautiliaceae bacterium | reverse complement strand
ATCTTGCAGGAATTATGGCTGCTGAAATGGGAGGAGATGAAATTTTGGCTAAAAGAGCAGGGCTTTTGCATGATATTGGAAAAGCTTTGACTCATGATTTTGGAGGAGACCATGTAACTCTTGGATATGATATCTGTAAAAGATACGGCGAACCAGAAGTTGTTCTTAATGCAATAAAATCACATCATGGACATGAAGAACCTAAGAGTATAGAGTCAGCCGCTGTATGTACGGCAGACGCTCTTAGTGCAGCAAGACCTGGTGCTAGAAGAGAAGTGCTGGAAGCATTTTTAAAAAGAGTAAAAGCTCTTGAAGATATAGCGACTTCATTTGAGGGTGTTATAAAAGCATATGCACTTAATGCAGGAAGAGAAATAAGAGTTATAGTTGAAGCAGATTTGATAAGCGATGATGAAGCTGTTCTTTTAAGCAGAGAAATTGCAAAAAGAATTTCAGATGAAGTAAGCTTTCCGGGAGAAATTAAAGTTAATGTCATCAGAGAAAAAAGAGCTATAAGTTTTGCACAGGCAAGCTGAGGTGATGTATTGCTAGATGGGTAAATGGGTGAATGAGTTAATGAGTGGATGTGTGAATGAGAGAGAAGAGAATAGGAAGTAGGAAAAAGAAAGAAGAGAGTAGAAAAAGGAAGTAGAGAGTAGGGGTAGGTAGAGATTGCCTTGTATTAATTATATATTTGTGTAAATATAAATGAATGCAATAGTAAAAAAGGGATAATATGGAAGTTTTAGTAAAGCCTTGCGGGGAATTTTATACAAATTGCTATATAGTTGATAAAAAAATTATAATTGACCCGGGAGTTGGGGCTTTTGAATTTGTAAAAGAGCATGTAAAAAATCCAATAGCAATTATTAATACTCACGGGCATTTTGACCATATGTGGGATGATAAAAAAATAAAAGATTATTATAATATTCCAATCTATATTCATAAAGATGATGCATTTTTTTTAGAAAATGACCCATTTGGCTATAATCCCCCAAAAGTAAAACCTGATTTTTTACTTGAAGAAGGTGAATACAAAATAGGTGATTATAATGTCAAAATAAGGCATTTTCCAGGACATACTCCCGGAAGCATTACTGTTGAAATAGGCGATGATATGTTTAGTGGAGATTTTATATTTGATGGAAGCATAGGAAGAGTTGATTTTCCATATTCTGATACAAAAAAGATGAAAGAGTCTATTAAAAAATTTTTAAAAATACCTTATGATAAAAGAATTTTACCGGGACATGGAGCAACTACTACAATAAAAAAAGCCCAAAGATTTCTTCCGATGTGGCTTGATTATTTATAATTTGATACCTTCTTTTAAAAGAGCTTTATATATATGACTTATCTGTTTTGATTTGTTCCTGCACCAATCTGGTGCAAGAAGGTTTTGTGTTCCTGCTGTCATTCTTTGAATAGATATATTTTGAGGCAGCATTTTTATAGCTTTTATAAGGGTATCTATATAATCTTCTTCTGTAATTGGAGTAAATTTTCCTTTTTTATATTCAATTGCAAGAAGTGTGTTATCTGTTACGTATAAAGGATGAAATTTGATTGAATCAATGTTTAAATCAATGGTATCTTTTACACTTTGGAGCATCTCTTTTTGTGATTCACCCGGAAGTCCAAATATTAAATGGCCACATACATTAAGCTCTAAATCTTTTGTTTTTTTTATAGTCTCTTTTACATTTTCAAAATTGTGACCTCTGTTTATTTTTTTTAAAGTTTCATCATTTGAGCTTTGGATACCGTATTCTATCCATATTTCATAATCTTTACTTAATTCTTTTAAATAGTTTAATGTTTCATCAGTAATACTATCTGTTCTTGTTCCTATGCTTAATCCTATTACATCAGGCAGTTTTAGAGCTTCTTCATATAAAGTTTTAAGAGTAGAAAAAGGTGCATATGTGTTGGTAAAACTTTGAAAATATATTATAAATTTTTTACTACCATATATTTTTTTATATAATTCAACCGTATTAAAAAATTGAATTTTAAGCGCTTTTATCTGTTTTTGAAGTAATGGATTTTGAGTGGAATTTAAATTTAAAGTAAATTTTTCTTTTTGAAAATTTGGAGAAAAACTTTCATTTTCACAAAAAACACATCCTCCTCTTGCAACAGTTCCATCAATATTTGGACATGTAAATCCTGGAATTGAAATTGGTACTTTTTTTATATTTATCTGAAATTTTCTTTTTAAATACTGACCAAAAGTGTATAATCTGTCCATTATGCCTCTTTTTTGCTTTGTTTATAACAAAAAAGAGAAAAAATGTCTAGTTTAAAGAATAGGATAATTACCATCAAAACAGGCAAAACAATAATTCTCTTTTTTGTCTTTTATAGCTTTTATTAATCTATCAATTGAAAGGTAAGCTAATGAATCAGCTTCTATATATTTACATATTTCATTAACATTTATTTTTGAAGCTATAAGTTCTTCTTTTGTTGGAGTATCTACACCATAATAACACGGTCCAGTAGTGGCTGGACTTGCAATTCTCATATGCACTTCTTTTGCACCTGCTTCTTTTAACATTCTGACTATTC
This sequence comes from Nautiliaceae bacterium, assembly GCA_027083695.1. Lineage (GTDB taxonomy): Bacteria > Campylobacterota > Campylobacteria > Campylobacterales > Nautiliaceae > JALTBU01. The sequence continues at coordinate 4,477 of JALWNI010000026.1, read as the reverse complement.
TTTTTGAAGTTGTCCCTCTTACAATAGAATCGTCTATAACTACAAGTTTTTTTCCTTCAATTTTGTGTTTAATAGGAGAGAGTTTCATTTTTACTTTTAAATCTCTAACTTCTTGAGTGGGTTCTATGAATGTTCTTCCTACATAATGGTTTCTCATAATAGCCATTTCAAACGGAATACCGCTTTGTTGCGCATATCCAAGAGCAGCAGCAACACCACTATCAGGCACCGGTACAACCATATCTGCATCAACTGGAAGTTCTTTTGCAAGTTCTCTTCCCATTTGTTTTCTTATAGAATACACATTTTTCCCAAAAACATTACTATCTGGTCTTGCAAAATAGATATATTCAAACACACATTGTTTTGGTGTGGGTTCGAAAATCATTTCACTTTTTATTTCTCCATCTTCAAAAATAAGCATTTCTCCGGGTTTTACGTCTCTTATATATTCTGCTCCGACAAGTTCAAATGCACATGTTTCGCTCGCTACTATATATCCCCCACTTTTAATCTTTCCAAGACTTAAAGGTCTAAAACCAAAAGGGTCTCTTATTGCAAACATTTTAGAACGGCTAAGAATTATTAAAGAAAATGCACCTTTTATCTGTTTTACAGCATTTATAATTCTTTCTTTTAATGTAGGAGTTTTATAATCTTTTGCTATGAGATGGATTATATTTTCAGTATCCATGTTTGTTTGAAAAATAGCTCCTCTTTTTGTTAAATCTTCTCTTATTTCTTTTGCATTTACCAAATTTCCGTTATGAACAACTGAAATTTCTCCAAGCCCGTATCTTGCAAATACAGGTTGAGCATCAAGTATTGAATCATCACCTGCGGTTGAATATCTTGTATGCCCAATTGCCATACTTCCTTTTAGTATTTTAAAATGGTTTTCTTTAAAAATCTGTGTTACTAAACCTCTATCTTTTACTGTTTTTATTTTTCCATCAAAACTACTGCTTATACCCGCTGCCTCTTGTCCTCGGTGCTGCATCGAAAAGAGTGCATAAAAAGCTAATTTACTTGCATTTTCGTTACCATAAATTCCCACTACTGAACACATTTTTTTTCCTTATAATCCCAGAGCGTCGTTTATTGAATAAAGCCCAGGTTTTTGATTTATAAGCCATTTTGCAACTTTAATTGCACCTCTTGCAAAGGTTTCTCTGCTTGTAGCAGTATGATTTAGCTCTAAAAATTCACCATCATTATAAAATCCAACAGTATGTCTTCCAACTACATCTCCACCTCTAACAGCAAATACTCCTATTTCATCTTTTGTTCTTGGACCTACATGTCCGCTTCTGCCTGTTACCATTACATCTTTTAATTCAAGTCCTCTGGCTTTTGCACAGCTCTCAGCAAGAGTAAGGGCTGTTCCACTTGGAGCGTCTACTTTATATCTATGGTGTTGTTCTACAATTTCGATATCAAAATCTTTTAATTTTTCACTTACCATTGCAACAAGTTTATTTAAAATAGCAACACCTAAACTCATATTTGTAGCATAAAGTATAGGAGCTAATTTACTTGCTTCAATCATTAAATTTTTTTGATGATCATTTAGTCCTGTTGTAGCTATTACAAGAGGTTTTGGATTTTCTAAAACTGCTTCAAGAAGATTTTGAGTAGCTATTGGAGCTGAAAAATCAATCACTACATCTGAATTTTCAAGCAATGTTTTTGCATCATTTGTAATAATTGTCTCTTCATCAAAATCAATTGTCTGCTTTCCTTCAAACATTACAGCACCGATTTTTGCATCTTTTTCTTTTAAAATTTTAATTAAAAGCTGACCGACTCTTCCAGTTGCACCAACAATTCCATATCTCATTTATTCTCCTTTTTCTATATATTTTATAGCGTTTATTGCTGCCACGGCTCCATCTCCTGCTGCTGCCACTACCTGTTTTACGCTATTTTCTCTTATGTCCCCAGCTGCAAATAATCCATCAAGAGATGTTTGCATATCAAGATTTACTTTAACTTCTCCCCATTCATTTAGTTTTACCAAATTTTTGACCAATTCATTATTAACTTTCATACCTACAAATACAAATACGCCATCTACTTTTAATTCTTTATTTGAAGATAAAATTATACCTTCTACAAACTCTTTTCCAAATACTTTTTTTACAGTTTCTTTAAAAATTATTTCAATATTTGGAGTATTAAAAACTTTCTTTTGAGTAGATGGAGCTGCTCTAAATTTATCTCTTCTATGTATTAAATAAACTTTTTTTGCAATTTTACTTAAATATAAGGCTTCTTCAAGCGCGGTATCGCCTCCTCCTATTACTGCTACAATTTTATTCTTATAAAAAAATCCATCACATACAGCACAGTAGCTAACCCCTCTTCCTGTATATTCAAGTTCACCGTCAAATCCTGCTTTTTTAGGAGTTGAGCCTGTGGCTATTATAACGGCTTTTGAAGAATATTCGTGTTTTGTTGTTTTGATTTTAAAGTATTTTTCTTTTTTTATTTCAATAACTTCTTCACTTACTATTTCACATCCAAATTTTTTAGCCTGATTCGGCCAACAAGACATAAATTCAATTCCACTTTTAACTTCGCAAATACCCGGATAATTTTCTATTTCTGAACTTAGAGTTATTTGACCTCCGGGAGTTAGTTTTTCTAAAATCATTGTTTTTGCTCCGAGTCTGCTTGCATATATACCACTACTAAGTCCTGCTGGACCTGCACCAATTATAATAATATCATACATTTTTTTCCTTTAAAGTAAGATATAAAAATTTATATTTTCATATCTTACTTTAAAACTTTTAAAGGTGAGTCTTGTTTATATAAAAATTTATGATATTTTTTGATTTTAACAACAACAGGAACTTCATAAATATTCAAATATTGTATAAGTTTAATTATAGTATTTATTCCAGCTGTTGTATAGATAATGTTTTTTAAATTTTTTCTTTTTTGATAAATATCTATTGCTAAAATTGGATAATCTTTTGGAATTTGTTTTACTAAATCATCTATATTTGACATACGGGAGCTGAATAAAAGTAGGTAATATTCATCTTTTTTTGGAATGAAAATATCGTTTTTAGTATAAAATATTAATTTATTAAAATCAACAAATTTATATTCACTAAATTTATATTTAAAATAGAAAAAAAATGCAGCTACCATTAATGCTCCAAAAAAGGAGCTAAAAGTATAAAAAAATTTAGATTTTATATTTATTCTCCAAGAAGAGCGTTTATTTTTTCTTCATACATTGCTTTTGGAGCTGCTCCAATCATACTATCAGCAAGTTCTCCATTTTTGAAGAATAGAACAGTTGGAATACTTCTGATTCCAAATTGCATTGCAAGTTCTTGTTGTTCATCAGTATTGATTTTTCCAACAACTACACCTTTATCTTTATATTCTTCGCTTAATTCTTCAATAATTGGTGCAATCATTCTACATGGTCCACACCATGGTGCCCAAAAATCAACTACTGCAACTTTTGCGTTTTTAACTGTATCTACGAAATTATCTTTTGTTAATTCTAATGCCATAAAGACTCCTTTTTTTTCTTAATTATACATAATTTTTTTAATTTTATTCATTAACCGATGCGGTTTTTTTGAATTTCAGTGATAAAACGGCAAATCTTATTGCCTGCCACACAATACATTTTCTTTTCCATCTCTCAAATGGAGTAGGATACATACCAAATTTGGTTTCATCATATGCTCTTTTTTCCCACTCTTTTATTTTTAATCCTATTTGTGGACTTTTAATAGCCATATTATCTCCTTTTAATATTAATCAGGTATTAAATACCAAAATGGTTTTGCTTTTGCTTTATAAAGAAAAAGATAATGCATTAGCCATTTAAACCAATGACCGGCACTTCCAACTTCTCCAAGAGTATATTTTATATCTCTTCCAAAATCTGGATATGTTTTAAAATCAGGAATAGTAGGATAAACGGACATACTTCCAGCAATTCCTCTAAATCCATAATTTATAGATACTACACAAATACTTGCAATCTCTCCCATGCTTGCTTTATGTCTAAAACTAGGTTTTCCTTCAAGTATCCACTCAGCTATATTAAGAGCAGTGGCATGTGCCATAACAGCACTTGGCATACCTGTTCTTGGAGGGGCAGGGGTTAGAGGTCTGCCTGATTTTGTTTTATTTGGCATTGATATTGGATGAGGTGGTGCAAATGCAATTCCTACTGCGAAAATATTTGGATATGTCGGATTTTGTAATTTTTTAGGCCAATCTTTTGGACCCCATTCATGATAAGGTTTTTTAGCACTATCATAATCAGCGTCTACTATCATTAAACCATTTGGCTTAAATAATTTATCTGTATAATCTTCTCCATTTGGTCCAACACATTTTATTCCAACTCCTGAAAATGGAGGAATTAGCATTGCGAAATCATACTCAATTTCTTTTTCTTCACCTTCATATGTTTCATAATAGACTTTACCGGGCTCTA
>JALWNI010000025.1 GCA_027083695.1 Nautiliaceae bacterium | reverse complement strand
CTTCTCATGCTGATGAATGGATTCCTTATAAAAATTTTTTAATTGAAAGTGTTTTTTAAGGATTATAAATGAAAAAAATAGCAATTAGTATTAATACCTCATGGAATATTTATAATTTTCGTTTGGGGCTTATTAAAGCTTTGCAAAAAGAAGGATTCGAGGTTTATGCTATTGCTCCAAAAGATGATTATAGTGACAAATTGGAGAGTTTAAGAGTTAAACATATAGATATATTTATGAATAATAAGGGGACTAATCCTCTTGAAGATACAAAAACGATTTGGCAATATTATAAAATTTATAAACAAATAAAACCTGATGTTGCTTTGCATTATACGATAAAGCCCAATATTTACGGCACAATAGGTGCAAAACTTGCAGGAGTCAAAGTGATTAATAATATTTCCGGACTTGGGACTGTTTTTTTGAATGATTCATTATCTTCTAAAATTGCAAGAAATTTATATAAAGTAGCTCTTAAATTTTCTAATAAAATTTTTTTTCAAAATCCGTATGATAAAGAGCTTTTTGTTCAAAATAGACTGGTGGAAGAAAATAAAACTGATTTGCTCCCAGGCTCAGGCATAGATACAAATAAATTTAAACCATTAGAAAAAGAAAAAAGTGATAAGTTTAAATTTTTATTTATTGCACGGCTTGTAAGAGATAAAGGTATTATTGAATATATTGAAGCGGCGCAGGAAATCTTAAAAGATTATAAAAATGTAGAGTTTCAGATTTTAGGTGCTTTTTATCCGGGTAATCCCACTGCAATTACAAAAGAACAAATGGATGAATGGATAAAGAATGGAATAATTACTTATTTAGGTGTTAGTGATAATGTAAGCGAAATTATAAAAAATAGTGATTGTGTAGTATTGCCATCTTATAGAGAAGGGCTTTCAAGAGTATTACTTGAAGCTGCAAGTATGGCAAAACCTATTATTACCACTGATACTCCCGGATGTAGGGATGTGGTAGAAGATGGAATTAACGGATTTTTATGTAAGATTAAAGACAGTAAAGATTTGGCAGATAAAATGGAAAAGATGCTTAATTTAAGTGAAGAAGAGAGAATCAAAATGGGAAAAGCCGGAAGAGAAAAAATTATAAAAGAGTTTGATGAAAAGATAGTTATTGAAAAATATTTAAAAGCTATTAAAGAGGTGATGTTTTCATAACCCCTTTTTTCCTATCATAACCATTGCAGTTTTTAATATTGTTTTGATTTCAAGTCCTAATGACCAGTTTTTAAAATAATATAAATCATACATAAGTTTTTGTCTTGTATCTTCTAAATCTTTACCATAAGGGTAATTTACCTGCGCCCATCCTGTGACGCCCGGAGCGTTTATGTGTCTTAGATGATAATATGACCATTTTTTTTCATATTTTTTTACCAATTCATCCCACTCAGCCCTTGGCCCGATAAGATGCATATCTCCTTTTAATACATTAAAAAGTTGAGGTAATTCATCTATTCTAGTTTTTCTCATGATTTCA
>JALWNI010000024.1 GCA_027083695.1 Nautiliaceae bacterium | reverse complement strand
GCACAAATATGGGCACTGAATGCAAATAGTATTAAACCTTCAAGTCCTGAAAGTTGGCTTATTTTTGCTGATATTTTGATTAAAAAGCATAAAATAAAAAAAGCAAAAGAAATATTAAATGTTTATATAACTTCTTATGGCAATAATGATATAATTGAAGAAAAATTAAGGAGTCTTAATGGAAAATAATATTCTTAGTCAAATTAAAAATTTACCTCCTTTACCTAAAAGTGTAATTCAAGTACAAAAAATTACTAGCGATCCTAATTCTTCAATTAGAGATTTAATTAATGTTATAAAAGATGATCCAATGATAACGGCAAATTTATTAAAAGCAGCTAATTCTCCACTTTATGGTTTTGCTAAACAAATTAAAACAGTTGATCAGGCCGTTTCACTTTTTGGTATGAATACTGTTAAAGGTTTTGTGATTTCATTTGCGATTAGAAATACATTAAAATTTGATTTGAGTGCTTATGGGATTAGTGAAAATCAATTTCATGATGTAGCAAATATAAGAAATGCCATAGGTATTAATTGGTACAAATTACAAAGAAGTAAACTTGATGTGATAGCAACAGATTCATTTTTAATTGATTTGGGTGCAGTTGTTATATCATTATATTTAGTCAGTAAAGGAAAAGCAGAAGAATTTAAAAATAATTTGACTCCTGAGAACAGATATGAGCTTGAAACAGAATATACCGGATATACAACATCCCAAATCACTGCTGAGATATTTAAGCATTGGCATTTTGCAGAAGATTTAATAAAACCAATTGAAACAATTGATTCTCCTAATGATGAATATTCAAGAGTTTTGGATGTTTTAAGGACTATAAAGGATATATTAGAACCAAATAATATAAATAACATAGAAAAAGGTTTGCAAAAAGCACAAGATTATGGTTTGGATACTGAAATATTAAAAACAACGTTAGAGTTAATAAAAGGAAATTAGTGAAAGAATTTGCATATAAATTAGTCAAAGGAATTGAAAGAAAAGATATTCCTCGTGATAAAAGAGATATTATTAATGATTTAATTGCTCTTAAAATAATAAGCGATGGAAAAATAATTAAACTCAAATCTTCTTATAGAATTGGAAAAGTTGATGTAACCAAAAAAGGTTTTGGTTTTTTAATTCCCATTGGAGTTAAAGAGAGGGATTATTTAATAGAATCACATCATTTAAATGGTGCAAGCAAAGGCGATTTAGTAATAGCGCAAAAATTATTTAATAAAAAAGGTCGTCCAAAAGCAAAAGTTATATATATTCTTGAAAAAGCATTTGCTGTTAGTGTGGCATATTTGGTATATGAAATAAAAAATGGTAAAAAAGTTCCAGTTCTTAAAAATATTAAGACAAATGAGCCTTTATTTGTAAATGAAAAGAAAAAAACACTCAAAAAACTTCCTGAGGGTGCAGTATTTAAAATAAATAATTACACTGCAAAAATAGAAGAGGTATTAGGTGTTTTGGATGATCCATGGATTGATGATAAAATTTCACTTGCTCTTTATAATAAAAAAGAAGAGTTTTCAAAAAAAGCTATAAAAGAAGCAAGAGCATTTGGAGATTATGTTGATAAAAGTATGTATCCTGATAGAGTAGATTTAACAGATTTATCTTTTTGTACGATAGATCCCGAGAGTGCAAAAGACCATGATGACGCTATCTATTTTGATAAAGAAAAAAACGAGCTTTATGTAGCAATTGCAGATGTGAGCGAATATGTATATCTTAATGGAAACATAGATAAAGAAGCAAAAGAGAGGGGGTTTAGTATCTATTTTCCTCATAAATCAGTACCGATGCTTCCAAGAGAACTTAGTGAAAATATCTGTTCACTTAAAGAAAATGAAGATAGACTTGCTTTTATTTTTAAAATAACTCTTGATAAAAACAATGAAGTTTTAAAAGAAGAGTTGTTTGAAGGTATTATTAGATCAAAAAGAAAATATTCTTACAATAAAGTAGATGAATTTTTAGAGGGTAAATTAAATCTTATTGATGAAACTGATGAAGAAATTTTAAAGTGGCTTTTACCTTTATGGGAGAAAATTAAAAAAATAAGAAGTGAAAGACTTAAAACTGGACTAGAATTCGAGAGTGATGAAATTAGAATGGTTTTAGATGAGAATGGTATGATAAAAGAAGTAAATCTTGAAAAAGAGACTCCTTCACATAAACTCATTGAAGATTGTATGCTTCTTGCTAATAAAGCGGCTGCGAAAATGATTGATTTTGGAATATTCAGGGTTCATGAGAAACCTTCTCAAACAAGTATTGATGAATTATATTCTGAACTTGGTAGTCTTGGAATAAATGTAAATACCGATGAGAAAAACTTTGTAAAAGCAGTTGAAGATATTCAAAAACAAGCAAGTGAGCTTGGAATTAAAAAATTTGTTGATAAACTTATTATTCGCTCACAACAACAAGCAAGATATGATGCATGTAATACAGGACATTTTGCTTTGGGGTTTGACAGATATACGCATTTTACTTCTCCAATTAGAAGATATTCAGATTTGATACTTCATAGAATTTTAAAAGCAACAATTAAAAATCAGAAAAAAATTCTTGAATATATTTTAAGAAATGTGGAAGCTCTCGTAGTTAAATTAAGTGAACTTGAAAGAGAAGCTATGAAAGTTGAATGGGATTTTTATGATAGAAAATATGCAAGGGTTGCTAATGAAAATATAGGTAAAATATATAAAGGAATTATTGAAGACCCCGAAATTCCACCTATTGCAAAAATTTTAGAAGATAAACTTTTAGGAGCAAGAGTATTTTTAAAAGATAAAGAAAAATTTAATTTATTTGAAAAAGTAGATATAGAAATATCAAGTTCTGATATAGCAACTGCAAAAATAAAAGGAAAAGTAAAAAAAGAAAATTAATAGCTGTAAGTCACTCCTAATCCGAAAAGAAAAGCCTCTCCTTTGCTAAATTTTCCTGAAATATAATTGTTGGTAACAGGGTCGTAAATTTTTGCACTTCTTTTTTTTGGAATTGCATAAAGTGCAGCCGCACCAATACTCATTCTGTTATCAAGTTTATATTTGAATCCAGCTGAGAAAATATTTTTATCGCTATCAGGTAAAGTAAAGTCAATAGTTGAATCAGGAACAGGTGTTTTATCATATGCATATCCAGCCATTAAAGTTAATTTTTGTGAATATTTGTGAGTAATTCCTAGTCTATATGTATTGGCATCTTTCCAATTTTTTGGTTTTGGTTGTCCAAATATAGCATTTACATAAGGGTCTTGAAAATTAAAATCTAATTTTTTATATTTACTCCAATATGTTCTTTCTAAAACAGCTTCAATAGTTGTTTTATTAAATGTTTTAGCTATTGCAATATCTACTTGTGCAGGAATAGGAACTGTTACTTTTCCCGGAGTATTAAAAGCTATATATTTATTAATATCAGATGTATTTTTTGTAATTAAATATTCTGAATAAAATCCGCTTCCGTTTCCACTTAAAGATAAATTGATTGATGAACGGAATGTTGCTGCTATTTTTAAATTTCTGTTGTTATTCTGATAACTTATTGCTGCATTCCATCCTTTGTCAAAACTTGTTCCATTTAAATATTGTGAATAAAGTGGGGTTATCGTTCCATCATTATTTTGATTTAGACCTAAAATATTTGCAATTCCTTGGCTTTTTACAAATCTTATTCCAAATGCAACAGAAAAATTATTATTTATTCTTTTAATGATACTTGGATTAAATTCTACTGTTTTTAAAGTGAATTCTTTTGCACCAGCTTCTGGTACAACATCATCCCATCTTTTGGATAACCCAACAGGATAAACAATACAAAATGCAAATCTAAAACCATTTATTTCTTTACTTGCAAAATGAAATTGAGGTAAAGCAAAATCTTCTTTTTTAGAATAATAAACTTCTCCATTGTTATTTGTAAATTTTACTTTTTTTAAATGAATAAAAATTGAGTTAAGTTCAAAAAAATTTTTATCTGGGAAAAACCCAATATTAGCAGGATTATAGTATGCTGCATCTGCACCCGATACATTGGCAATATTTGCAGAACTTAAAGCAATACCTGAGATAGATTGTTCTGGAATTTTGTATCCATTTGCAAGTAGTAAAACTGCACTTAATGATAAAAAAGCAAACTTTTTCATTTTTACTCCTTTTTCTGTTTATTGTATAATTTTATAAAAAAAGTTGAAAATGTACAAAAAAGAATTTGATAAATTAGATGTATTACCAAATAATGTTTTATTTTACGGTAACGAATTTTTTTTGGATTTATATGAAACAAAGATATTAACTAAATTTGAAAATGCTAATATTTTAAAAATGTATTTTGATGAATTTGATTATGAAGAAGCAAAACTTCATCTAAGTGAAAATTCTTTATTTGGCGATATTAATGTTTTGATAATTAAGCATAATAAAATACCTCCTAATTTTGATAAATTAATTAAAAATATTAATAATTCTTATCTTTTTTTCTTTTATTATGGGACTAAATTGCCAAATTATGTAAAAAATTATGTAAGGTTTTTTGCTCCTGAGATTAAAGAGTTAATATTATATATGGATAATATAGCAAGCGAGCTTAATATATCAATAACAAAAGAGGCTAAACTACGCTTAATAAAAAAAGTAGAACCGATTTTTTTAAAAAAAGAAATGGAAAAATTATCATTATATTCTGAAAATATAACAGCTTCTGATGTTGAAGAATTAGTATTTGCATACAAAGAAGATACATTTGAGGATGTAATTTTATCTATTTTAAAAGGAGAAGAATATAAAGAAAAATTAAACAATTTGTTAATAAAAATTGATTTAAGAAGATTTTTATCAGCGATAACAAGATATATTAAAGATTTATATAAATATAATTTGTATATAAAAAAAACAGGATCTTCTTCTTTAAAGGGTCTTCTTGGATATCAACTTCCTTTCCATATAGAAAAAAAAAGAGTTGAGATGGCAATTAAATATAAAGAGAAAGAGTTTTATGTGCTTCTGAAATTTTTACTTGAATCAGAACTTAAAATAAGAAAAGGAAATTCCAATCCTGAGGCGGTATTTTGGGAAGTAATAGCTTTTTTGAAGACATTTAACTCTTTTTAAAAAATTTTTTTATTTTTTTCGCAGCCTTTGTAAGTCCTAATTTCATTCCTGAATATCTCATCATTTTAGCCATTTGTTTATATTTTTCTTTTTCATAACAAGGTTCAGGACATTTTCTACATCTTGGTTTTGGTTCGTTTGGGCATTCTTGAAGTCTGGTTATTGCATATCTTAAAAGTTCATGGCAATCTTCACATAAAGATATATTAAATTTAATCGTTTTATTATCATAAGGTATAATATACTCTTTTTCAAATTGATTTTGGTGTTTATCATGACAATAAATGGGAAAAAATTTTTTTAGGGTATTAATTTCAGATTCAAATTTTTCAAATGTCATTTCTTTCCTTAAAAATTTTAAATATAATACCCAAAAAAATAAATTATTTCATTGATTTAAATCAAAATTATCAAAATTTTGACGAATTGCTTCATAAAGTATAATTCCACAGCTTACTGCAAGATTAAGACTTCTGCCATTTTTTGTCATAGGAATTGTTATACATTGTTTTTTGAATTTATTTAAAATATTTTCATCAATTCCTTTTGTCTCACTTCCGAATATTATAAAATCTCCGGGATTGAAGTTTGCTTGAAAATAAGGCTTTTTAGTTTTTGTAGTGGCAAAATGCATTTTGGAAATATCGTTGTTTTGCAAAAATTCTTCTACACTATCCCATATCGTCAAATCAAGTTTATCCCAGTAATCTAGCCCCGCTCTTTTTACCGCTTTTTCACTAATGTCAAATCCAAGAGGTTTTACTAAATGAAGAGAAGAACCCGCATTTACGCAAAGTCTTCCAATATTCCCAGTATTTGGTGGAATTTGGGGGTTAAATAGAACTATATTAAACATTTTTTGACCTTTTTATTAAAAAAGAGAAAATTTTAGATACTTTTTTGGGATTTTTTGACAATACTTCTTTTAATCTATTTTTTAAAATTTCCTGTTTGATATCGGTTATACTGTTTTTCATTTTAAAGGATTATTGTTTTATTTGCATATACGAAAATTCTATCTTCAATTGCCTGTTTTATCGCTCTACTTAATACGATTTTTTCAATATCTCTTCCTTGAATTCTCATCTCTTCCCAGCTCATTTCGTGATTTACCCTTATTACATCCTGTTCAATTATTGGCCCGTCATCAAGGTTGTTGTTTACGAAATGTGCTGTTGCACCAATAATTTTTACCCCTCTGTCATATGCCTGTTTGTATGGATTTGCTCCTATGAATGCTGGCAAGAAAGAGTGGTGAATGTTTATAATTTTATTTGGAAATTTTTCAACAAAATTCGGAGTTAAGATTCTCATAAATTTAGCTAAAATTATAAAATCCGGATTTGTAGGTTCTATAATTTTGAGCATTTCGTTTTCGTGTTCTATTCTGCTTTTGCCCTCAGCCGGAATATAATAAAAAGGAATATTAAATTTTTCCACTAAATCTCTTAAATTTTCCCTGTTTGCAATAACCCCGATAATATCAATATCCAAATCTCCGCTGTATTGTTTGATAAGTATGTCCCCTAGCGCATGTGCTTCTTTTGTAGCCATAATAAAGAGTCTTTTTTTTCTTTTTTTGTAAATTCTGATATTTGCACAAGGGACTTCTTTTAGAATATTTTTTTGAAGTTTTTCTTTGTCAACTTCTCCCGCAATTACCGCACGAAAGAAAAATTTATTGTTTTCTTTATCTACAAATTCCTGTTGTGTTTCAATATTAAAATCATTCTCATATAAAACTTTTGAAATTTTATAAACAAGTCCTTTTTTGTCGTCACAATCGATTAAAAGAGTATATTTCATCTATTGCCTTTCAAATATTTATTTAAAACTAATTTAATAGGATTAGTACCAAAGTAAAGTAATTAATTCCATTCATTAATTACAAGTTTCTTTCATATTCTTTAATAATTATCATTAGGTGTATTTTCAATAACATACATTAAAAATTTTTTTTATAATAATTATATCATAACTTCTAATTTCTCTAAGGTTTGAAAGTTTCGGATTTT
>JALWNI010000023.1 GCA_027083695.1 Nautiliaceae bacterium | reverse complement strand
TGTTGGATTTGAACTTTTTGATAAAAACTCTTTTGGTGCAACTGATTTTGAAGAAAGAATAAAATATTTAAGAGCACTTGAAGGTGAATTGGAAAGAACAATTGATGCTATTGATGCAGTAGAGAGTTCAAAAGTTAATATTGCAATTCCAAAACAATCAGTTTTTGTTTCTCAGCAAACACCTCCTAGTGCTTCGGTTCTTATAAAATTAAAACCTAATATGATTTTAACACCTAAGCAGATACAAGGAATAAAATATCTGGTAGCTTCCGCAGTCCCAAGATTAAAACCAGAAAATGTAAAAATTGTTGATCAATATGGGAATCCTCTTGGTGAAAACAATGAACTTATTCAAAATAATGAATTGTTAAAAACAGAAATGATTTATAAAAAACGATTAGAAAAAAATCTTGAAAATAAAATTGTAAGTATTTTAGCTCCTATTGTAGGAGGCAAAAATAAAGTAGTTGCAAAAGTGAATGTTGATATAGATTTTTCTCAAATCAAATCAAAATCAACAATTTATGATCCGAATAATGTTGTTAGAAGTGAGCAAACAATTGAGATAAATAAAGTAGGCATGAAGCCAAAACAGGTAGGAGGAGTTCCGGGAGCAGTTAGCAATATAGGACCTGTACAGGGAATTAAAAATAATAATGTAGTGGAAAAATACAATAAAACAGAAACAACGACCAATTATGAAATTTCAACTACTGTTAAAAATATAAAAGAGCCTTTTGCAAAAATAAAAAGAATTACAGCAGCAGTTGTTGTAGATGGGCATTATAAAAAAGAAAAGAATGGTAAAATAAAATTTATTCCTCTTAGTAAAATAGAACTTGCAAATATAGAAAATTTGGTTAAAAACACTATTGGATTTGATCCAAAAAGAGGCGATAGCGTATCAGTTACATCATTTGAATTTGCAAATGCAGGTGCAGGTATAAATCAAAACACCTCTAAAACAGGAATGATTATGCAAAAAATTTCAATGTATTTAGGCCCTATATTGCCAATTATCAAATATTTAATTCTTGCTTTAATATTATTTGTTTTTTATAAAAAAGTTATAGTTCCTTTTTCTCAAAAAATGTTAGAAGTTAAAATTGAAGAAGAAAAACCTATAAAACATGAAGTTGAAGTAAATGAAGAAGAAATTGAATCAACTTATGATAAAATAAAAGAATTAAAAGAAAAAGTAGAACAACAACTTGGGATTTCAAGTGAAATAAATGAAGAAGAATTGAAATATGAAGTATTATTGGAGAGAGTAAATAAAATAGTAGAAGAAAACACAGAACAAGTTGCGAAAGTTTTAGAGAATTTAATTAAAGAAGAACATCCTGAAATGTAAAGGAAAATTATGGCTTTATCACCTCAGCAACAGGCAGTTTTGGATGAACTATCAATGCCTGAAAAAATTGCGATATTATTAATTCAATTAGGAGAAGATATAACTGCACAAATTTTTTCTTATATGGATGTAGAGGCAATCACTGAAATATCAAAATATATTGCAACAG
>JALWNI010000022.1 GCA_027083695.1 Nautiliaceae bacterium | reverse complement strand
CCTAAAACGATTATCCACATTTTTTTAGCGATAATTTTTTCCTATATTCCCTAAATTCAGGACTTTTATTTTTTCTTAAACTTTTCTTAAATTTGGATAATCACTTATTTTTATTTCATCATTTTATCATTATCCAACTTTTTTGATTTTCACCGATATTTTGGTATACTTTTAAAAATAAAAAGTTCTTTGAAATTTCAAAATGTTGAATTTGAGGCTATTTACATTACATACGACCCGTTAAGGGGATTGTGACTTTTCATATGAGAAATTCAATCCACACATTTTTACTACTTTTACATTACATACGACCCGTTAAGGGGATTGATAAATTAAAATGAAAAGTTAAATTTTTTTATTTTTCATTTTACACTGAAAATTGCCCAGCCAGGTTTTCTCATACAACATAAAACCTTCTTAAGGCATGTAGACAAAGCAGTTTGCCCGCTAAGCTTCCTTACCTTTTTCGCAGCTAAGAGATTAGAAAATAACAGTGTCAGTCACTTAAAAATTTGCCAAAAATTTCAATATCAAAAGAACCATAAAAAATTTTATGTAATTAAAAAATCAATAGATGTAAAAGATTTTAATTAACATTTATAGCTCTTTAATTTAAAAATAATAAACATCTTCCCCATCAAAAGGAAAACTTCCAAATCCTAAAAAAATACTTTTCTTGATAGTATCATTATGCATTGGATAAAATCTTATTGAATTATTTTTACTTATATATTTTTCAATCTCAGCCAAAATCTTTTTTAAAGAAATCTTATTAATTTCAATCTCAAATACACTTCTTTGTACCCTCACTCCAAATTCACTTAAAATATCTCCAATGATTTTTCTTTTTTTATCATTGCTTATATCAAAACAGACTACATACTTCATCAAAACCTCGCAATAAATGATTTATATTTTTTATCTTCATTGATTGCATTTGCCAAAGCATAGGCTTGAAGTTCAATAATATCTTCCATTTTTCTTTTTTTTTTATAAATATGCAAACTCGCCATTCTCTCATTTACTTCTTCAATTATTCTTTTCTTAGCTTCTTTTGTAAGTCTTCCATCAACATCAACTTTGATATCATCACTTTTATTTAGAGCAAAAACGATTGCCCTATCAACTATAAAAGTTCTAAACTCTTCTATCACATCAAAAACCAACACAGGTTTTTTATCAAGAGAATGTAAAAAAGAGATATTTATACCAAGCCCGGCTTTAATTAAAGCGGCCTGAATCATTATTATTTTTTTGGGATTTCTACTCTTTTAAAAGGTTTTGGGATATATTTACCTTCAATAATATCACTTGAGAGTTTTTTGAAGTTAATATTTTTTTTTAGAATTTTTTAAAAGATTTTCAGGAGTAAAAATTTCTTCTAATTTCTTAGTAAACATCTGAGCTTTTTTTGTTATTTTAACAAAAAGGGAAGAAAATCAAAAATTAAAGCCTATATATCCCCTGTAAGAATTCATATCATATTTTACAGCATTTTGAGGAATAAATTTACCGCTATCTGCTCCAATACCAAAAGTCAACCACTTAAAAGGTCTATATTC
>JALWNI010000021.1:410-1604 GCA_027083695.1 Nautiliaceae bacterium | reverse complement strand
ACGCCCTTATACTGTCCGTTGCTAGCGGCACCGGTGCTGGCTATTATTCCGGCGACGTGGGTTCCGTGACCCTGGTCATCGTAGGGGGTCGTCCTGTTATTTACGAAGTCCTTCCAGCCTATGACCTTTCCCTGAAGGTCTGGGTGGGAAGCATCGATTCCGGTATCAACTACCGCCACGGTAACTCCGCTTCCGTCATAGCCGACGTTCCACACCTGCGGGGCCGAGATTTGAGCTGTGGATTCGTCAAGCCCCTCCAAGTCAACGTCCGCCTGTATCTTGTAGTCCTCCTGTATGAACTGGATTCCGGACACCTGGGAGTTTCCGAAGAAGCCCGAATCGATCAGGCCCGCTATCATAAGCAGATCCTTGACTTTGAGCTCCGCCGCTATGGCGGGTATGGCCCTGTAGTTGTACTTTATCTTCACGCCCATGAACTTGAGCACCTTGATGGCCTTCTCCTTGTCTGCCTGGTTGTCAAACATTATTACCGTACTTATCGTCTTGTCCCAGTTCATATTCTGGACCTTCTCAAACAGAGCGGGGGTAAGCAGGCCGTAGTTCTTTTGGGTCTGAACGTGTTCGACTGCCACGGGCTTGGCCGGAACGGCCGCAACCATACCGGCCATTATTCCAATTAAAAACAAAGCAACCACTACTGCCCTCCAGTTTTTCATTCTTAACCACCTATCTTCATGGTTGTTTTGGTTTAACTCATCAGGGCAATATACCCTTCGTTGAGGCCCACATATGTTCGTTGCAAATATAAACCTTTCGAATGTTCATCGTACATCTGGAAATAGGTGGGTGAATAACCATCCCGGTTTGGTGTATGTAAAATAGGTTAGCAGCTCCAAAGTCAAAGATTGGAAGAATCACTGTAACTAAAATTAACAACAAATGCTAACAGGCTCTCCAAGAATGAAGTGTTAATACTGTGTATTGGATAATCCCCAAGAACCGAACGTTAGGACGGAACATCAAAATGTGGAAGGGGCTCAGAGCATCTTGCCCTCTTCCTTCATCCTGACGAGCCTGGTTATGTAGCCCGCTATCCTGTTCCTGATAGTCTTGCTCTGGACGGTGGTGAGTTCCTCAACCTTCTTCTTGTTGTGCTCAAAGTCCCTCGTGAACTCGTTCGGGTAGCGGTCAAACAGCTCGCGGGCAACCCTCTTGATGAACGTCTGCTTGATG
>JALWNI010000021.1:0-400 GCA_027083695.1 Nautiliaceae bacterium | reverse complement strand
CGGTTTTAAAGCTTTTCCCTTGCTCAGGCTTATAAACCCCCCTCCCGAGCAGAAACCATGCTGAGGGAAGTCGTTCACTGCAGGGGCCATGAGAACGTTAAAGCCACCCACAAATCGACGCTGGAGTTCACGAAGGAGAACTACCTCACCCCAAGGGGGGACTGCATACTCTGCATCGAGGCAGATAAGGGTATAAACGACCTGAGCGATGAGTTTAAGGAGGCCCTGAAGAGGAGAGTCAAACTGAGAATAGTGATTAGGGCCGGAGACGTTGAGGACGAGGTAACCGCCTACGGAAGTCCGGACCTAAAGCTCGAAAGCCCAATCTCGATGGTGATAAGGAAGAGCGACTACATAGACGGAAGGACGTTGGCCATAAGGGCAAATAAATCCGCCAGGG
>JALWNI010000020.1 GCA_027083695.1 Nautiliaceae bacterium | reverse complement strand
AATTTTACAAATATAACAAATATAAGTTTGTTAATGTTGTTGATAACTTAAAAGATTTAGAAAAAATGTTAAAAAATTTGAAAAATATTATGGAAAAAAGATTGCAAAAAATGAAAGAAAAAGGCGAAACATTTTCAAGTGAAAGCCCGATTTTTGCAATATTTGATGAAATTCAATCGCTTAATGATAATAAAGAAATTTTAGGAAAAAAAACCTATGATAAGATGATAGGGTTATTACAAGAATTACTTGCAAAAGCTCGTGCAACAAATATTAAAATTTTTATAATTACACAAAAGCCTGACAATATCAATACGAATATTCGTAATAATATTCAATACAAAATTGTTATGAAACTTAATAATAACACTGCATTACAAACGGCGTTAGGGGGGTCTTATAAAGAAATAATTGATGAAATTGGTATATATCCTAAATATTTTAGCCCAGGAAAATTTTTATTTGAAAATGAAACAAATAGGGGTGTTGAATACTTATATATGCAAAGCCCTTATGTTAATAACTTAAATTTTTTGGAAAATAAAAATAAAAGTAATAAAATAAATTTGCAAAAGTTGCCAAAATCCAAAATAAAGGATAAAAAATGAAAGTTATAAATGAAAAAGAAATAAAAACACAATTAGAAGATTATTTAAAAAATAAAAAGAATTCGGGAACAATATTAAAAGAAAAAATTGAAAATGATTTAATAAACAATGGAATACATGGCAAAATTAAAGATGAAATGGTTGAATATGTTTTTTCTGTTGTTTCATTTTTGAAAAAAGATGAAGATTAATTAGGTTAGCTTTTTTCCTATTTGTTTTTTTTGTTTATTAATTAATTTATTTTTTTGTTTGTTTGCTGTTTGCAAAGCGTAATGAAACGAAGCGAAGCGTTTAGCGTAGCGTAGTGAAATGATAGCATTGCAAAGCGTGTAAATATGTATGCAAAAAAGGAAGCCGCAGGCAAACTTGATTTTCTTAAACAAAAGTGTCGGCTCTTTTAATTGATTGTTGAAAATAATGAAAAAATAATGAAAAAATAATGAAAATTCATTAAAATTTTTTTATTGTTTTTTTAATAATATCATTGATAATTGCATTTGTTGGTGGTGTTTTTTTACTTTTTTTATTTATATAAATTTTAAAATATTTTTCTTCTTTTATATATTCAACTTCTAAGTTTTTCAAATCTGTTTTTTCTTTTAATTCTTTTATATTTCTTTTCAATAACTCTAGCATTTTGGAAGGGTATTTTTTATTTGTGTTTAATAATTTATTTAAATGTTTCAAAGAAATACGAATATAATTATAGTTTTGAAAGCTTTTTAAGAATTCATACAGCTTATAATTATATTTACTGCGAAATTTTAAAGTATAAGGTATTAAGTCAAGTTTTGTAAAATTTTTTTTAATTTTCATTAGGTGTAATATTAAAGGATTTAATGCAATTTGAAACTTTATAATTCCACTTTTTTTATCTTCATATTCTCCTGTTGGATATTGTAAAAAATGAATTGGTAACCATTTAAATAATTTTTTCTCAAGTGGGTCATAATAGTTATATAATTCAATTTTTTTCTCTTGCAATTCATTTAGTGTTTTGCGAATTATATTTGTATAATCTTTTACATTTTTAAGTCCTAAGAATTTTTTTAGTTGTCTTGCTTCAATTATAAAATATTTTTGTTCATAAAGTTCATTTTTTTGTACTATATAATAAATTGTATTTAAAAGTCTTTTTGCGTAAACGCTTAAATTGTCAGTTCCTCTAATTAATTCATTTTTTTTATGTATTTGTATTTTTTTCATTTCAATACCTCCAGTTTATTTAAAAAAATTATAACATAATTTCTATTTCCCTATTATTAAGAAAAGGGAAATAGGAAAAAATGCCCTATTCATAGGAAAAAATGCCCTATTCATAGGAAAAAATGCCCTATTCATAGGAAAAAAATACCCTATTCATAGGAAAAAATGCCCTATTCATAGGAAAAAAAACTTTCAAACTTCCCAAAATTTTAAAAAAAACTCGCTGTCTATAAGATAAATAAGATATATATAAGATAATAAGATAATAAGGCAATTTATAAAATTTTTAATAAAAAAATTAAAAAATTTGACTGCTTAACTTAATTTTTTAAAATAAATAAAAAAAATAGGCAAGCTTATGGATTATAAAAAAATTTTGGAACAAAAAAAATTTTTATTGTTAAATGAATATAAACAATTAAAAGATTTATATATAGACATTGCAAAAAAAACTGAATTTGAAAAAATTGCATTTGCTAAAAAAAATATAGTGCAAAACAAAAAAACAGGGGAAATGTTTATAATTAAAGCAGATTTTAAAAGCTATATAAAAACTTATTTTAATACTATAATACAACGTTTAATATATAACAAACAAATAGCTAAAGAAAATAATTTAATTCCCTTTTTTGTGACTTTTACTGCTCCAAGTGATTACCATCCTTTCAAAACATTTGGAAAAAAAACAATAGAAGAATGGGAATTAAATGAAAATTTTGCTTTTAATAGTGTAAAAGAAGCAAGTTATTTAGCATATAAAAAATTAAATGAAATTTTTAGATATTTTTATAAATATTTAAAAACAGGAAAAAGAAGTGTTAGAAAATATGGAAAAGATATAAAATATAACGTTTTTTTTGAATATCACAAAACTTTTATACCTCATTTGCATTTTTTAGTGTATGTACCAAAAGAAATTGCGGATAATTGGATATATAAAGCATATAACAAAACATTAGAAAAATTTGGGATGAATAAAAAAAGTAATAAAATTATTAAAATTGAAGCACTAAATGATACGGAAGAAGTTGAAAATAAAGATAATAACATTGATGAACTTGACGGGGCTGTTTTATATATAAGCAAATATATTAGTAAAAATTTAAAAGATATAATTGAAATCCCAGAAGATTTAGAAAATTTAAATGATATTTTAGACAATGAAACATTTGAAAAATTTAAACAAAAACAAGAAAATTTGTATGTTTACATGGGTTGGAAAATATTTAATAATATTCGCATTTTTCGGGGAAACAACACGGAAATTGGTATTGCAAATTATAAAAGAATTTATACAAGTTTAACACAAGAAGAAAAAGAAAAATTATTAAAAAAAGCAAAAGAAAATAAAACTTGCTTGCTTTATGAAATTGAAAAAAATACTTATAGATACACTGAAATAATTAAAGAAAATGGCGAAATTGTAAAAAAAGATAAATGTAAAAAAGATTATAGTGCTAAATTTTTTATAAAAGAAGTTAAAGAAAGACGGGAACATTATAATTTTATTGGTATATATAACTTTTTTAAATTATTCTATTACTTTAATAAATTAAATAAAAATAATAAACTTATTCAAAAGATGCAATTAAATTATTTGAATTATAAGGAAAATATTGATAATATGTGGGATTTTGCAGTTGATGAAGTTATGGAAGAACATAAAAATAATGCTGTTAATACTATTTTGTTAGAAGCAAATTTATTTGTTAAAACTTTTAAAAATGAATTTGCGGAAATGTATTTTGATGATGATAATGAATTAATTTATTTCAAAAGGATAATAAATAGGGAACTAAATAAAAAGCAAAATAGTATTTTAAGAAGATTTATAAACACATTTTTGAAAAAAGAAGATAAATACAAAAAATTCATTGCTGAAATGCTTGCTGTTGTAAAAAGTGCATGTGATATAGCTAAAAGTATTAAAAAAGAATTTTTAACGCTTATAAGCGATTTAACTGATTATATAAATGATAAAATTGATTTTAATAAGTTATTTTTTTATTACAATTATAAAACAATTGAATATTTTATAGAAAAAGATTATGTTGAAATATATAATAAAAATGATTTTGAATTAGTGCATATTTAATATTTAAGGGAAAAAATATTATGTTAATTAAAATAATAAAACATTTTTAACTATGTTAAAAATTTATAATGCAATTAAGCATTTTTGGGGCTGTGTGCTAAATATAATTATTATTTTCCCTCCATTTTTTAATGTGTTCTCTGTATTTTTTTATTGTATTTATACTTAATCCACTTATCTTTTTTAATCTATATTCACTATATTTATATTTGCTATTTTTCATAATTTTAAGTGCATTTTCAATTTTTTCAATGCTTCTTTTTCTTTTTGCTTCTGCCCCGTATTCATATAATTCCTTATTTTTTGCCTTTATTTCAATAATTTTCCCAAATATTTTAAATTTCATATAAATCCTTTTTTATGTAATTATATAAAAATAATATCAGATGTAAAAATTTGACATTATAAGTTTTTTTATTAAAATAAATAAAAAAAGGTAAAAAAATGAAAGTTGGAAAATATAAATATGATTACAAAATAATATCTTTTAAATTAAAACCTGCGGAATATCAAGCATTTCAAAACATTATAGAAGAATTTAATTTTAATCGTTCTAAATTATTAAGTCAATTAGTCAAAAAATTTATTAATGAATATAAAAATGAAAAAATTTTTTTTAATAAAAAAACTAAAAATTTGACTTATTTATAAAAATTCTTATAATAATTACATATAGTATCAAAATAATAGTTTTGATACTATAAAATACAAAACAAAGGACGGAAAATGGAAGCAATTAAAGTGGTAATTTTGGGAAAAGTTTTAAATGTTGTGGAATTAGAAGATGCAAAACAATTACAATTTTTAGTTAAAAGGGACAATGGAAAAATGGAATTTTTAAATGTAAAAGTTCCTAAAGATTTAGCTGTTAAACCAAATGATGAAATAAAATTACAAGTTGCACCTGGGGTTTTTAATAACACACTTTATTATAAATATATTAAAACATTAAAATAATAAGCTAAAAAGATGGAAAATATTTTTTCTTTTTTTTCCTATTGTTTAAATTTTATAAATAATTTTTTATTAGATTTGGAAAACTTAAATTATGCAAATGTTGCTTATTATGCTTTAAATGCTGTAATAATAATATTACTTATATTTTTTATAAGATTAGCAATAAAGGGCGTAAGTTTTACTGATTATTTGCATTTTAGGAAATTACCAAAAAATTTTGACATTAAAATTAAAATTAAAAATGGAAAGAATGCGAAGCATTATTATGATAAGTTAAAAAAATTTAGTAAACAAGAAGTTGTGTATATAAATAAAATTAAGCCAAATTTTCAAATTTATATGAATAGTTATGATGATATAAAGCAATATTTAAATGTTAATTTTTTAAGAATTAAAAGATATAGAAGAAAAGGCGTATTATTACAAATAAAGGACACTTTAAAAACATTTGAAATAAACCAAAATAATTATAAAAATTATTATAAAGATGGAAAAATTTATTTTGGAAAAAATGAAAATGGCGAAAATATTTATAAAAATATAGACGAAATGAAGCATTTGCTTGTGATTGGGCAAAGTGGTGCTGGTAAAAGTGTTTTAGTTAATAATTTAATAAATAGCCTTTTATTTAACAGGGTAAAAATGTATTTAATTGACTTAAAAGGTGGGGTGGAATTTTACAAATATAACAAATATAAGTTTGTTAATGTTGTTGATAACTTAAAAGATTTAGAAAAAATGTTAAAAAATTTGAAAAATATTATGGAAAAAAGACTGCAAAAAATGAAAGAAAAGGGCGAAACATTTTCAAGTGAAAGCCCGATTTTTGCAATATTTGATGAAATTCAATCGCTTAATGATAATAAAGAAATTTTAGGAAAAAAAACCTATGATAAGATGATAGGGTTATTACAAGAATTACTTGCAAAAGCTCGTGCAACAAATATTAAAATTTTTATAATTACACAAAAGCCTGACAATATCAATACGAATATTCGTAATAATATTCAATACAAAATTGTTATGAAACTTAATAATAACACTGCATTACAAACGGCGTTAGGGGGGTCTTATAAAGAAATAATTGATGAAATTGGTATATATCCTAAATATTTTAGCCCAGGAAAATTTTTATTTGAAAATGAAACAAATAGGGGTGTTGAATACTTATATATGCAAAGCCCTTATGTTAATAACTTAAATTTTTTGGAAAATAAAAATAAAAGTAATAAAATAAATTTGCAAAAGTTGCCAAAATCCAAAATAAAGGATAAAAAATGAAAGTTATAAATGAAAAAGAAATAAAAACACAATTAGAAGATTATTTAAAAAATAAAAAGAATTCGGGAACAATATTAAAAGAAAAAATTGAAAATGATTTAATAAACAATGGAATACATGGCAAAATTAAAGATGAAATGGTTGAATATGTTTTTTCTGTTGTTTCATTTTTGAAAAAAGATGAAGATTAATTAGGTTAGCTTTTTTCCTATTTGTTTTTTTTGTTTATTAATTAATTTATTTTTTTGTTTGTTTGCTGTTTGCAAAGCGTAATGAAACGAAGCGAAGCGTTTAGCGTAGCGTAGTGAAATGATAGCATTGCAAAGCGTGTAAATATGTATGCAAAAAAGGAAGCCGCAGGCAAACTTGATTTTCTTAAACAAAAGTGTCGGCTCTTTTAATTGATTGTTGAAAATAATGAAAAAATAATGAAAAAATAATGAAAATTCATTAAAATTTTTTTATTGTTTTTTTAATAATATCATTGATAATTGCATTTGTTGGTGGTGTTTTTTTACTTTTTTTATTTATATAAATTTTAAAATATTTTTCTTCTTTTATATATTCAACTTCTAAGTTTTTCAAATCTGTTTTTTCTTTTAATTCTTTTATATTTCTTTTCAATAACTCTAGCATTTTGGAAGGGTATTTTTTATTTGTGTTTAATAATTTATTTAAATGTTTCAAAGAAATACGAATATAATTATAGTTTTGAAAGCTTTTTAAGAATTCATACAGCTTATAATTATATTTACTGCGAAATTTTAAAGTATAAGGTATTAAGTCAAGTTTTGTAAAATTTTTTTTAATTTTCATTAGGTGTAATATTAAAGGATTTAATGCAATTTGAAACTTTATAATTCCACTTTTTTTATCTTCATATTCTCCTGTTGGATATTGTAAAAAATGAATTGGTAACCATTTAAATAATTTTTTCTCAAGTGGGTCATAATAGTTATATAATTCAATTTTTTTCTCTTGCAATTCATTTAGTGTTTTGCGAATTATATTTGTATAATCTTTTACATTTTTAAGTCCTAAGAATTTTTTTAGTTGTCTTGCTTCAATTATAAAATATTTTTGTTCATAAAGTTCATTTTTTTGTACTATATAATAAATTGTATTTAAAAGTCTTTTTGCGTAAACGCTTAAATTGTCAGTTCCTCTAATTAATTCATTTTTTTTATGTATTTGTATTTTTTTCATTTCAATACCTCCAGTTTATTTAAAAAAATTATAACATAATTCCTATTTCCCTATTATTAAGAAAAGGGAAATAGGAAAAAATGCCCTATTCATAGGAAAAAAT
>JALWNI010000019.1 GCA_027083695.1 Nautiliaceae bacterium | reverse complement strand
ATATAGACTGGTACAAAATTTTAAATGAAGATGAAAAACTTATGGCAATAAAAAGATGTAAAAATAATATAAAAAATAAAAAACCTTTAAATCCTTGGGCAGAAAATCCTATAACTTTAATGTGTTGTTTTATTGAGTTTTTAGAAAAATTAATGCAAATTACAAATGATAAGATAGCAGAAAAAGAAAAAAAGCAAAAAATTCAAGAATTAATCAAAAAATGTTATCCAATGATAGGAAAAGAGATAGATGTTTAACGGATTAATAAGAGAAATTGGAAAAATAAAATCTTTTGCAAATAATAAACTAAGAATTATCTCCAAACTAAAACCTCAAATTGGAGATTCTATTGCAGTAAATGGAGTTTGTTTAACTGTAACAAAAATTTACACGGACGGATTTGAAGTAGAGCTCTCACCTGAAACACAAAAAATAATTCCCCTTGATAATTATCAGACGGGAAAACCTGTACATCTTGAAGAGGCATTGAGATTCGGGGATAAAATAGACGGTCATCTAATTCAGGGGCATGTTGATGCAATTGGAGAAATTCTTGAAATTACAAAAAATCAAAATTCATATGAATTAGTAATTAAAACAGACCCAAAAATCATGAAATATATAGCCCCAAAAGGAAGCATTGCAATTGATGGAATAAGTTTAACTATTAATGAAGTGTTTTCTGATAGATTCAGACTAACTATTATTCCTCATACCTTTGAAAACACAATATTCAAATACTACAAAATCCATCAAAAAGTAAATATAGAAACTGATATGTTTGCAAGATATATTTATCATATGTTTAAAGAAAAAAAAGAAGATATTAATGAAAAAATTCTTGCTTGGTGGTAAAAATTTTTATTAATTTTAGCTTAAAGTTTTCTTAATACTAAATTCACCTCAACATAATACAATATTTAAAAATTTTTAAGGAGTAACTATGAAAAAATTTTTATTGGCAGCTGGTTTAAGTGTTGCTTTATTTGCAGCACATATTAATTTACATGTAGATAATTCAAACTTAAAAAGAATTTCTCCAAATCAAAATGGAATGGTATTATCTTTTGCTCCAATTGTAAAAAAAGTAATTCCAAGCGTAGTAAATATTTCCACGGAAAAAATAGTTGAAATAAAATTCCCTGAGCAATTTAAAAGATTTTTTAATGACCCATTCTTTCAAAGATTTTTTGGTCCATTTACAAATCCTAATACCCCTCAAAAAAGAAAAGAATATGCACTTGGCAGTGGGGTAATTCTCTCTAAAAACGGATATATAGTAACAAATTATCATGTCATTAGTGGTGCTACAAAAATTATTGTAAAAACAATGGACGGTAAAAAATATACAGCCAAGTTAATAGGAAGCGACCCAAAAACAGATCTAGCTGTATTAAAAATAAATGCAAAAAACCTTCATCCAATAACATTTGCTGATTCAAGTAAAGTAGAAGTAGGAGATATCGTTCTTGCAATAGGAAATCCTTTTGGTCTTAGAGAAAGTGTAACAGCAGGTATTGTTAGTGCACTTAACAGAACATCTATTGGACTTAATGCATATGAAAATTTTATTCAAACTGATGCGGCTATTAATCCGGGAAATAGCGGGGGAGCACTTGTAGATATGAAAGGAAGATTAATTGGAATAAACTCAGCAATTATTTCAAAAAGTGGAGGAAATAACGGAATTGGATTTGCAATTCCAAGTAACATGGTGAAATTTGTAGTTAAATCTATAATTGAAAAAGGTAAAGTGGTAAGAGGATATCTTGGTGTATATATAAGTAATATAGATTCAAGCAAAGCAAAATTATATGGAATTGACCATGGAGTATTAATAAATCAAGTACAACCTCACTCAGCCGCAGCATTAGCAGGATTAAAACCTGGTGACATTATTGTAGCAGTAGATGGAAAACCAGTAAAAAATGCTTCTGAACTTAGAAATCAAATTGCATTCAAAGGCGCTGGAACAGTAATAACATTAAAAGTTTATAGAAATGGTAAATATATCACTTTAAAAGCAAAATTAAAAGCTTTAAAAACCAAAAAATTAACAATTAAAAATATTGAATCATTAAAAGGAGTTACTCTAAAAGAGAAAAATCATCAAGTAATCATAGAAAAAATTGAACCAAATAGTTACGCAGCGTTAATGGGACTCAAAAAAGGTGATATTATTTTAAGAGTAAAAACAATAAAAACAGGAAGATGGGTAAATATAAATTCAATAAGCGAACTTACAAAACTTCTAAAAGGACTTAATAAAGGAGATGCGTTAATCGAAGTAAAAAGAGGTAATTCTATATTTATTACACAATTATAAGGAAATAAATGAAAATACTCCTAGCCCCAAGTGAGAGCAAATCAAAAGGAGGGGATTTTCCTCCTATTAATAAAGAGAGCTTCATATTTTCTGAAATTTACGATAAAAGAGTTGAAATTATCAAAAAATATGATGAATTTTTAAAAACCACCGATGATACTAAAAATTTTGGAGAAGATAAAACTTCTATTTTTGCACGCCCTACAAAAAAAGCTATACTTAGATATACAGGAGTTGCATTTAAACATATGGACTATGAAAGTCTAAATACAAGCGCAAAAGAATGGATAGATGAAAATGTCTACATTTTTTCAAATCTTTTTGGAGTAATAAGTGCAAATGATAAAATCCCTCACTACACACTAAAACAAGGAAGTAAACCTAGATTTGATATCTATAAAGCCCATAAAGAAATTTTTACCCCTATTTTAAATGAAATAAACGAAAAAGAGATTTTTATAGACCTAAGGGCTAAATTTTATGAAAAAATATACAAACCAAAAAACTACATAACTTTTAAATTTATAAAAAACAATAAAGTAGTAAGCCACTTTGCAAAAGCATATAGAGGACTTCTAACAAAATATATCTCCATATACAAACCTCAAAATATAGATGAACTGCTAAAAATTGAATTTCCAAATGTAAAAATAAAAGAAGTTATTGAAAAAAAAGGGAATAAAGAAATAGTCTGTGAGGTTTAAAAATAAAAATAAAATCCTGCTTTTATTTCATTATTAAAGTTATAAATTTTTTCTCTTTTAAAACTTAAAACAAAAGCGCTCTGATTTGATAATTTAAAATTATTTATTAATTTAATATTGTATTTTTTGTGTTTATCTCCCAAAAAATAATTTATATAGTTTGAAGTAATATAATATGTAAATTTTTGATAACTTCCAAAAAAACCGACTTCAATTCCAGCACCTAACTCATATCCTTTGTCAAGTTTATTACTTAACCCATAATCAGTTTGAAAAAGCGTATAAAAATTTATATTTTTAATTTTTTTTGTAAAACCTCCTCCCGGATTAATTTTAAGTACTAAGTTTTTCTCTTCTTTATAAAGTCCAAAATCTACTTTCCAAGAGATTGGTTTAAAGAAAATATCTCTTTTTGATAAAGATTTTATCTCTATAATACCAAGTTTTTCTATTTTCATTTTTCTGTTTTTATATCTAAATAAAAAGTCTCCAAAACTAAGAGATGCTCCCTTTTTATACCCGTCTGCATTATCATCTAATTGATGATAAGAAAGTCTAAGCCCAAAATCCCAAAATCCGTTTCCTTTTAAAAGTGCTAATCTTCTTGAATTATGTGAAAATAATGGATTATAGGGAGTTTTATATTTATAATTTGAAATATAGTTTATTTTACTTCTTTTTTTAAGTATTTTCAAAAATCTTTTAGTATACATTTTTTTTGTAAAATGTTTCTTTTTACTCAGATATTCAAGATATCTTACAGCTGTATCTAAAATTCTGGCTTTTGTTTCGTTATCTTTAATAGAATCAATTTTTTCAATATTTTTTCCATTGACTATATCAATTATAAGCATTTTTTCTTTGTAATTTAAAGGTTTAGAGATTGTTTCAATTTGTGTTATTAATGAAGGTGTGTAATAAAATTTTGTGATTACTCCTTTTTTATATAAAAGTTTTACCGTATCAAGTGGAATTACACTTAGAGCATTATCATAATAACCTGTGCTGTTAATACTTGGATTTGCTACATCAATTAAATACAAAATATTATAAGCACAATTTTCTTTAAAAAAATAGTAATGAGAATATATATCTTTTAATTCCCAAATATGAAGAGCCATTTTTCTAACTTGTGCTTTATTAAAATTTAGTTGATATCCCCATAAATCTCTCGAATCTCTATCAGAATACTCTTTTAATTTTTCATAATAAGGCAAAATAGAATAATAAGCTTTATAAAAGCCAAAAATTCCTTTAAAAGCAAATAAAATACCATTTGTATCTGTTACATGTGCCGCATAATTTACGGCATTTGACAGATATTCTTGATGTGATGGGGTATCAATTCTTATTAAAGTATGTCCAAACATAGAAGATGGTGAATTTAAATTTGCAGAAGCAAATATTAAAACTGCTCTTTGTGGATTTAATGCTTTTAAAAATTTTTGTAGTTTTTTGCACTCGTTTAATTTAAAATTACTTAAATGCAAATTTTTGTTTAATATCTCATACCGTAGAGGAAATTTACAGGCAAATTTTTGAGGATTTGTTTTTATTAATTTAATTGATGCTAAAAATTCATCTTTTGGAGAATATTTCCCATTTTTTGATACGAAAAAATTTTTATCATCAATTAAACTTTCATACCCAAATAGCCCTTTTTTATAATGTAATAAAACAAGCCACTCTTTTGAAGAAGAATCAAATGCATTCAAGAAATAAAAAAGCCCCAAAAGGGCTAATATTTTTTTCAACTTAGATGTTTTCCGCAATAGAATCTATAACATCTGCTGATTGAACAGATGAAGATGCATAAATTTTATCAAAGTTTGCTTTTAGTTTTGCATAAAAAGCTGCTCTTTTATTTGCAGGAATTTTTAGCAATGTAGCAAGAGCTTCTAAACTTTTACCATGTCCTGCTGAAATATCCATTGCAAGTTTATCCATATTGTCTGCAACAAATTTATTTAATTTATCGTTTGATGCTATTTTAGTAGGTTTTTTACATCCAAGTGTTCCAGAAGTTATACCAAATGTTTGGTTTCCAAAAGTTGAATTTGTTGTAGCCGCTAAAACTTGAAGAACAAGTGAATTATCACCTTTATCTCCAATTAATGTAGTCCCAAGACCACATCCCACATTATCTCTTAATGTCCCTGCCATTGCAGATACTGCTAATAGTGCAGAAGCTGTAAATATTGCTAACTTTTTCATTTTTTCCTCCTTTATTTTAATCACTTAATTATATCATTTAATTATGGCATTTAGGATATAATTTTGCCTTGTTATAAATATAATTTATAACCCCTTCTTTATTTATTTTTTTCATCATCTCAAAAGCATACTCCGCACTGCCGGGTGTATCACACATTGATGCTCTTAGAGCATAAAAAAGTTTGCTTTGAGGTGTTTTTAGTACATGTATAGCGTAATCTAAAAGAGCTTTACCTATATTTTGTTTAACAGCTAATTTTAAATATTTTATATTACCCGTTACTTTATACATTAAATATGGATAATCAGGGTATTTTTTATAATTAATCTGTTTTAAAAGTTCAAAAGCTTTTTTATTCTCACCTGTTTTTATATAGTATTTTGCAAGAAGATATTTCGCTTTTGGAACATTATGCTCTATTGCCAGTTTATAAAAATAAATAATTTTATTTTTATATTTATTTAATATGTCTAATTTTTGATATAAAAAAGCCAATCTTAAATATGCGCTATAACCTTTTTTTTCTATTGCCTGATTATAATAATATTCTGCTTTTTGAGGGTTAAATTCCACTCCAATCCCTTTTGCATATAAATCACCAAGCAATATTAAATCAGCAGGATTGTTTTTATTTAACGAATTCAAAATAATCTGCAATGCTTTCTTTTTATCTCCGTTAACCAAACCTTTTAATACCAGCCTTGCATACTCTATTTCAGCCCTTTTATAACCGGCTTGTGTTGCTTTTTTTAGCCATTTTAAAGCATTTTTTAAATTATATTTTTTATAAATCTGAGCCAGTTTAAATTGTGCATAAGAATCGTTTTGATCAGCATAAAATTTATATATTGTAGCAGCTTTTAAAATTTGAGGAGGATTTACAATATTTAAATATGCATTTGCAATTTTTATATCCAATTTTTTATTTACAGGCTCTATTTTACACAATTTTTTATAAATATCACACGCTTTTATTTTAGGTGTTAAAATACCTTTGGCATACACAGAAGCTAAATAATGAAGAGCTATTTTATTATTTTCGTTTGCATAAATTTTTAATATTTTAGCAGAAGAGTTGATATCTTTATGATTAAGCAAAGACATATATGCATACTCAATCAAAGCAGGTACAAATCTCTCTTTGACAAGAGGTCTTAAATATTTGATTTTTTCATTTGGTTCATAAGTTTTTGCATACAGATACAAATGCCACAGAGCGTCTGTTTTATTTATATCCATATATTCATTGTAAATCTGTTTTGTTATATTTTGCTTATGAAGTTCCGGATATTTATAATAAAGCCATGCAAGTGTCATTTTAGGTGCAAAAATATGAAAAGCTTTTGCAGTGGATATTAAAAATC
Source organism: Nautiliaceae bacterium (assembly GCA_027083695.1). Taxonomy (GTDB): domain Bacteria; phylum Campylobacterota; class Campylobacteria; order Campylobacterales; family Nautiliaceae; genus JALTBU01. The sequence continues at coordinate 20,029 of JALWNI010000019.1, read as the reverse complement.
TTTGTGTTTGATTAATATCCATACCGCTATAATGTTCTTTTAAAGGTTTATAAATATAATTTCTGGCATTTATATCCATCATTATAAGTTTAAGTTTTCCTCTTATATTACCTCTTTTATATGCATAATCAAACCAAGGCACTATATTTTTCCATATAAATTTATCTTTAAATTTCATAAGTTCTATTTTTTTGACATAAAACTCTTTTGGAGTTTTAAACGAGCAATCAATACATGGAGTATTTATTTTATTTAAATATCTGTTCATTAAATTATTTAAATAAAGTCCCACATAATAAGCAGCTTCCCCGTTGTCTTTTTTGGATATTTCCCTTAATAAATTAAGCCCCTCTTTTTCTTTATGCAAATCATAGATTAAAATAAGCGCTTTTTTAATACCGGCTTTTAAATAGCCTTTTTTATATGCAATATCATAATATTTAAGAGCTTTATTTAGATTATAAAAAGGAGATTTTTCAGAATAAAAATCTCCTAAAACAAAAGCAGCGGCATAATTGCCATTGTTTGCAACTTTTTCTATTCTTTTAATAAGTATCTCTTTTTCTTTATAGTCTTTAACATAATTTTTTATTAAATTAATATCCATTTTAAATATTTCAATACTGTTTGTAAGTGATAAATCGCTTTTTTTAAACCATTCAAGAGCTTTTTTAAAATCACCTTTTTTATAATATATTTTTTCTAAAATAAAAGCGGCTTTTTTCTCACCGCCCTTATAAGCTTTTAATGCCTCTTTGATAATATATTTATCATCTCTTTTAATAGTACCGTTTTGAACCAACTTAGCCAATTTATATGCATATTTTCCATATCCTTTATCAGCCCATTTTTGCCAAATTTCAATTGATTTATTAATATCACCTTTTTGATATGCTTTTTGAGCGACATCTAAATTAGCACATCCATCTATTAAAAATATTCCTATTACAATAAGAAAAAATCTTTTAAAAATAGTAGCGGTATATGAAATATACATATAATCCCTCCTTAATACTCGCATCATCAAACGCGCTTCCACCTCTAAAATAAGAAAATACAAGCTTATAATGCTTCAAATTTGGTCTGTTGAAATACCATATTAAATCGATTTCATCTCCTATATCTGTGGATTTACCATTTGGTTGTAAAACCATATCAGTAGCTCTTAATACAGGTGATGCAGACACTTGATTATAATGATGCAATATCACGCTTAAAGTATTTCCATTTTTAAAATCATAATTACCATATAATGAAATTATTTGAAGATTTGATAAATCCGGATTTAAAAATTCTCCATAATATTTAAAGCTTGGCATATTTAAAAGTTTATGTCTATTATTTGCAAGATAAGGTAAATAAAAATTATGTTTAGAGTCTTTTGAACCACTACCTCTTGCATATGAAATACCAAACATATAAGGAGATGAGTCCTTATTATATACTGCTCCTAAATCTATACCATTTGATGAAATTTTTTGATTAAAACTACCTCTTAAAAGAGCAAAATCAATCCAATATTTGATATTTGAATTATTAAATTTGGTATTTCCATCAGCTCTTAATCCATACCATCTAAGAGTCCTTAAATCTTTTGTGTGTTCTAAAAGATAAAAACCTTCAATAAAATGTTTTATAAAATATTCATATTTTAAATGCGCTATTATAAATTTTGTATCTTTTAATCCATAACTGTTTTCATTTTCAGTAAAAGTTGTTTCATTATTCAATCTTCCACCAAAATAAATTTCATAAAGCAATAAATCATCACTGTTAAATAATCCTATTGTATCAACAGAACTACTGTAATACCATGATCTTCCATCATTTAAAACTTTTCTTCCTATTAAAAAATTAAGATAATTGTCATTCAAATCGTGACTCATAATATATAATTCTCTTAAATCTATTTTAAAATCTGTTCCTTTATTGCGATTTATATCTGAATATTTTAGTCCTACTCTTGGTTCCATTTTAAAAAACCAATGCTCGCTCAACTCTTTCATGTACTGCCAACCAAGCAATAGTGAGAGTCTGAATCTATAAAGCCTTGAAGAATTTTTTGCTTTTTGTCCTAATTCATACAATGCAGATGGTTCTATGTAAAATCTGCTTATAGAAATATTTTCTGTTTTATTTGCTCTATTGGTTTTATTTATTTGATTATTTTTTTCACTCTTTTTATTTTCTTCCTTTATTGGGAAAACAGGAACGGTAACATTTATTTGTTTATTTATTTTTTCAAAAGAAATAGCAGATAATTCATTTAATTTATTAATTTTTGGAACCATTTTTTTATTTGCTGAATTTAATGAAGGTTTAATTTTATAATTACTGAAAAATTTTTTTAAATATTCTTTACCAAATCTAAATGCATAAGTCCTTACGATAATTGCATTTGGATACATTGATAAAAAACTTTTATAATGTTCTTTTACTTCATTGTAAGTTTTATAACATCCACATCTTATCGTGTACACATTTTTGATTTTCATTTCTTTACAAATTAAAGGTAAATGTTTGTATATGACGGATTTTGAAAAAGATTTTTTTGAGCTTGCTATCTGAATAGAGTAGCATACTTTTTCATTTGCCATTAAAAAAACAAATCCTAATAACAATAAAATTTTTTTCATAAATCACCTTTTAAAAGTTCTTTAAGTGAAACTTTTCTTTTTCTATATTGATTGATTTTTTTAAGTAAATCTTTTATTTGAGGTAAATATTTTAAAATCATTTTTTTTCTTTTAATTTTTAACAATTTATCTATCTCTTTTTGTTGAAGTTCTGTTTTTAATATATATTCTTTACAAAGCCTGTTTTTAAGAGCTTTTTTCATTGCAATTTTTTGATAATTCATATTGAGATATTTTATCTCATCCATAATTTGAAATATTTTTTCAAGTCTTTTTATATTAATATTAGTAAATGTATTTATTTGTTTTTTTATCTGTTTTAAATATTGATAAAAATCAATGCCGGCATATTTTAATTGATATTTAAATAATAAAACTGCATATTTTACTTCTTCTGCATTATTTGGTTTTATTTTATATTTTTTGTAAAAATTTTCATTAAATAATATTCCCTTTTGCATTCTTTTTACAGCTGTATAATATGCATTAAGTATCTCATTTTTATTTAAATTAGGAATAAAATACTTTAACTGTGTTAAATCCACAAAAACATTTTTATTTCCTAAAATTCCAGATTCAATCAATAAAACAAGACCTTCAAATTTATCTTTTTCATTCCAATTATTTTCTCTCGCTTTTGATAAAAACATAAATCCAAGATAAGCAAGTGATATTTTATTAAGATGTAATCCACCTTTTAATAAAACTTCCTTAGCTTTTTTATCTTTATTTTTAAGAGCGTAAATATAAAATAAAATGTTAAATGCCTTAATATTTTCTTTTGTAAGATTTGAATATATATCTTTTGCCGCATAATAGACAGGATTTGTTATATAAATCAAATCACTGCTTTTTCTCATAAAAGGAAAACCAAGCCCGTAAAGTTTGAAATTTCCTTTATTTTTTATTATTTTTGCAATAAAATATGTCAAATCTCCTGCAAGTTTAGGATTTGTGAGATTAATTTCATTATCTTTAAGCCAAATTGCAGCATAATTTGAAGATTTGATATCTGATTGGAGATTATTTTTTATTTTATTAAAAAACACCTCCGCACTTGCCACTTTTACATACGGGTCTCTGTTGAAGTTTCTATATTTCATATAACTTATATCTTTTACTAAAACTTCTATTCCATTTTTTCCGTTTGTATCAACTGTATTATTTTTTATTTCAGTTCTTAATGCATTCCTTGCAATTATTCCATCTATTTTATTCAAAAAAACTAAATTATCAGTTACTAGACTTTTTGGAGTTTCCTGAATAGATATTCCAGAATATCCGTTATCAAAAGAGATATTTTTATATATAAAAGTATCATATGAGTTTCTGTCAAGCATAATTCCGTTTGAATGATTTTTTAATGCAATATTTTCAGCAAATATAGTATTTGTAACTTCTCTTGAAATAATTAAACCGTTTGCATGTTTTGCTCTAAGAGAAATATTCCTTGCACAAACCAGATTTTTGGAATAATCATGAGGGTCAAAATTATAAATAACATTGTCATGCCAGAAATTTCCTAAAAATACAGAATTAGCTGCATGATTGGTATAAAATCCCATACAGGAATCATAAACCTCATTTCCAACAAATCTAATGGAAGGCTTTTTATAGTGCAAAAACATAAAAAACGGATTTGTTAAATTTCTAGCAGGTAAATTTGCCAATGAATACCCAAAAGTAGCCGTAACACTGTGATATCCAATGCCTCTAAATACAGAATTTAAAACTATTGCTTTTGAACCGCTTAGCCCTATTATGTAAGGTCTTGGTCTTTCATAAGAAACTAAAAGTATTTTATCAGGTGGTATTTTCTGTCTTGGCAAATATCTGTTGTGCTTTCGATCCCATACTATAAATTTAGAATTATTAATATAAAGTTTTCCGAAATAAAAAATATTCACAACATCTGGATATCCTTGTAATAAAACTGTTTTATTGTTTATAACAAGACTTGCCGTGGGTGAGACTATAATGGAAATATTTATCAAATATCCATATCTGGTTTTTTTAATATATTCTTGTTTAGAAAATATTTTTGCTAACTCTTTTAATGAATAAACACCATCATATAAAATCAGTAATTTATCTTTTAAAAATGAATATTTTTTATAAAAATACATATTAAATGTAGGCATAAAATATAATCTTTGAGCTTTTTCAATATCATATCCGTTTCCATAAACTCTTTTTGGAAATTTTTTTAAAAGATTTGAAATTTTATTTTCTTTATAAATTTTTTTAAGTTCTTTAAGTTTTTTTTGTTTATTTATTCCAGATGACCTTGGAATTATTATATATATATCAGTCGGTTTAACTTTATGATATACTATTTTAGGTTCAATAAAATGAAAATGAGAATATTTTAGAGCATATTCTGCATCTTTTTTATCTCTATAACATCCATAATAAGCTTTGTTAACTTTTATGTTTATTGTGTCATGAAAAATATTGCAAACTTTTACTTTTTTAGCATCAATAGGAGTAACAGGAGTTGTGTCATCAACTTTTGTAAGAATTGAATAACAACTCCATGCATAAGAAAAATAAAATAAAAAAGGAAGTAAAAATATTTTCTTCATTTTACTGCCTAAATGTATCTATAATAACTTCTACACTTTCATTAAGCTGTTTAATACTTAAATTATAATCAATTGGTTTTAAAATAACATTTACATAATTGATACTATTTGCATAAGTATTGGTAACTCCTTTGCTTTTTCTTGAACTAATAGGATCAGGATATTTAATATCTACTATTTTAGCCTTAAATATCTCTCCATTTGGAAGTCTTATCTTTGAAATGTCTCCTATTTTGATTTTATCTAAAAATTTTGTAAGTATATGAGCAACTACATGTAAATTAGGATGTTTTGATACAATTGCTAAAATTGGTTCTCCCGTATTTCTAAAATCATTATTATGAATATAAATATTTAATATTTTTCCATTTATTGTAGCTCTTATTGTCCTTATACCTCCATTTAACATTTGTGCAACTGCAAAAGGTTTTGATATATTTATATCTTCTCCTTTTTTTAATTTTTCTAAAAACTGAATATACGAAGGCGCAGGTGAACGTATCATTGTTATATTTGCATCTACATACCCGTTAATTGATTTTACTATATATATCCTATTATAAAAAACATAAATTAAAAATAAAATTAATATAAAAATCACTAAATAAATAAGAATTAATATACTCCAAGCCTTTTTATTACTGATTTCTTTGGTTTGTTTATCTGGATATGTAATTTGATGGCTTACAACATGTAAAATGTCGTCTTCTGTTACAATTGTGCCTTCTAAAAATGAATCTATTATCTGTTGTAATATTGCTACTTGATCAGGTTTGATATCGGTAAATCTACATCTCATAATCGTATGTTCATCAACTTTGTCGTTTCTTAAAAATTCTAGTTTTAAATCATCAATTGCAGTAATAAAATGATCAAATTGAAATTTCATAACTCCGGTTGCAAATTTTTTATTTAAATACTCTTCTGGTAAATCGATTATTGCACAGCCTGATACAGACCAATTATCAAGTTTATATTCTCTCCCATCGATTATTATAGTAGCTGGAATTCTATATCTTGCATGCTGTCTAGTTATTTCTGCTTCGTGCTTTATCTGTTTTGCTATTTTTTCAATATTTTCAATATTTTCTTTCATCCTTAACTCCTAAAAAAATGTAAAAAACCCCATATATCATTAAATGTAATAACTCCTAATAATAAAGTGATACCGATTATAAAAACCATTAAATCGATTATAAACATTCCATCAGAACTAACTTTTCTATACCATTCGATAAATCTTTTAGCACCTTTTAATGTCGTTTTTTGTCTTGTCCATTTTTGTTTATATAGATGTTCCCATACATAAATTTTAACAAAAGAACCTACAACTTGATTATAATAAAGCATCAAAGGCCAAATAGCATATATTTTTTTTCTTGATAGTCTATAAACAAATGTCATTAATAATCTTGTAAATAAAATCCACCAAATATATGCATAAAAAATAGCTCCTCCCCATTTTATAGAACCTATTATAGCAATAAATAAACCAAAAAGTGTAGTCCATTTAGTGATTCTTTGATCTAGCAGTGCATACCAAGGATATAAATTCATTTTTTTATGTGAAAGTTTTACCGCTCTTGCATTGGTTCTGTATTGATTTCCAAACCATCTGACCATCAGCATAATACTGCCCTTGAAAAAATTCCTATCCGGAATTTCATCCACAGTGTATACAAGTACATCAGGCACATACCACATATCCCATCCCTCACTTGCAAGAGCAAACCAGCTTGATTTATCATCTCCTGTAAGAAAATAAAATTCTCCAAGTCTCCAATGTGTTAATTTATCCAATTGAACCGTATCTGCAAATGCCTTTTTAGCGGCAATATTTGCTCTTATCATAGACATCCTACCAGTTAATGTTAATATCCTATCAGAAAGTGACAAAGAACTCATTGACATATTTCTTTGAGCAAATCTTAGTTTATACCAGTAATAATATATTTTCTCTACAAAGCCTTTACCGTGAATCAAAAGATAATCATCTTCATCTTCATCGGTTGTTAAACCTCCAAGATTTTTATTTAAAGCAAAAAGCCTTGAACATTTTCTAATAGTACCGGGAGTAACAATAGAATCACCATCAATCACCGCAACAACTGAATTTTCAAAATCCACATCATGATTGGCAATTACTCTAAATCCTGCTGTTAAACCATCTCTTTTACCTGTTCCTTTAATTCTTGAAATAACTAATTTAACTCTTTCGGGAGGATTTAATAGCTGAAATATTTTCTTTACCAATAATTCATCTGATTTTTCAACCAATGAAGCAATTATTGTCACATTATATCCACATCTTATTGCTTCTTTTATCGCTTCTTTATAAACTTTTACCGTTACATCTGTGGAAATCCTAAAAGATGTTATTAATAAAAATACATGATCTGGATCTAAATCCTCTCCACTGTTTTCTTCAAATTTTCTTATGGTTTTGAATTTGATTTTTTGATATATAAGGGCTCTTATTCCATTTATTAAAAACCAAGTATATCTCCAAATACCAATAATACCAATGAGAAATATTAAATCTCTGGCACCAGGTTCAATTCGATTTAAAGGCAAAAGAAAAAAGCCTATTAATAATATTAATAAGTATATTATAAATCCTAAAAAATTAAAATCTTTAAAAATCACCACGCTATCCCAATATAATTTTCATTTGAAATTTGTTGAGTAACTCTAATTAAGTCGATTATATATTTATCCCTATATTTTTGCGGAATTTTCTCAAATTCTTTTGAACCATTGCCAATTACTATAATATCATTTCCTTTTATTGCATCTTCCAAATTCTCAACTAACCTTTCATTTATATGCCATAATTCATTTTCCAAAAATTCTTTATTCGCTCCATCTTTTTTTGCTTTTAATACATTTGAATCATAAATTTTTACCTTATACCCCTTACCAATTAATATTTCAGTCAGTTCTAAAATTGGAGATTCTCTTAAATCATCGGTATTTGCTTTGAAACTTAATCCTAAAATTGCTATTTTTTTACTCCTTAATGGTTTAATAAATTCATTATACACTCTTTTTATCTGATATTCATTGCTTGGCATCAATGAATTTAAAAGAGGAGTGTTTTCATCAAGAGTTTTAGCTTTGTAAGTGATAGCTTTCACATCTTTTGGTAAACAAGAGCCTCCAAAAGCAAATCCGGATTTTAAATAATAAGTAGAAATATTGAGTTTTGTATCTGCACAAAATACATCCATAACCTTATGCGAATCGATTCCCAGTTTTTTACAGATCATCCCTATTTCATTAGCAAAAGTAACTTTTGTTGCATGCCATGAATTATCGGCATACTTAATCATTTCCGCCACTTCTATTTCTACTTCAAAATATGGAGCGTTTAAAAACGAATAAAGTTCTCTAAAAGTTTTGTAACTTCTCTCATCAGTTGCACCTACAACAGTTTTTGGAGGATTGTAAAAGTCCCAAATAGCACTGCTTTCTCTCAAAAACTCAGGATTTGACACATATCCAAAATCAACACCTGCTTTTTTACCTGAAATCTCTTCAATTATAGGAATCACCACATTTCTCCCTGTACCCGGTAAAACTGTACTTCTCATTGAAACTATATGAAATTCATCCTTTTCTTTTAATTTCTCACCTATTGCCTTTGCCGCTTCTTTTATATATTTCAAATCAATATCTCCGTTTGGCTTAGATGGAGTTCCTACCGCAATAATTGTTATTTCGCTATTATCTATCGCCTCTTTCAAATCTGTTGTAGCTCTAAGTCTTCCGGCTTTAACATTTCTTGAAATATATTCATCTAAATCTTTTTCAACTATTGGAGCTTTACCTTTATTAATTAAATCAACCTTTACCTTATCAACATCCATTCCAATAACATTATGTCCCTCATTTGCAAAGCATGCAGAACAAACCGCCCCCACATATCCTAAACCAACAACACTAATGTTCATTTTTCTCCTTTACGGTTAATTTATCAAATAAAACTTTTGCACATCCTTCATCTTGCAGATAAACACCTGCTTTAAAATAATTCAAAAATTTATCCCAATAACTAACATCTTTATCTACTTTTAATTTATTATTTATCCATATTTTTAAATGTGAATTCTTAACTTCAATTTTTACATTAAAAAAATCTTTTGGTATTTTACCTAAATCTATTTTTTCATAACACATTATATCAGGATTATCACAAGTCCTAATAATAGCCCAGATATGATTTTTTTTGTTATGTAATTCTTTATACCATACAATTCTTAAAAGAGGTTTATTAATTACAGGTTTATTTTTTAATGTCGAATCTGCGTGAATTTGTAAAAATGTAAATTCCCTCTGTTCATTTAAAGGAAAAAGTTTCACTTTCGCTTCTAAAATTTTAGGAATTGTTGTAGAAACCTTCCAATCATCTTTAAATCTAAGCTCACTTCTATGTTTTTTACCGCACATAAAAAATGTCATATATTTATTATCTTGAAGATAAAAATATTTATTACATACATCTTTAAATTCGCCATATTTAGTGGAATAAAGAGCATTATAATGACTAACGGGTGCTTGTAATTTAGATATATTTAAAATTTCTTTAAATTTATCCAACGAATAAGGTGTATTACATCCAAAAAGATAAATTCCAAAAATTAAAAAAATTATTTTCCGCATTTTCCCTCAACTCTTCCAAAGTCATCTTCAATTCTTACAATATCATCTTCTCCAAGATATTCACCAACCTGCACTTCTATAATTTTTAAAGGAATTTTCCCGTTATTTTCTATTCTATGAATTTCTCCCATTGGGATATATGTCGATTCATTGGGTCTTAAAATAAATTTTTTATCTCCTTTTACTATTGTAGCGGTTCCGCTAACAACAACCCAATGTTCACTTCTATGAAAATGTTTTTGTAAAGATAGTCTTTTACCTGAATTTATTTTTAATAATTTAACTTTATAATTTTTATCTTCAAATAAATTTGTATAATTGCCCCAAGGTCTATAAACAGTCCTTCCAAATTTTACAACTTCTGGATTTTTTTCTTTTAAAATTTTTACAATTTCTTTTACACTTTGGGATTTCCCTTTTTTAGTTACAAGAAGAGCCGAAGGTGTATCAACTACTATTAAATCATTTACATTACTTAATGCAATTGTTTTATATTTCCCAAATATAAAATTATTTTTAGAATTTAGGGCTACAAGATTATCTTTTTTTGTATTACCATTTTCATCTTTTTCAAACTCTTTATCAAGAGAATCAAAGCTTCCAACATCGCTCCATTTTACATCAAGCTCTACAAATTTTAATTTTTTACTTTTTTCCATTACTGCATAATCTATACTTATATCAGGAATTTTTTCCATATAGTTGCTTAAAATTCTTATATATTCGCTTTTTTTCGCATTTTCTATTGCATTTTTCGCACTTTCATAAACATCAGGGGCATGTTTTTTAAGCTCTTCAAGATAAATTTTTGAATCAAACATAAACATACCGCTATTCCAGTAAAAATCACCTTTTTTTATATATTCCTGAGCAGTTTTTAAATCAGGTTTTTCGTGAAATTTAATTACATTCTCACCATCAGTTTCAATATACCCATATCCTGTTTCAGGATATTTGGGTTTAATTCCAAATACAACCAAATATCCGTCTTTTGCGAATTTTTCAGCTTTTTTTATTGCCTCATAATAGTTTTTATTTGCTTCTATTTTATGGTCAGATGGAGTTACAAATAATATATCTTTATTTAAAAATGCACTAAAAGCAATAGCTCCTGCTGTATTTCTTCCAAACGGTTCTATTACTGCATTTAATTCCACTTTTTCAATTTTATCTTTTATCTCTTCAAACTGGTCAAGAGCTAAAAAAAATTGATTTGCATTTGCAACAAGATTTATTTTTTTACATATTTTACTGTTTCTTTCAATTGTCATTTGATATAAAGATTTACTATCAAACATTTTTAAAAATTGTTTTGGTAGATTTTCTCTACTAATAGGCCATAACCTCGTACCGCTTCCACCGCACAAAATAACATTTATCATTAATAAAAACCTTTAAAGATTAATAAAAAAGCTCGATAAGTTTTTGTTAATTATATCAAATTTTTATATGTCGTCAAAACCTTCAAAATCATCAAAACCACTCTCAAAATCATTATCAATTACATTTCCTTCGTAATTTTCAAAATAATCACTATTCATTACATCTTCATTTGAAAGTTCATTAACTTTGTTATCTAATTCATCAATTTTTGCATCAAGCTCATCTAGTTTTGAATCAATTTCATCAAAATTACTCTCAAAAGCTTCATTTATTTCCGTATCGTTCATTCCAAGCTCATGACCAAATTCAGCAGGAGTAACTGAATGATTAAAAAGTAAATTATAAAGTCCCATTCCAGCCATTGCACCTGCCATTGAACCTAGAAAACTACTTCCAAAGCCACTTCCAAAACTGCTTGAAGTCAAATTCTTTGTTTGAGTTTGTTGAGGAGTTGTTTTTAAATCCTCGCTTGAAAACTTTTTTTCTTCCACTCCTACTTTTTCTTCTATTTTTGAAACTCTTTTATCCAGTTCATCTACTTTTTGAACAACTTTTTCTAAAACAAGCCCCATTTTTTTAAGAGTATTTTCAATGTTTTGAAGTTCCATTTCCCCCTCCTTTTTTCTTAATTCTATCATATTTATTTACTACATAAAAATAATTTGGATTAAGATTATTATAAAAAAGCTTAATTTTAGCTTCTTGATAAAGATTGGTCTGTTTAATACTTTCAATCACCCCAACTTTGGCACCTTTATAAAATATTCCATCAAGTCCGCTTGTAATTACTAAATCACCTTTTTTTATATGTTTAAATTTTGGAATATATTTAATAGTATTGATTTTTCCATAAAAAATTCCCGGAATTGAATTATTTTTATCAAGGATATATACAGTGTATGATGTATTTTTATTAGAATTTAAAAAAGCCAAAGAATAATTTCCAACTTTTTTAACAACAATACCTGCTGCAAGATTATTATAAACAAGACCTTGCGGAAGTTTTCCTTTTGGAGAATAATCAATATAAATTTGAGAAAAATCAGGTAAAGATGCATATGAAATAGTTTTTGTTAAAATTAAATCGGCCCTTTTTATGAAATTTAATTTATTTAAATCTTTACAATTAAAAAGTATTGAATTTAAATAAGCAATTTTATTTTTTAATTTCTTATTTTCTTCTTCTAAATCTTCAATCTGTTTTTTTTGATTTTTTAAAACTGAAACTTCATGATAAATTTGAGTCTGCAAATTACTCATATTTAATTTTATGAAATTAAATATATTTATTATCTCTATTTTAAAAAGAAAAAAAAGTAGAATTAATCCTACTAAAAATAAAACTAAATATCTTTTATTCATCAATACTTGCAAGCAAATCTATTTGTTCTAATGCTTTTCCTGTTCCCTTTGCAACAGCTAAAAGAGGATCTTCTGCAATATATACAGGAAGTGAGACAAGATTACTAAAATATCTATCAAGACCTCTAAGAAGTGCCCCTCCGCCTGTTAATACAATACCGTTTTCCACAATATCCCCTGCCAAATCAGCAGGTGTTTCTTCAAGTACTTCTTTTAAAGCTTCTCCAAGCTCTTTTATTGGTTCTTTCAAAGCTTCTCTTACATCTTCGCTTGTTACAGTAATAGTTTCAAGAAGTCCCGAAATTCTGTTTTTACCTTTTACAAGCATTTTAAGCTCTTTATCAAGTTTTATGGCACTTCCAATTTCTATTTTTATCTCCTCAGCAGTTCTTTCACCGATTACAAGATTATATTTTTTATTTATATAATCGACTATTGATTTATCAAACTTATCCCCTGCAACTCTGATTGATTTAGAAACAACAAGTCCTCCAAGGGAAATAACTCCAATTTCAGTAGTACCCCCTCCTATATCAATAACCATACTTCCCTGAGGGTCTCTTACTGGAAGTCCAGCTCCAATTGCTGCTGCCATAGGTTCTTCTATTAAATAAACTTCCCTGGCCCCTGCACTCATTGCTGATTCTTTAACTGCTTTTCTTTCAACCTGAGTAAGTCCGTAAGGCACACATATTACAATTCTTGGCCTGATAAGGCCTTTTCTATTATGAACCTTTTGAATAAAATATCTTATCATCTCCTCAGTTACGCTAAAATCGGCAATAACACCATTTTTCATAGGTCTTATTGCAACTATATCTTTTGGAGTTTTTCCTATCATATTTTTGGCTTCTTTTCCAACTGCTAAAACTTTTGTTTTATGCTTATCCTCTTTTATTGCTACAACGCTTGGTTCATTTATTACTATACCTTTTCCCTTAACACTAACAAGAGTATTCGCTGTCCCAAGGTCAATTGCAAGGTCGTTACTAAACAGTCCTAGTAATTTATTAAGCATTTTTATCCTTTTTTACCAAAATAGGTTCCACTTTTTTTTCAATTACATCTTTTGTAATTATTATTTTATATCCTTTATATTCTGGAAGATTAAACATAATATCAACCATCGCATCTTCAAGTATCGCTCTAAGCCCCCTGGCTCCCGTACCTCTTTTTATAGCCATATCAGCAATTGCTTCAAGTGCTTCTCTTTCAAATTCAAGCTCAACATCATCTAGTGCAAAAAGAGCCTGATATTGTTTAATAAGAGCATCTTTTGGCTCAGTTAAAACCCTTATTAAATCATCACGGCTAAGCTCTCTTAAAGTTGCTATTACCGGAAGTCTTCCAATAAGCTCAGGTATAAGACCGTATTTAACCAAATCCTCAGGCTCTACAAGCGATAAGATATCATCTTTTGTAAGCTTTTCTTTTGGTTTGCCCAAAAATCCCATAGTAGCGCCTTCAAGTCTTCTTTGGACAATCTCTTCAAGCCCCTCAAATGCTCCGCCGCATATAAATAAAATATTGCTTGTATCAATCTGTAAAAATTCCTGATGAGGATGTTTTCTTCCGCCTTGCGGAGGAACATTTACAACACTTCCTTCTATTATTTTAAGAAGTGCTTGCTGAACTCCCTCACCTGAAACATCTCTGGTTATTGAAGGATTTTCGCTTTTTCTTGAAATTTTATCAATCTCATCGATAAAAATAATTCCCCTCTCAGTCTTTTCCAAATCCCCATCAGCAGCCTGATATAGTTTAAGAAGCACATTTTCAACATCTTCTCCCACATATCCGGCTTCCGTAAGAGATGTGGCATCGGCAATGGCAAGAGGCACATCAAGAAGTTTTGCAAGAGTTCTTGCAATAAGCGTTTTACCGCTTCCTGTCGGTCCTATCATCAAAATATTTGATTTTTGAATTTCTACATCACTATCACTTCCAAACATAATTCTTTTATAGTGATTATAAACAGCAACCGAAATTATTTTTTTGGCTCTTTCCTGTCCTATCACATATTCATCAAGATGCTTTTTTATCTCTTTTGGTGTAAGAAGTTTTATACCCTCAGGTTTTTTATTCTGTTTTTTAACAGCCCCCATTATAATATCATATGCCTGAATTACACAGTTTTTACAAATAAAAGCTTTATTATCAGGTGCTGCAAGAAGTGGATTTTCTTCTGTTTCTACACTTCCGCAAAAACTACACTTTTCTATCATAAGGAATTCCCCTTTTCGAATTTAATACAAACTCTGCTAAATGTCTGACATATCTATTTTCGCTATTTAGAAGTTTTTGAGCTACCTCTCTTATCGGCTTACCGCTTTCAAAAAGCTCTTTATATGCTCTTTTAATCTCATCAATATCGCTTCTGTTTTCTAATTTTCTTCTAAGACCTGTTAGGTTAAGACCTCTTAGCTTCGCCCTGTTTCCTTCTGCAAGACAGTATGGAGGAATATCTTGACTTACTGCACTCGCTCCTGCCACCATTGCGTATTCGCCTATTTTTACAAACTGATGAATAGGAGTCATTCCTCCTATTACTACATTGTCTTCAAGTTCCACATGCCCAGCAAGTGTAGCGGCATTTGCCAAAATACAGTTGTTTCCTATAATTACGTCATGAGCCACATGCACATATCCCATTAAAAGATTGTTATCTCCAATTTTTGTAACTCCGCCGCCTCCTACTGTTCCGGGATTAATTAAAGTAAATTCCCTAATTTTGTTGTTGTTTCCAATAATTAGTTTTGTTTTTTCGCCTTTATATTTCAAATCCTGCGGAATTGAGCCGACAACGGCATGTGAGAATATATGATTGTTATCCCCTATCTCCGTATATCCAGTAATAACCGCATAAGGCTCAATTATACAGTTATCCCCTATTTCAACATTTTCATCTATAATAGCGCCTTCGCCTATTTGGCAGTTTTTGCCGATTTTACCTTTAATTATTGCTTTCATTTTAATTCCAATATCTTTATTTGTCCATAATCATAGCTTTAAGCTCTGCTTCTGCTACAAGATCATCATCAACATACGCTTTTGCGTCAAGCTGCCAGATTTTACCTCTGTGTTTTATAGTTTTTACTCTATATACAAGCTTATCCCCCGGAAGTACCGGTTTTCTGAATTTAGCTTTATCTATACTCATAAAATATACAACTTTATCGTTTAACTCGTCTTTACTCATAACTGTAAAAGGAAGTATCGCACCTGTTTGAGCCATACCTTCGATTATAAGTACTCCCGGATATATAGGATGCCCCGGAAAGTGTCCTTGGAATACCTGATTTGTAATGGAAATATTAAGATAACCTTCTACTTCTTCGCCTTCTTTTACATTCGTAATTCTGTCTACAAGCAAAAAAGGATATCTGTGAGGTAACATTTCCTGAATCTGATTGATATCAAAAACCATATAATTTCCTTTTTTTTAAAATTTTATCAAAATTTCTTTATTGTCAGGATAAATTTTTGCATCAATCTCAATATCATATCTTATATCCTCAAATTCTTCCAAAATGATTATCGGTGAGAGAGAATATTTTGTATTTGTAATCTTCTCCCTAATTATAAGTTCTTCTTCAAATTT
This sequence comes from Nautiliaceae bacterium, assembly GCA_027083695.1. Taxonomy (GTDB): domain Bacteria; phylum Campylobacterota; class Campylobacteria; order Campylobacterales; family Nautiliaceae; genus JALTBU01. Next base: position 3,800 of record JALWNI010000019.1, on the reverse strand, counting down.
TAAAGGATTTGTAAAAAAATCTTTAATATTTTGATATTTTTTATTTAAAAGAGCATTAATTTTATCAAGTTTTACAAAAATTACCTGCGCTCTGTTACCATATGCGATATTATCTTTTTCAGTTTCAATCCTGACTCTTTGAGGTCTGTCAATATAAGAATAAAAAAGCGTATAATGGTTTACAGGCTTCTTTTTAGAAGTGATTTTTGAATTCAAAAGTCTGTAATTTAAAAAATTCTCTTTAACTATTTTGTAATTTACGCCTCTCTCTTCAAGCTCCAATCTATTTTCATAAAATCTAAGTTTTTCTTCTATGCTTGATGGCAAAATCTGAAACGGATAAGGAGAAACAAGTTCATCTATAATTTCCTGATTCTCTTTTTGCTGCCATATACCATACAAACATCCGCAATAATCCTGCCTGTACATCTGAGTTTTTTTTGCATACTCCTGCTGAGCCTGAGTTCCGCCTTTTTTACGGTAATCAACCGCCAAAAAATCAACACCGTATTTTCTTTTTATTACTTTTCCGATAGCCTCTAACTGTTCGTGCGATTTCATAGGGGACATAAGAAGTGAAGTTGTTACTTTATTATCGCCTTTTTCTTTTGCAAACCTTGCCGCTTCTTCTAAACTAAAATCAAAACAGACACTGCATCTGGCTCCCTTCTCAGGCTCACTCTCCAATCCCTTAACAGCCCTAAGCCACTCTTCATAATTGTAATCCCCCTCAACATATTCAATCCCTAGTTTTTCACAAATTCTTTTCGTATCAAGGCTTCTTAGTTTAAATTCAGAGTAAGGATGAATATTCGGGTCATAAAAAAATCCGATTATTTTTTCATTGGGATACTCTTCTTTGAGTTTTTTCAAAAAATACCCCGCATCAACACTGCAACAAAGATGAGCTATCATTTTAAACCTTTAAAAGAAGTTAAGTAATTATAAGGAAAAAAGAGAAGATTAGCTAACCTGAGGACAAGAAAGCTCTACATAAATCTTAAATGTATCTCCCTCTTCATTTACAAAAAATCTGTGTTTTTTACAAAAATTTGCATTCATATAATTAGCAAGTTTCAGTGCTTCAAATTCAGCCTCTTTTTTATCTTCAAAAGTTTTAGGAAATTCAAGATTACTTCTTTTAACACATCCACATCTTTTTTCTATATCAATTTTATACATTTTTACTCCTTTAAGACAAATTTTATCCGAAATATATCAAAATTTTTTGCTTTTTAAAAATTTTTTGATATATTAAGCCAAAAAAGGATTTTTATGAGTATTAAAAACGAAATGATGGCACTTGTTGGCGGATGTACAAGTGAAGGCACAAAAATACTTGCCCCTCAAAATTTAAAAGAAGAATTCCAAAAAATCACAATGGCTAAATTTGATATTCATACAAATGACGATAGCGAAAATTATGATTTGATTATAGAAGAGACTCCAAGTGATATTATTAAAATTTATGAAAAATTAAATGACAAAGGTATCTATATCACAACTCCAAAAAGTCTTACTGATAGAGACCTCTTAGCAAATCTAAGCAAACTTTTCTGGATTGTAATGCCTTTTTATTATTTAGATGAAAACCTGAGTGCAAAACCTCTTGTATTTGCAAGTAAAAAATTCCATCCTCAGGCTGATATCATAAGACATAGAAGCGATTTCGTTGAAGGTACAAAATATTACACCACCGACGTTCATTACGGAAGTTTTATTCTTCCAAAATATATTTTTGAAGAAATTAAAGACGTTATAAAAGTGTAAATGAGTGGGCGAATTAATGGATAAATGTAAAAAATTTAAAAATGCCATTGTATTAACAGGAGGAATAGGCACCGGCAAAAGCACGGTGACCTCTTTTCTTAAACTCTACGGCTACAAAATCATAGATGCAGATGAAATAAGCAAAAAAGTTTTTGAAGAAAAAAAAGATAAAATAAAAGAGATTTTCGGCACTGATGAGAGAAAAGAGCTTAGAAACATAGTCTTTAACGACAAAGAAAAACTGAAAATTTTAGAAGATTTAATTTTGCCGGAAGTCAAAAAAGAAGTTTTACAAAAAGCCGCTTTACTTGAAAAAGACAATGTCCCCTATTTTGTAGATCTGCCTCTTTTTTTTGAAAAACAAAATTATAATGAATTTGACAAAGTCTTAGTCGTATATGCCCCAAAAGAACTTCAAATTCAAAGAGTTGTAAAAAGAGACAATGTAAGCGAAGAAAACGCAAAAGCCATCCTTAACAACCAAATGGATATTGAAAGAAAAAAATCACTTGCCGATTTTGTAATAGACAATTCAAAAGATTTAAAACACCTTCAAAAAGAGATAGAAAAATTTTTACAAAAAATAAGTTAAGTTGATTTATATCAACTTTTTTTTATAACTTTTTGTTATAATAAACAAAAAAGGAGGGGAGCATGAAAAAAACAAAACTTATAAAATCATTCCCATTAGCAAATACAAAAGAAGGTATCATTACAGTATCACATATTGAAGAACCGTACGGAGAAGGAAGCAAACCTGTCGTAAGTATCGGTATTTCACTAAACGGAGAAGAAAATCAACCTGACTGGAAAGCACATATCCCTTATGAAAATATAGATGATGTAATAGAAGCGCTAAAAGAAGCTAAGAAGAAATTTTCTTCTTAATTTTTTTTAGTAATGAAAAGTTTATTTTTTAAAAACTTTCAGATTCCTTATATAGAATGTAGATATACCATCGATTCAAAACTTCATTATAAACCTCATCTACACAGCTCTTTATCAATAGGAATGGTTACAGATGGAAATACTAATTTTACACTTCAAAATAATTCTTATTTATTAACACCTGAATTTTTAGCTGTTATTAATCCAAATACTGTACATTGTTGCAATCCTGTTAAAAACGAAGCAAGAAGCTATATAATGCTTTATTTAGATAAACAATGGTGTTTTAATATCCAATCTACAATTTTTAACAATATAAATAAATATATTCCGATTAATAAAGTAATAATACAAGATAAAAATCTAATCAATTTATATTTAAATTTGATAAATATTCTATTTTTAAACACTATTAATTTAGAAAAAGAAGAAGCAATAGAAAATTTTGCCATTGCTTTATTTACAAGCTATTGCAATACAAATAAAATTAATCCAATCAAAAAAAATGAGAAAAAAATTAAAACCGTAATGGAATATATACAAGTAAATTTTAATCAAAACATCACAATAAAAGAACTTGCAAATATTGCAAATTTAAGTCCGTACCATTTAATTAGAACATTTCATAAAACTACCGGTATAACTCCTAAAAACTTTCTTTTTAATATAAGAATAGAAAAAGTAAAAAAATTATTAAATACAAACAAACCTATTTCAGAAATTGCATTAGAAACAGGGTTTTATGATCAAAGTCATTTAAACAGAGTATTTAAACAAATTGTCGCCTGCACGCCTTATCAATACAGAAAAGGTATTAAAAATTAGTTTTCATTAATATATTCACTACTAGATTTTTGAGCTATTAACAATCCTGCAATAATAAAAAAAGAAGAAATTAGTAAATTTACTGTTATTTTTTCATTTAATACAACAACTGCCGCAACTGCATTAATTACCGGAACCAAGTATATATATAAAGAAGTAGAAGAAGAGCCTATTTTTTTTACTGCATAACTCCACATAATAAAACAAATTCCAGAAGCTATTAGTGAAAGTATAAGTAAATTACCCCATACTACAATATTTTTATAAGAATCTAAATTAAAAGAACTTCCAGTGCATAAATAATATATCAACAAAAA
>JALWNI010000018.1 GCA_027083695.1 Nautiliaceae bacterium | reverse complement strand
TGTGCCTTTATATCTTCCCAGAACTTTTCCGGGTCTTTATAATTTGCAAGCGTCCCTATTTTTGCTATAATTTCTCTTGTATTCATTTTAAGACCTTTCTTGAAAAATTTTAAACACAACAAAATCAAGCCCGTAAAGCTCTTTAGTCTCGTTTAGGGCTTTGATTTTTGCCTCGTTTTCATCTTTTGCTTCAACAGTTCTGCTGCACATTTGATTATCTTTTGTTTTTAAAAATACTTTATATTCCATCTCATCCCCTTTCACATATAATTACTTGGAAACTTCCAATTATCCACAACCTCTGCATTATCTTCGCTCCACCTGTGCTCTTTTTTGCGCTTATATAGTTCATAAACCTTTAAGACCGCATACGGAACTATTAACATTGCCGCTACAAATATTGCGTATATCATCTCTGTATCCTTTTATTTTTTTTAATTGCTGCATCGCTATTTTTGTTTTTAAGATAGTCATATATTTGTCTAAGAGTCTTGGTTTTTTCATTTTCTCTCCTTTTTATAGACTTAAGAGAGAGGGGTAAAACAAAAAGGAGCATACTTGAAGTCAAAAATGTCAATAAATCCATACAACCATAAAACCCCTCTCACCTAAACCTACATCTCACAGCCTTCACCCTGCCTCGGCTGTGTCTCTTACCACTCCCTTGACCGGAGGGAGCTTGATTTTCAATCATCTTGTATAATGCTAAGTGAGAAGCCCAATAAATTTTGAAGGAGGACGCTATGAACTTTGAACTTTTAAAAATGTGTGTTGATTTATTTGAAAAAAGTGAATTTTGTGAAAAACATAAAAAAGATTTTGAAATTAGTGTAAAAACTGAAAATTCTCCTAATCGTTTAAAATTAAGCGAAGCAGACCCTGACAAATTTAGAGATTTTTGTTTTAATAAACTTAAGTCTCTTTATCAGGAGCTTGAAACTCAATTATATAAGAAATAGAAACAGCCTTTTTAATCCCATCTATCTCATTATATGGGATTTTTCTATATTTAGGTTTAACTTTTATTACATTGAAACCTTTTTTTTCCATTTCGTTAATTAACTCTAAAATTTTCTTATCCATTCTTTCCCTTTCCGGGCTTCTCACTTAACATTACGCTTTCAATCATCTCGCTATAATTAGCTGTTAGGGACGGAGATTTTTTAAGGAGTAACTATGACTGAAATTGAAGCATTAAGTATTAAAAATAAAATAAATAAAGTCTTAAATGAATGTGATGATGAAACTGTTATTGATGTTTGCAAACGCATTGTTTTAAGCTATATTTCTCATCTTGAACTTCCTTGTCTTGACACTTCATTGCAAAAGCTAAAAAATGCTCATTCGCTTCACGAAGTGAGAGAATCGATAAAATCAATTTCTCAAATTCTCGGCAGTGCCCACAAGTATTGCTAAAAGCAATCAGTTCAATTTCCAAACTTGCTAATTTATTTAGCAATTCTAAATAATCCATTCTCTTTGCCTTTCCCGTCCCTAACAACTCATTATAAATCATCTCAAAACACCGCTTGATGTTTTGTTACTAAAATAGTAACACAATAATTTTTCTTTGTCAATAGTTTTGTTACTAAAATAGTAATTTTTAAAAAAAATATTTTTGATATAATTGTTAAAAATAAATTAAAAGGAGAAGAAATGAAAAAAATTTTATTGAAAAGTTTAGCGATAGGGATTGCCGGATTAGCTTTAACAGGGTGTACTTATAAAACTGCGACAATGTCTTATAAACCTTATAATGCATTTTCTCAATCAGAAGGAGGAAATTTAAAATATAAAGAAATAGCGCCAATAAGAGCTTGTTCATCAGATTTTGTCTGGGTAAGTTGTGTGCATACAACTAAAAAAACATTAAGATTATTACAAGATGAAGCAAAAATTATGGGTGGAAATGGTGTTGTAGATGTGAAATGGGAATTTGGAGATAAATATGCAACTGTTCCAATTTGTCAAGACCAGTGGGGCTGGTTTGCATTATATATTTTGCCTGGTTTTGGACCATGGGTGCAAAAAGCATGTGCGCAAGGCGTAGCAGTAAAATTTTTAGATAGAAATATAAGTAAAGAATAAAAAATTAAAACCATTCCCCAGCGGTCCGGTTAGTACCTGTCGCATAAGCTGCGACACCGCAGAGGCTTGACGGTTTCTGTCATACAATTGCATCATAAATCCGTCGTTATCTTAATACACTTAGCCATTCTTACTTTATCGTCAGGTTTTACGATTATAGGGGAGTATTTATCGTTTAGAGGAACAAACATAACAGGTCTGCCGTTTTCGTCTAACACAACCTTTTTAATGCCGCTTTCTTCGTTATTTAGCGTATAATGCACGATATTGCCGTTATCGATAAAAGCTTCTTTATCACACATCACTTCATCACCGGGGCGGATTTTAGGCAGCATACTTTCACCGTCTGCACGGACATAATAACGACCTTCTTTGTAAAGCTCGGTAGGAACCGGGATTAGCTCATATTCTCCGTAATCTCCGTAAAAATGATTTGTCGGAACTCCGCAGGAAGCTGAGCCGATTAGGGGGAGATATTTTATTATTTGATTTGTATCACTAACAAAATAACTTGGGTCTATTTTAAAAAAAGATGCAATTTCGTTTATGTATTCATACGGAAAATTATATTTTTCATCATTTACCCATCTTGATATATAACTTCTAGGAACATTCAAATATTCAGCTAATCGTTTAGCCGCTCCTCTTCCTTCTTGTTCTATAAGATATTTTAATTTTTCTTTTGGATTGTTCATTTTTTAACCTTTTTAATAAAAATCGTCTTTTTTATTGTTACCTTAATAGTAACATATTTAAAGATACTAAAATAGAAACAAAATACTTGACATTTAGTTACGATTATAGTAACATTATGAAAAAAGGTTGTTTATGGGATTACATAGAAAAACATTATGGGCTTATCGAAGTGGTAAAGCACTCCCGCGTCTTTTAGTTTTCAAAAAAATAAATGATGACAAATTAAAAGAAGAATTAGCTCTTATAGCTATTAAAAAGTATCTCCCTTATGTAAATAAAAAAAATAAGCTTTTAAATGTTTGGAAAGAAGTAAAAAAATGAAAAACATCCTAAAACTTCTTAACCAAAGACCTATTGCATATTATCCAATTTATAGGCAAATTACAGGTAGCACTACTGCTGGAATTCTTTTGTCTCAATTAATGTATTGGTTTAGCAAAAAAGATAAATTTTATAAAACTGATATGGAGATTAGAGAGGAAACACTTTTAACTGAAAAAGAATTAAAAACTGCTAAATCTAAACTTAAAAAACTATCTTTTATAGAAATAACAAGAGAAGGAATCCCTGCTAAAACATATTATCAAATTAATTGGATTGAATTTGAAAGAGTGTTAAATTTTTATGCAGAGCCAAACAAGTTAGACCAAAAAAACCAAGACAGTTTGGACGAAAGGGACAAACTGAATGGGACTAATGGGACTAACTGTATGGAACAAAAGGGACAAACTATTACTAAGAATACTACAGAGAATACTACTAATACAAAAGATAATATAAATAAAAAAACCAATAAAGAAATTTCCGAAAAATTTTCAATTTCTTCTGCTTTGCAAAAATCAGACATTCAACAGCTACTAAACGACCTTAAAGTAAAAGAAGACTTCCTTTATGAGCTTAATAATCACAGAAATCTTATAGACAAGCCTATTAAGAGCGAAGCAATGTTAAGAGCTGTTCTAAAAGACATAAGAGAAGCATTAGTTAAGACAAAGAAGAGTGCAAATGAGATATTAACGATTATGGAAGAGCAAGGCTGGAAGGGTATTAATGCTAGGTGGATAAATAATTTAGAAGGTAGAAGTAAAAAGAAAACTACATCTAAAAAGAGTAAAGGTTTTGATGAAGAAAGAGCAAAAGATGCAATAAATGGATTCTTAAAAATGACAGAAGGAGGCGTGATATGGTAGATAGAAATTCTTTTGCAGAAATTATGCAATTTGTAGCACTTACGCTTAAAGGTGAAGAATTAAACGATAAAGAACTTTTAGCATACTATTTTGCACTTGCTGATGAATTTAGTGATATTGAAGAATTTAAAAAAGTTGTAAAAAAAGTGATTAAGAATTGGAAGTATGGTTATTTTCCAAAGCCTAATCATTTTATTGAATCTAAAAAAGAATTCAGTGATTTAGACATTGAAATTATAGCACAAAAAGCGTGGAAAAGTGTAATTGAAGCTTTAAAAAAAGGAGTCGGATATAACAAATCGGCTGAATTTGAAGATAAGCTAATTCCGCCAGTGGTTGAGTTGTGCGGCGGGTTTAAAAGACTTGCGACTAAAACTTTTGAAGAACTTGAATGGATTAAAAAAGAATTTTTAAAGACTTACAAAGCTGCAATAGAGGGAGAAATAAAACTTGAAGCAAAAGAGGTTTTGCCTATGCTTGAAGAAGCTAAGAGAATAAAAATTAAAGCAAATTATCCTGTGCTAAGTAGAAAAATTATTGAAACTCCTGCAATAGAAAACAAAGCAAATACTCTTGTTAAAAGTTTAGCTAATGCAAAAAGGATATGAGATGAACGCAAGAGAAATAGCAAAAATAAATGAGAGAAAAGTTTTTAAAGCAATTAAAAAATTGCCTAGAAAGGGAGAGTATTTTGTAGCAAGCTTAACTGAACTTGCAAGAGTATCACAAATACCAAAAGGCTCTATGAATGCAATAATAAAAAGACTTGAAAGAAAAAGACTTATAGAAGTTAAGCTAAGCGCAGGGTTATTTGGAACTATGCAAAAGAGAGGATTTAAGATTTTAGGAGCTGAACATGATTGAGAGAATTTTGAATAAATTAGGGTTATATACGAAAAAACAATGGAATATGTCTTTAAAAAAAATAGGAGAACTTAGAGGGGAAATTTTTGAATTAAAAAAATTAGAAAAAGAAAACAAAAAATTAAGAGATGCAGTTGAAGATAGAGAATTTGGGATTAGCATATTGAGTGAAGATTTGGAAAAACTTAAGAAAGAAAACGGAGAGCTTAGAAAAGAGGTTGAGAAGCTAAGACTTAAGGTTGCGAGGAGTGTGAAAAGGAGAAGGAGATGACAAGAGAGGAGGCTATAAAAAGACTTTTTGATGTTTCAAGTGATTTGGGATTAGTTGAGACTATTGAAGCGAGAATTGTTATTGATGAAATTTTTGATGATTTTGATAGTAGGATTTGCAAGAATTGTAAGTATTTTAAAAAAGAAACAGATGATTTTGGCTTTTGTGAATATGTTTTTAAAAAAGAAAATAAAAATAGTATAAATGTATTTCTTGTTAAAGAAAACTTTTGTTGTAATAGATTTGAAAGGAGAGAAGATGAGAGAAATTAAGTTTAGGGTATTTGATAAAGAAAGCAAAGAATGGGTTTATGCTGGTAAAAAAACGGCAAAAAAAGTTTTCCACTTACAGTTAGCAACATTTTACAACTTTTTTTAGATGATAATAGTAGTTACGAAAATGAAGTTTGGAAACTAAATGATGAATTTGATTTAGAATGGTGTCAATACACAGGACTTAAAGACAAAAACGGTAAAAATATTTGTGAGGGGGATATTGTAGAAATTCCAGATGATTATGATAAGTATGGATTTTTCGCAGGAGAAATCAGAGAAGTATATTTTGCGTTTGGGGCTTTTAGATTAAAGCCTATAAGAAATGAAAATGCAATAGGTAATTATTTAGAAGATAATTTAGAACTTGAAGTAATTGGAAACATTTTTGAAAATCCGGAATTGTTGGAGGAGTAAGAGGGGTGAAATACATCGTAAGCATAAGCGGAGGTAAAGATTCAACCGCTTGCCTTTTGTATATGCTTGAAAGAGTAAAAAAGGAAAATATTATTCCCGTTTTTTGTGACACAAAATGGGAAGCGGATGAAACTTATGAGTATTTAGATTATCTTCAAAGAAAACTTGACATTGAAATTATAAGAATTGAAAGCGAGGGTATGGAAAAATTAGTAAAAAGAATTAAGTGCCTTCCTAATCATTTTAAAAGATTTTGCACAAAAGAGCTTAAAACAAAACCTTTTCACAAATGGCTTAAAAAACAGAATTTTGATGAGTTTAAAGTTGTTGAAGGGATTAGAAAAGAAGAGAGCCTTGCAAGAAGTGAAGCAGAAGTTTTTGAAATAAAGAAGAGTTATTTTTATAAAGATTTATTTATTCCTACTTTTAGACCTATTGTGGAATGGAGCAAAGAGAAAGTTTTTGAATATATAAAAAACAAAGGAATAAAACTTAATCCACTTTATAAAAAAGGATATAGCCGTGTTGGATGTTTCCCTTGCGTGTTTTGGAATAAGCACGACCTGCTTTTATTTGCAAATGAAGATAAGTATTTAAAACGAATGAGAGAGTTAGAAAAAGAGATTAGTGAGTTAGTAGGTAAGCAAGTTAGATTTTTTGAAGAGAGAAGAGATAAATTTCTAAGAACTAAAAGTTTATTTAAGGAAGTAGTATGAGAATTAAAAATATTCCTACCGAAAGAGAAGAACAAAAACAGTTAGTGAGATATTTGCAGTGGAATAGAATTCCTTTTTATGCAGTCCCAAACGGAGGAAGCAGAAACCCGATTGAAGCAAAGAATATGAAAGCTGAGGGGGTAAGTGCAGGAGTGCCTGATATTTGCATTCCTGTGCCGAATAAGAAGTATCACGGGCTTTATATTGAAATGAAGAGACAAAATGGCGGAAGAGTTAGTGAGAAGCAGAAAGAGTGGATTGGTAGATTAAATCGTTTAGGATATTTGGCTGTGGTGTGTAGAGGGTTTGATGAAGCGAGAGAAGTGGTAGAAAGTTATATGAAGGAGATTTGATGGCTAGACTTAGTAAAGAGACTTGGGAGAGGTTAAAGGCGGATTATGTAACGGGGGCTTATACATTAGAGCTTTTAGCTAAGAAATATGGAGTAAATAGAGCAACTATTTCAAGGAAAGCAAAAAAAGAGAATTGGAAAAAAATCTCTCTTGAAACGACAGCAGAGCTTATAGAGCTTGAGAAAAGCAACAAAAGGCAACAAGAACTGATAAAAGCAACAAAAAAGACAACAAAAGTAAAAGAGGAATATTTTGAAGAGGCAATTAAGGAAATAAGTGATGTAAAAGATTATATTCATTCACTTACTCTTCTTGCAACTGAAAAAGTAAAAGAAACGCTTGAAGAGGGCAAGGTTGAAGAAATTGCAACAGTCAGCGGAGAAATGGGAGAGATTAGAGTAGTTGAGAGAAAACTAAATCCAAGAGAGTTAAAAAGTTTAGTGGATGCAATAGATAAAGCAGGACAGACATTAGGCGTAGTGCCGAGATTTTCACAACAGGTGAATATCCAAAACAATCAGACAATTGAGAATAAGACTCTTGAAGTTCAGATAGTTAAAATAAGCAAGGATAAAGATGGAGAAACCAATACTTAAAATAAATGGTGCTTTTGAAAAAGCCTTATATTCAAAACATCGTTATTTAGTGTTATATGGAGGTTCAGGGAGCGGCAAATCTGTATTTGCAGCACAAAAATTATTAATGAGAACCGT
>JALWNI010000017.1 GCA_027083695.1 Nautiliaceae bacterium | reverse complement strand
TGGTAGATGCTATTAATTTAGAAGAGATACTGACAAAAGCTGTAAAAGTGGCAAACTCTCATAAAAATATATTGGCACAAATGTTAATAGAAAGAAATTTAGTAAGAGTAAATGATAAAACGCTTGACAAATATTTAAATCTTTATGCAAATGAGAAGTCAATTTCTTTGGATGAAGAGCAAATAAATTCAATAAACAGACTTTATGAAATTGGATACAGACATAATCTCCTGCCGTGTATGAAAGATGTAAGAGAGTATATGATTCCAAAAGAGTATAAAAATTTAAGGTTTGGTGATGAATTATGAAGAGTGGCTAAAAAGAAACGAACTCTCTTTAAAATGCAAACCAAGAACACAAAGAGCAAGTTTTGCATCTTTTTTTGAAGAAGATTTCAGTGAATTTAAAGGTGAAAAAATCCCCCCTTTTAAAAGAGGCGAAATATATTTCGCAAAGCTGACTGAGAGTGCAAAAACAAGACCTTTTTTAATTTATCAAAATGATTTTTTAAACAAAGCCTGTTATGAAGGGTATTATCACACAGTAGTGGTTTTGCCTTTAAGCGGTCAGATACTTGGAGGTGATTATAGAATTTTGATAAAAAAAAGAGATTTAATGAGCAAAGACAGCGAAATAGTGGCAACAGCAATTGGTATAATATCAACAGGAAAAATCATATTTTCAAAAGGCATTGTTACAAAACTAAATAATGAAGAGATGCAACAAGTAGATAATGCGGTAAAAAAGGTATTAGGAATGCAAAATGCAGTCTGAAATCATTGCTTTGGCAGTTCAAACACTCAAATTAGCACTTCTTTTATCACTGCCGGCTTTGCTTGTCGGGATGATTGTTGGGCTTATAATCTCAATATTTCAAGCAACTACACAGATAAACGAAATGACTTTGAGCTTTGTACCAAAAATTATAGCAATTGCAATTGTTTTAATACTTACAATGCCTTGGATGCTTAATGAAATGATAGATTTTACAAAATATGTTTTTAGTCTGATTCCTACATTTTTAAGGTAGTTATGTATAAGATTATAGATTTTTCAAGATTCTCTTATATAAAGATAGGACCAAAAACAAAAGTAAAAATAGTTGATGAATCCAACTATAACAGTGAATTTATTATAGGATATGCAACAAACACCCTAATATCACCCAATGCTAAAAATCTTGGTATTTTAGATGAAAAATATGATTATATAGAATACAAAAACGGAATTTTAAGAGTCGGAGGCAAAACCAAAAACCGTAAATTATATAGATTCTGCAAAGAGAATAATTTAGGGGGATTTGAATTTCTGGCACACCTTCCGGGCACCATAGGCGGAAGCATCAAAATGAACGCAGGTGTAAAAAAAGAAGAGATTTCCAATAATTTAATTGAAATAAATAAAAAAAGCAAAGAAAATTTCAAATTCGAATATAGAAATTCAGATATAAATGAGCCTGTATTTGAAGCTTTATTTGAAATCAAAAGAGAATATGACCCAGTCTTGGATAATTACCTTAAAAATTTACGCAAAAACCAGCCCCGTTTACCAAGTCTTGGAAGCGTTTTTAAAAATCCAAAAGGAGATTATGCAGGTAGATTGATTGAAAAAGTTGGTATGAAAGGTATGATTAAAGG
>JALWNI010000016.1 GCA_027083695.1 Nautiliaceae bacterium | reverse complement strand
ATATTGCAGGTGATTTAAAAGGCAAATATGAAAATTTAGTAGCTTTTCTTGCAGGAGAAAATAAAGGAAAAGTTCAAATAGTAGCTTTAAGCAATGTAAAAGATATTAAAGCTGGCGATTTAATTAAGGAATTCGCTCCTGTTGTAGGCGGAAAAGGCGGTGGAAGAGCTGATTTTGCACAAGGTGGAGGAAGCGATGTTTCTAAAATAGATGAAATGCTTCAAAAGGTAAAAGAGAAATTTCTATAATCTCTTTTACAACGATATAAAGAGGGGGAATAGATAAAATGTTAAAAGTATTGCTTGTAGAAGATGATTTACAGCTTGCTAAAATAGTAAAAAAAATCCTTATTTTAAAAGGTTTTGATGTTATTTTAAAAGAAGATGGAATTTCTGCATTGGAGGAGATAAAAAAAGATTCTTTTGATTTATATTTGATTGATATAAATATTCCTGAAATAAACGGACTTGAATTGGTAAAATATATAAGAAATTTATATGATAATGAGGGTTTTGTAGTTATGATTACAGCCAATATTGATGAATATTGTTTTGAAAAGGCTTATGAATATGGATGTGACGATTATATAAAAAAACCTTTTCATATAAAAGAGCTTGAAGTTAGAATAAATCATCTTTTAAATAAATCGGATAGTATTGTGTTTGATGATTATAAATTTCGTTTTGAAGATGATGAACTTTTTAAAAATAATAAAAGAATAAATCTTAGAAAAAAAGAGAAAAGGCTTTTGCATATCTTACTTAAACATAAAAATAGAACGGTTTCAAATCAAAAAATAATAGAATATGTATGGGAAGGGGAAGTAAAAGAAAATTATCCTCTTCGTCAGCTTATTAATGAAATAAGAAAAAAATTTGATAAAGATTATATAAAAACAGTGGTTGGTATAGGTTACAGATTTGAATATGAAGATTAAAATAAATAAAAATATCTGGATTGTAGGATTAATTACAGTTATATTTTTTGTTTTGTATATTCAGTATCGTTACACAAAGCAAAGTCTTATAAGAGCACAGCAAAACAAGGATATATCCAAAACTTTTTTAATTAGAGATAAATTTAGATCGATTTTAAATGATGCAGAAATTGAATTTAGAGTTAATCTTAATTCAAATATAAAGGCTTTAAAAGATGTTTATAGTCTTTATAAAAATATTGAGACATTTAATCCTAATAATATTGCAAAACTTTTAAATAAAAAATACCCAGGAATTGGTAAATATGAAGTTTTTGTAATTGACAGAAATTATAAAATTGTAAAATCTTCTTATAAACCTGATGAAGGGTATGATTTAGGAATATTTCCTGCTTTTAAGAAGATGTTGGATAAAATTTTTAAAGGAAAACAAAAAACCAGTATTTCATATATTCATTTAGATATTGCTTCACTTAATCTTAAAAGATATTTTTTAATTCTTTCTCCTGATAAGAAATATATTCTTCAAGTAGCTTATGTTATTGATATGTATCCAAAAGCACAGGAAGATTATTATAAGTTAAAGGCGAATTTTAAAGAGTTGGAAGATATTAAAGTATATTTTATCGATAAATATTTCATATATCCTATTAATATGGAAAAAAGATATTTTAAAAAGCTTTCTTTAAATTCTCTCACTAAGTTATCATTTAAGAT
>JALWNI010000015.1 GCA_027083695.1 Nautiliaceae bacterium | reverse complement strand
TTTATTTATTATTCACATCCGCCGATTCTTGAAAGACTTGAAAAGCTTGAAAATAAAGAGTAAAAATATTATGTTAATTGAGTTAAATCAAGTTATCTTTTAATTGATATTTTAATCTTAATTTTAAAATAAATAATCGATAATTTGTTAGAAAATTTTTAATAATAAATATTTTTCGATTAGGAGTTCATTATGAATGTTTTAATTACAGGAATTAACAGGGGAATAGGCAAAGGACTTTTAGAGGAATATAAAAAAAGAGGATATGAAATTTATGCAATCGGAAGAAGTAATCCTTTTGATGATATAAATTTTTACAAATGTGATTTAAGAGCAATTGAAAAAATAAAGGAAGCAATAGAGAGTTTTAATACCAAGTTTGATTTAGTGATTTTAAATGCCGGGATTTTGGGTGAGATTAAACTTTTAAAAGAGTGGAGTGTAAAAGAGCTTGAAGATATATTTTTGGTAAATGTTTGGTCTAATAAAATATTGATTGATTATTTAGCTCCTATTTCAAAAAAAATTGTTGCAATTTCGAGCGGAGCGGCAGTTAACGGTAATCCCGGATGGGGAGGATATTCTCTTAGTAAATGTGCGCTTAATATGATGATAAATATTTATTCAAAAGAAATAGATACAAAACTTTATGCATTGGCTCCGGGAGTAATTGATACTGATATGGTTAGGAAAGTAATTTCAGGTGATAGAGAAAAATTTGCCAGTTTAAACAAAGTTGATGAAAGTAAGGTAAGGTTGGAAGAAGGAGTAAAGATATTAATAGAGGCAATTGAGAGGCTTGATGAATACCCAAGCGGAAGTTTTTTAGATGTTAGAACAATGGATTTAAGGGGATAAATGAAACATATTGAACTTCTTAATCTTTTATGTAAACACCGAAAAATTTTAGATGAAGCATATAAAAATAAAAAGCTTCTATCAGTTCCAAATGAGCTGGTAAATTTAGGGCTTTTTAGCAAAATCGGAGGATATTATTACATTAACGAAGTTTATCTTAATTTTGTAGATACTCTTTTAGCAAGGGCTGATTTTAGCTATATAGCGGAGGATTTTGAAGAAGAAGTTAAAAAATTAATTTCGTTAAAAGAAGAGTATGAATTAAAACATTCAAGTGTAATATATGATCTAATCATAAAACTGTTAAATAAAATTTATCAGGGAATGCAAAATCGGGATAAAAGGGTAAAAGCATTAATAGAAAATTTAGAAAATGACGCTGAAAGCGAACTTGATTTTCTTATAAAAGAAGCAAAAAGCATACTTGATAGAATTACAGAAATAATGGAAAAAAATGAAAAAATTTATTATGTATTTGAGATGTTTTTGGAGTTTGAAGAATTTAGTGAATTTATAAAAGATATTTTATTTGAGCTTGTGATGCTTAATCAAAATATCGACTCTTATTTAAAAAGACTTCAAGAATTTATCGCACAGACTGAGAGAAAAAGAAAATTTAATCAAAAACTTTTTAAACTTGCGGGTGATATAATAAATGAGGATAGAAAAGTTGATAACTTCTTGATAAGTAAAAGATTTGTTTATAAACAAAAAATCACTCCTCTTGCGGATACTGCTTATATAAACACTTCAAAAATCAAAAAAATAATAGGTGAAATAAAAAAAGAAAAGGTGGTTAA
>JALWNI010000014.1 GCA_027083695.1 Nautiliaceae bacterium | reverse complement strand
CTTTAAAAGAAAAAGAAAATGAGTTAGAAAGATATGAAGAATATTTAAACAGAATCAATGAATTTTCAAAAAAACTTTTTTCAAAAATAGATGCAAAAATATTAAATTTTGAAAAAGAAGTTAAAGAATTAAATGAAAAACTTGAAATTATAAAAGAGGGTATAAGCGAAGTTAAAAAAATTGCATTAAGTGAAGAGAAAATTCCTACAAATGAATATTTAAAAAATTTAATAGCTGAATACAGGGTGAAAAAATCGGTTTTAAGTGAAAAGAAAATAGAGTTTAAAGAAATTGCAAGTAATATAAAAACTTCTTTAATTGCTTTTTCGATAAACGGGCTTGATGTGAATTTTAATCTTGAAAAACTTGCAGATTTGATACCTGATGAGCTTGAAAAAGTTGATGAGCTTTATTTATTTAAAAATAAAAAGTTTGAAGTGCTTAAAAAAGCTAAAATGAAAGAGCTTAAAAATATACTTGATGGGCTTTTAAGTAAAAAACTCGAAGGGTTTGAAAGAAGTAAAGAGGAGTTTTTAACTCAGGTAAAAAGAATAAATCATAATTTAAGTAAAATTGATTTTGGAATTATAAGAGGTATAAGAATTGAGATTGAAGAGAGTAAAAAAAATATTTTGAAAGTATTTGAAGATATTAGAGGAATTATAGAAGATTTGATAAGAATCGAAAATGAAGATGAATTTTTTGAAAGAAGTGATAGTGAAAGAAAATTAAAAAAAGTGGAAGAGCTTTTGGGATTTATTAAAAAAGAAGTTAATAAAGAGAGTTTTTCACTAATTGATGTAATTGAAATAAGTGTCAAATTTATTGAAAATGAAAAAGAGAATATTTTAAAAATTATCAAAAATGAAAGCTCAACAGGAGGTAGTATTTTATTAAAAATAGCAATTGCGGTCAGTCTTTTAGAATTATTTATCAAAGAAAAAGCCGATTTATTTTTGATATTAGATGAGGTAAGTGTGCTCTCAACTAAAAATCAAAAACTTTTAAAAGATTTCGTAAATGATAAAGGTCTTGGGGTTATTTATGTTACTCCTGATTTGCCGCTTGTGGATGTTGATGATATTGATATTTATAAATTCAGGAATATTGGTGGTGAATTTGAAGTTGTAAAATTAATAGCTGAGGAAGGAATAAAGGTAAATTGATAAGAATAAAAGATGTTTTAAAAGAGCAAAATGGAAGTTATATATTAGAAAAACTGCTAAAAAAAGATAAAGCATGGCTTTTTTTAAATGATAATCTTGAAGTTCCAAAAGAGTATTTTGAAATTAAGAGAAAAATTGATAGCGGATATCCAATTGAGTATATTTTTAACGAAGTCTATTTTTATGGGGACAAATTTTATATAAAAGAGGGGGTTTTGATTCCAAGGGACGATACGGAAGTTGTGGTTGAGAGGGCGATACAGGTTATAAGTGAAAAGTGTAAAAAAAAGTGTAAAGTGATAGATTGCTGTACCGGAAGCGGGGTAATAGCGATTGAGATTGCAAAACATACAAATGCAAAAGTTTTAGCTACGGATATAAGTGAATTGGCTTTGGAAGTTGCAAGGAAAAATGCAAAATTGCATAATGCGGATATTGAGTTTAAAAAATGTGATTTGTTTGATGAGAGTGTAGATTTGCTTGTAGCAAATCCTCCTTATGTTGAAAATTTTTGGCAAAAGCCAAATGAATATGAACCTGATGAGGCGTTTTTTGGAGGAGATGACGGGCTTGATATTGTGAGAAAAATTATAAAAGAAGCACTTAAATTTGAAATAAAACATTTAATCCTTGAAATTGGTTATAATCAAAAAAAGCCTTTAAGTGAATTTTTAGATAATTTTAACTGTAAATATGAATTTTTTAAGGATTTAGGGGGAAGAATAAGAGGAGTTGAGATATTATTTTGCTAATTTTTCATTCATTTTAATATATTGAGGCTTTGTTTCAATACATTGCATAGCAGGGGCTGTATGGGTGTCGTTTCTAAAAATTACAACACAATGCATTCTTGGATAACCTTGTGTATCAAACTCATAAACTCTTGGATTTATCCCGCTTGTAGCGATTGTATAACTTAAAGTATTTACTGTTTTTTTGAAAAATCCGACAATACTATTCCAGTTAAAAGCAAAACTCATTGATGTAAATAATATTAAAACCAATAGTTTTTTCATAATCATTACTCCTTTTTTATGTATTATATTAAAATAATTTTTTTCTCCAAAAAATAATTGCACTTACAAATGAAATGAAAAATGAAAATCCTATTACTATCCAAAAGGCATGAGGATTGTTAGCAAATGGGATATTATCAACATTCATTCCATATGCACTTGTAATGAGAGTTGGAATCATTAAGATAATTGTTACGGAAGTTAAGAATTTCATTACTACATTTAAATTATTCGAAATTACAGAAGCAAATGCATCCATCATTCCGCTTAAAATATTGCTATGTATTTCTGTTAAATCATGTGCTTGCTTAAATTCAACTAATACATCTTCTATTAATTCTTTTTCTTCTTCTGTGAGTTTTGAATGAAAAAGTTTCATAATTTTGTGCAATGTTAAATCATTACCTTTTAAAGCAGTTGAAAAATAGACAAGAGATTTTTCAAGATTTAGCATATTAATTAACATTTCATTGGTCATTGATTTATGAATCTTTTTTTCTACTTCATCGGCTTTTTTTTGGATTTTTTTGAGATTTTTTAAATAAAAATCTGCAATATTTAATGTAATTAAACACATTAGAGAAAAAGGGAGATTATTATAAATTTTTTTTAATTTGCTTTTTAAAGTATTTTGCCATAAACTTGTTTCTACGGAGCAGACTGTTATTAAATGGTTTTGAGTTATAATAATTCCAAATGCGATAGTAATAACTGGAATATCCGTTTCTTTATCTTCATAAGGTATATGCAAAATAATCAAATGAATATTGTCTTCACTTTCAATACGAGGTCTTTCTTCTTTATCACAAGCGGCAGACAAATAATCAATAGGAACATTTGTATATGTAGAAATTTTTTCAAGTTCATTTTGAGAGGGAGCTATAAGTCTAATAATATTTGCTTCTTTTATTTTGTGTGCAGGGATAATTTTGTTATTATTTATTTTATAAAGTAGCGTCATATCTGCTCCTTTTGAGGTTAATTTGATATAATTATATATAAAAAAGGTATAAATGGATATTAATAAGCTTCTAAATTCTAAAAAACTTCTAACAGAAATTTATTTTGAAATTCAAAAATATTTTGATTCTATTTATCCGAATGCCGTTGTTTTAATGGAAGTCGGGACTTTTTTTGAAACTTATGAAGCTGATGGAATTGGAAGAGCCAGAGAAATTGCAAATGTTTTAAATATTCAGCTTACAAAAAAAAATAAATCTATTCCAGAAATTGATGTTAAAAATCCATTAATGGCCGGGTTTCCAAATCACGCACTTGATAGATATCTTGAACGACTTATTGATGAAAACAGATATACTATTATTCTTATAAAACAAAAGGGAACTCCTCCTAATGTAAAAAGATATCTTGCTGAAATAATATCACCCGGTGTAAATATTGAGTATTCAAAATCAGAAGAAAATTATGTTACAAGTATAATTATAGAAAAATATAGTGCTTATCATGTAGGATTTTCAAATATTGATCTTAATACTGGAAAAAGTTATGTATATGAAAATTATTCTACAAAAGAAGATAAAACATTTGCATTAGATGAATTATTTAGGTTGCTTCAAACATATAAAAGCAATGAAATTATTTTGACTTTAAAAAATGTAGATTGTGATGAAATAGTTAATTATTTAGAGCTTGATGGTAAAAATATAATTATTAACAAAACAAGAATGAAAATAGAATATCAAAACGAATTATTTAAAAGAGTTTATAATATTCAAAGTCTTCTTAGTCCAATTGAAGTTATGAATTTGGAAAAATATCCATTAATTACTGAATCATTGGCTATTTTACTTGAATTTGTATTGCTTCATAATAAAAATTTATTGAATAAAATAAAAGAACCGGTAATAATCGAGGATGAAAAATTTGTATATCTTGGCAATAACCCTATAAAACAGCTTGAAATTGATAAAGTATTAAAACTTATTGATAAAACTCAAACTCCAATGGGAAGAAGGCTTATAAAAGAGAGGCTTTTTAATCCTATTTTTGATGAAGATGAATTAAACAAGAGATATAAAGCAGTTGAATTTATGTTGAAAAAATATAAAGAGTTTGATTTAAGAGATATATACGATATAGAAAAAATTAATAGAAAGATAAAAATAAAAAGACTTCATCCTTTTGAGATTAATTTTTTATATTCTTCTTTAAAAAGAGGAAGTGAAATATTTTTAAAACTTAAAAAAAGAACTACTAAAATTGATAATTTTTTAAATTATTTAGAAGAGAATTTTAATTTAGATAAAGTAAATGTAAAACTTGAAGATATTAAAGAGTCCTTTTTTAAAGAGGGAATAGATAGAGAACTTGACGAGTTACTAAAAGAGAAAAAATATTATCTTAATGAACTTTTGAAAATAAAAAATAAAATAGAGTCATTAGGAGATATTAAAGTTGAAATAGGTGTTTTGGATAAAGAAGGTCATTATTTAAGTATGACAAAAACTAGATTTAATATGATAAAATCAAAATTTTTTGATACATTTTTAGAAGTTGATGGGAAAAATATATTTTTTAAAGATTTTAATATCAAACAACTTACTAATTCAGTTAAAATCAGTGGAGATGTTATTGATTTATTGAGTGAAAAAATTTTGGCATTAGAGAGCAAAATAATCAAAAAAACTTCCAAACTTTATATGGAAAAACTTGATGAAATTGAAAAAAAATTTAATTTTTTAGAAGAATTTGCAGAAGAAATAGCAAAAATAGATGTTGCTGTTTCAAGTGCAAAAATTGCAAAAGAGAAAAAATTTTTTAAACCAAAAATATCTATAAAAACAATATTTAAAAATTTGAGACATCCATTAATTGAAGCAAATCAAGAAAACGGCATTTATGTTCCAAATGATGTGGATTTTACAGAATTTGATGGAATGCTTTTATATGGAATCAACTCTTCTGGTAAAAGTTCGCTTATGAAAAGTGTGGGTA
Source organism: Nautiliaceae bacterium (assembly GCA_027083695.1). Classification (GTDB taxonomy): domain Bacteria; phylum Campylobacterota; class Campylobacteria; order Campylobacterales; family Nautiliaceae; genus JALTBU01. Next base: position 2,539 of record JALWNI010000014.1, on the reverse strand, counting down.
TTGCTATATTTTTGGCACAAAGTGGTTTTTTTGTACCAAGTGTAATGGAATATAAACCATTTAAAGGTATTTTTACAAGAATAGAAGCGAAAGATAATCTTTCAAAAGGTTTATCAACATTTGCAGTAGAAATGCTAGAACTTAAAAATATATTTAAAAGAGCTAATAGCGATTCTCTCGTTTTAGGAGATGAAATAGCTCATGGAACTGAAACTTTGTCTGCTCTTAGTATAGTGGCAAGTGCTGTTATTAAACTTGCTAAAAAGAAAATAAAATTTGTTTTTGCTACACATCTTCATCAGCTTATGGATTTGGAGGAAATAAAAAATCTACCAAATGTAGTAGCTAAGCATTTAGAAGTTTATTTTGATGGAGAAAAGTTAATTTATGATAGAAAGCTTAAAGATGGCAGTGGAAGTAGTGTTTATGGACTTGAATTTGCAAAATCAATTTATATGGATAATGAATTTTTAAAAACAGCTGAAAAGATAAGAAAAAAACTTACAAAAGAATATAATGAGCTTGAATTATTAATAAAGAAAAAGAGGTCTCGTTACAATAAAAATCTATATGTAGCTACATGTGCTATATGTGGTGCAGTTGTTGAAGATGTCCATCATATTAAAGAAAAAGAAAAAGCAAAAGATGGATTTATCGGTCATATTCCGGTTAATCATAAATATAATTTAATACCTTTATGCAAAAAACATCATAAAATGGTACATGAAGGGAAAATAATAATAAAAGGATTCGTTACCACAAATAAAGGAATTGAACTTCATTACGATTTAAGAGAAGAGTAATTGAAGCGTATAAGGGTTAATTAAATCTTTTTTATATGCTGTTGTTAATTCTCCTGAATTTAATAAATTCTCAAAAGTGTCAGTATTAAATGGATTAAATGTTGTCTTAATGGGTAGATTTATTGAAATATTTTTTAAAATATTAAATATATCTTGTTTTTTTTGTGTTAAAAATTTTTCATAATCTTCAATAGTCGTTTTATTTAAATCTAAAAGAGGAATAGATAAATATATATTTTCAGTTCCTATTTTAAGAGTTTGATTAAATATAGAAGTTGAATTAAATGTAGTGTTTTTTATTGTTGTATTAATTTCATTTACTAAATCATTTATAACTTTTTTTTCATCTGGATTTATTGATTTTAATATGTCAATATAGTTTAAAATTTTATCTATTCCATTTGTCGCTGTTTGTAAAATGCCAATATTTTCATTTAAATTATTTACCTGTTGAAATAATGGATTTTGTGCAATGGTAATAGGAGAAAAATAATCACTTACTATTCCATTCCCAATTAGATTATTAACATAATTTGGATTATAAATCGGGCTTATTTTAGAAATATTATATTGTAAAAAATTTATAGGTAAAATATTTATATTCATTTTTTTACCTTTTTTTATATATTATATCAAATTTTTAAGCAAACTTTAAGAAAAATATTTACAAATTAATACTTCTATAAAGGAAAAGTTTATATAATTTTGATAAAATTTTAAAAATTTCAAGGGTTTTAATGATTGAAATAAAACATCTAAAAAAAGTATTTGGAAATAAAGAAGTTTTAAAAGATGTTAATTTAACTATTTATGATAATAAAATTACTTATATTTTAGGACTTTCTGGTCAGGGAAAATCTACTATTATTAAACATATTGTAGGACTACTTAAACCTACAAGTGGCGAAATACTGGTTGATGGTATTGATGTTGGTAAGGCAAATTTAAGTACTCTTTATAAAATAAGAAAAAAAGTAGGATTTACATTTCAAGAAGGTGCTTTGTTTGACAGTATGAATATATATGATAATGTCGCTTTTCCTTTGAGAGAACATACGAATCTTAAAGAAAAAGAGATAAAAGAAGAAGTTTTCAAAACCCTTGAAATGGTGGGTTTAGATGCAAATAGAGTAGCATATCTTTTCCCTCATGAACTTAGCGGTGGGATGCGTAAAAGAGCTGCAACTGCAAGAGCAATAATTTTAAAACCAAAATATATACTTTATGATGAGCCAACAAGTGGACTTGATCCTATTATAAGTGATAGAATAACGAGAATGATTGAAAATCTGACAAGAAAACATAATATGACAAGTGTGGTAATTTCACATGATTTAAAAGAGACTTTTAAAAGTGCAGATTATGTGGCGTTATTGTATAATGGCGTAATTGTTGAGTATGGCACTGTCGAGGAATTTAAAAATTCAAAAAATCCAATTGTAAAAGCTTTTATTCAGGGTGATAGCCAACAATTTGAAGAAATATCAAAACAATTATTATAAGGAGAAAAATGAAATATTTAATTATTGTAATGGCAGTATTTTTATTTGGATATGAAGCAAAAGTGGAACCGTTTAAAACTTTTCAAATCAGGGCTGCTGTTAGCGGTTTAGTAACAAAAGCTTATAAAAATTTAGAAGCTAAAAATTTAAACAATACTTTAATAGTAAAAATTGACGATAGTGTAGAAAAAAGTGAACTTAAAACTTTAAATAATCAAATTGATATTATAAAAG
>JALWNI010000013.1 GCA_027083695.1 Nautiliaceae bacterium | reverse complement strand
AAATATTAGGATGATTATATAACATTTCTCTGATTTCTTCAACAACTTTTTTTATTGTTTCTATTGAAGTATTATAAGTAAGTCCAATTCTCATAACTACTCTTCTTTTATCTCTTCTTGAAAAATTCTCGACATTTGAATTTGCTATGGTTGCGTTAGGGACGATTATAAGTCTTTTGTCAAATGCCCTTATTTTTGTGGTTCTCATACCGATATCTTCAACTACACCTTCGGCATCTCCCACTTTTATCCATTCTCCTATTTTAAATATATTATCAGTTAAAATTGCAATTCCCCCAAAAATATTAGCTGCCGTATCTTTCGCTGCCAATGCAAAAGCAAGACCTCCAAGTCCAAGGGAAGCCAAAAATCCGGTAACATTTATGCCAAACTCCTGTAAAAGGGCTATAACGCCAAGGGAAATGATCAGTACTTTTGTTATTTTTATAATAAATGAGGCCATCTCCCTTGAAGCCCTGCCGTATTTTCCTATAAAATGAAATACTTTATCTTCAAACACATTTACTATATTAAAAAATGCCCAAAAAAGATCAAAAATCAAAAAAGCTTTAAGTATATGTTTTAAAACTTCACCTCTGAGTTCCAAAAAATAGAAGAAAAAATATATCCCACCGATAATAAAAAGAAATTTTAAAGGCTCTTTAACGGCTTTAAACAATTTATCATCTATATCAGTTTTTGTCTTTTTGGTTAAAAATTTAAAAAACTGTAAAATATAAAGTGTAAAAGCTTTTCTAAAAATTAAAAAAATAAAAAGAATAAAAAATGCTAAAAATATCTTATAAAGAGGCAATGACAAAAACTCTACATTCATAAATTGAATAATCTGTTTTAAAATAGTGTTATTTTCCATTACCATTTTTCCTTAAAAGGTTTTGATTTATCATTATATCAACAATTTTTTTAAATGTAGGCACAGCAGAATTTGATGCAAAATAATTTGGCCATTTGGCTTTTATATTGATAAATGTTACACCAATTGTATATCTATGATTATTATCATCGGCAAAACCAAAAAAAGAAGAATTATAGGTCCTGCCATATTTACCATTTACACTTCTTTGTGCCGTTCCAGTTTTACCAGCGGTAAAAATTCCATCAATAATTGCAGCTTTTGCAGTACCTTTTAAAACTACTTTTCTTAATATATTTCTCATTATTTCAGCATTTTTTGCAGATAAAACTCTTTTATATGTAGTTGGAACATTTGCAATTTTTGGAGTAATCTCAATTCCAAAATTATTAAAAACATTATAAGCTTTTAAAAGCTGAATAAAATTCACTAAAATCCCATATCCATATGCAGTTGTAGATTTATAAATAGGAAAATTTAATCTTTTCAAACTAGGAATATAACCTTTTAATTCATAAGGTAAATCTATACCGCTATAATTCCCTAATCCAAAATTTTTAAGCCCCTGGTAAAATTCTTTATTTGTTAATCTCAAAGCTAATTGAGAAATAACAATATTACTTGAATAAACTATTGCATTTTCAGCACTTAACCATGCAAAAGGCTTATCATCAATAATTGGCGTTTTCCTCCATTTTGGTTTCCATCTACCATTGTATCCATTTAATACTTCATAAGGATTTACTTTATTATTTTGAAGCAAAATAGCAAATGTTATAGGTTTCATTACAGAGCCGGGTTCGTACAATGTTCTTATAAAACCTATTTTCATATTTTTTATATCTTTTTTTCTAACATCTTCCGGATTGTATCGATTTGAAGATGCTATTGCCAAAATTTTACCAGTTTTAGAGTTCATAACAGCTGCCATAACCTCATCAGCTTTAAATTTCTTTTTTTGCATATCTAACAATTTCTCTATTTTTCTTTGAAGAACAAGGTCTATATTTAATGGCAAATTTTGTCCGTTTACAGCATGCTTTATAAAAACATTATTATCATAAATTATATTTCCATAAACATCCCTATATCCTTTTACAATTCCATTAGATTTTGGTGAGAGCAATGTATTATAATATTCTTCAAGTCCATTTTCACCGCATTTTTTATCAGGTCTATATCTACCTAGGACTGGTTCAAGAGTGTCTTTATATGGATAAACTCTTTTAAATGAATAATCAGTAATCGAATATCCAATCCTAAGCCCCGTATTTTTATCTGTTAAAAACACTCTTTTTTTATCTAATACTTTCAACAGATATTTTAAATTTTGAGCTGTCTTTAAATCAACTTTTGCAAGAATCACATATTTTTTTGATTTTAAAAGATTTCTTAATTTCTGTTGAGGAACAGAAGTATAAATAGAAAATAATTTTATAAAAAGATTCTTTTTATTTGGGTCAATAAATTTTGGATTTATACTTACAGCATAAATTTTTTCACTTTTTGCAACTATATAATTTTTAGTAAAAATATTTCCTCTTAATGCGATAATTTTTTTATAAGTTTTAGGAGTAAAATAATTTGGAGGTTTATGTAGACTTAAATATAAAAAATCTCCGAATATAATTAAAAAAAAGAAAATAAAAAAAAGAAAAATAATTGGTATTCTATAATTATTTTTCATTAATTATCTAAATCTGAGTTTTTAGAAGCTCTTTATAAGCATTAATAGCCTTATTTCTAACTTCCAACATCATTTTCATCTGCATTTCTGCTTTTTGAATTGTAATATTCGCTTGTGCTAAATCTTTTACTTCGCCTGTTGCAATCCCGACTTCTACTTTTTCAGCATTTTCAAGCGCAGTATTGGTACTCTCAATCTCTTTTTTTAATAAATTTTCAAAATCATTTCCACTTTTATTCTTTTTTGATTTAAATATTATATTTTGAGAATTTTCTATTTTATTAATAAAAGCCATCTATTATCCTTATGCTTCAAGTATCGATATAGCACTCTGTGCTATTGCTTTTGCACTCTGAAAAGCCGCTACATTCGCTTGATACGCTCTGGTTGCTTCAATCAAATCGGTCATTTCAACTACTGGATTAATATTTGGATATGCCACATATCCATTTTTATCAGCATCTGGATTAGTTGGATCGTATTTAAGTATCGGTTTTGGGTCATCTCTTACAACTTTATCTACAACCACAGTCTCAATAGGATCTTTTGCTTCAATATTATCTTCACCGGATTCATCCAAAGGATTTGAATATGGTAAAAAATTTGAATTATCATCTAACTCTTTATTTAAAACTTCATCAAACGGCACAGCTTTAAAAATCACCTCTTTTCTTCTGTACGGACCACCCTCAGGTGTTCTAGTAGTATCTACATTTGCAATATTTTCAGAAATAATATTTATTCTAAATCTCTGTGCCGATAATCCATATCCTGAAATATCAAAATTGTTTAAAAATCCCATTTTTCAAATCCTATATATTTTTTGAATATTCTATAACAGCATTAAAAATCTGTATATCTTTTTTTATAGCGGCAACTGTTGCATTATATGCTATATAATTTTTTGCCAATTCAGTCGTTTCTACATCTATATCTACACTATTCCCATCATTTCTTGCTAAATGCCCATCCCTAAAAAATATTGTCGGTTTATATTCATTATCTATATTTTTTGGTTCCAAATCCATTGGTGATGTTTGTGCAAGTTTAAGTTTTTTTGAATTATTATTATATAATTTTTCTGCTTCTGTTTGCAATGCATCTTCAAATCTTATATCTTTTGGTTTATAAAAAGGTGTATCCGCATTTGCAATATTACTGGCTATTAAATCTTGTCTTATTTGTCTATAATACAAAGATTGTTCTAAAATATTAAATGTTTTAGTAATATTAAATGCCACTTTTATCCTTTTTTATAAAATAAGCAATAATCATTCCAAAATAAAAAATGATAAAATTCTATATTATTATACTTTATAAAGGATTTTTTTGCAAAGAGCAGATATATTAATATTTATTATTGTAACTATTCTTATGATAATCGGAAGTGTTTTTTCATATTCTTTGCCAACATTTTTAGAAATGAGAACGGGGCTATCACAATATCATTTTGTCATTAGATATATTGTAATATCCTTTTTTGGTATGGGAATTATGATTTTATTAGCATATTTAAATACAGATAAATGGTTTAACAAAATAGGATGGGCAATATTAATTATATCATCCATTTTACTTGTTATTATGCCTTTTTTACCTCATTCTCTTGCTCCAACCATTAACGGTGCTAGAAGATGGATAAATTTAGGAATTGTAAAATTAGCTCCCGTTGAATTCTTTAAAATAGGTATGATTTTCTTTTTATCATGGAGTTTTACAAGAAAAATGGGAAATAAATCATTAGGAGAAGAGTTAAAACAAATTTTTATATATATATTGTTCTTAGGGTTTTTCTGGTTTTTTGTAGTAGCCTATCAATCAGATCTTGGACAGGTAATTGTAATGCTTGCAATCTTTATCTTAATGTTATTAATCGCGGGAGGAAAATTTCAAACAATAGGAATTATTTCTGCATTTGGAATGATTGGATTTATTATTGCTATTATTATAAAACCTTACAGAATGGAAAGAATTCGTTTATGGTTAAATAGAATGAGCGAGATTTTTTTCCCAAATTCTGATACGCATTCCTCTATTATCTCAAACGGTCAAATTCAACAATCTTTAAATGCTATTTACCATGGAGGAACATTTGGAACAGGAATAGGAAATGGAATATTCAAACTTGGTTTTTTGAGTGATGTGCATACTGATTTTGTTTTATCTGGAATAGCGGAAGAGAGCGGAATTATAGGAATCAGTATTATTATAATTTTAATAAGTCTACTAATTTACAGAATCTTTAAAATATCTTATAGAAGCGAAAAAAAAGAGTATCAATTATTTGCTTTTGGAATTGGCTCTTTAATAGCAATTCAGTTTATATTTAATGCTCTTGGCGTAACATCTTTAATTCCCCTAAAAGGTTTAACAGTTCCTTTTTTGAGTTATGGTGGCAGCTCTCTTTTGGCTTTATGTATAGGAATCGGAATGGTTTTAATGATTAGTAAAAGGGCTAAATTATGATAGCAATTACAGGCGGAGGAACTGGCGGTCATTTAAGAATTGCAAAAATTATCAAAGACGAATTGAATAAAAAAGGAATAAAACCTATATATATAGGCTCTACCACCGGGCAGGACAGGGAATGGTTTGAAAATGACAATGGATTTGAAGCAAAATATTTTTTAAATTCAAGCGGTGTGGTAAACAAAAAAGGAATAAACAAAATCAAATCCCTCACACACATAATAAAACTTTCGTTTGAAGCAAAACGGATTTTAAAAAAGCACAATATAAATAAAATATTCAGTGTTGGAGGATTTAGCGCAGCTCCTGCATCTTTTGCGGCTATACTCTCACAAAAAGAGCTATTTATCCACGAACAAAACGCTCATATAGGTTCATTAAATAAGCTTTTAAAACCTTTCAGCAAAAGATTTTTCAATACTTTTTTATTTAATGATCCTTATCCAGTCGATGAAATTTTTTTTGAAACGGCAAGAATCAGAAAAGAGATTAAAACAGTGATTTTTCTAGGAGGTAGCCAAGGAGCTAGTTTTATAAACGATTTAGCCCTGAATCTTGCACCTACTTTACAAGAAAAAGAAATTAAAATAATCCATCAATGTGGAAAAAGAGATTATGAAAAAGTAAAGAATTTTTATGAAAAAAATAAAATTGAAGCTGATTTTTTTGATTTTGATAAAAATTTAATTTTAAAAATGAAAAAAGCCGACCTTGCTATAAGCAGAGCCGGAGCGTCCACACTTTTTGAACTTGCGGCAAATCAACTTCCGGCAGTTTTTATCCCCTATCCTTACGCCGCAAAAGACCATCAATACCACAATGCAAAGTTTTTAGCGGACAAAAAAGCCTCTTTTGTTTTTAGACAAAATGAAATAACACTTCAAAAAATAATTGACATTTTAAAAATTGATATGGAAGAATTTTCTAAAAATTTGGCTAAAATAAACAGCAAAAACGGAGCTGAATATATAATAAAAAATATGGGAGTGTAATGTATTATCTTTTTAGACTATTTTATTTTTTAGCCAGTATAAAAATGCTTGGAAGACTCTGGGGTGTTGTTTATTATCTTGATTTTTTCAGAAAACCGGTAGTTTTAAAAAATTTAGATATTGCTTTTCCTGAAAAAAGCAAAAAAGAAAAAATCAAAATTGCAAAAAACACATATAAAAATTTCTTGACTTTTTTTGAAGACACTATTGAATTTGAAAAAAATCCAAAAAAATACGAAGAAATAGAAATTAAAGGAGAAGAATATCTTTTAGAAGCATTAAAATCAGAAAAACCTGTGATTTTAGTAACTGCACATTTTGGAAATTGGGAAATTACACCTAAATTTCTTGTTCAAAAATATAATAGACAAATAGCTATTGTAATGAGAGAAATAGAAAATGAAAAAATAAACAGATTTTTCAAAAAAATACGCTCAAATGAAGATATTAAATTAATAAATAAAAAAAGCGGTGCAAAAGAGATTATGAGAGCACTCATTAAAGAAAAAAGAATTTTGGGAATACTTATAGATCAGTATACCAAAAACAAAGATGCCCCTATTGTGAAATTTTTCAAACCCACACGCTTTAACCCGGCTGTAAGCAAACTTGCAAAAACTACAAAAGCTCTTGTAATTCCCGGATTTTGTTATAAAAAAAATGGAAAATATATTGCAGAATTTAAAAAACCAAAAACTTTTGAAGGAAATATTGAAACTTTTACCCAGTGGCAAGCAAAAGAGATTGAAGATATGATTAAACGTTATCCTTCTGAGTATTACTGGTTTCATAATAGATGGAAAGACTGATTCTTCTATATGCATAAAACATTCCAATAAAAAGAGAAAAAAATAAAATAGCATAGGCTCTCATAATTGAATCCTCTGTAAAAGAGAGACAAATTATTGTCAATCCAAATATTTTAGCATAAATGTCATATTCAAAAAAATTTAACTTAAAGAATAAAAACAGTATATATAAAAATATACTCAATAAAACAACACCTCCATTACACAACAAATAAATATACATATTGTGAGGATGGGTCATATGATATATAAATTTATCTTTTTTATAAAATTTATCTCTAATAAACAGATATTCTTTTCTTGATTTTCCAAATCCATTTCCAATTAATAATTTTTTTATAGAAAAATTATATTCAAAATCTTTTAGACATATTTTCCACACTAAAACTCTTTGTCCAAAACTTGTTTTATAAAAATCAATTTTATTTTTCCTTTTAGCTATTATTAACATATCATATGTTACCCTTACTCTATGTTTAAAAACAGGAGAAAAATTATAAGCTATAGCATAAATAATTGGAAGTAAAATTATACCTCCTAAAATAATTTTCCAATTTTTCTTAAATTTATAGCTTAAATAAAATATAATTAAAAATGCAAAAATTACTTGTCCTATTCTTCCTCCATTTATAAAAAGATTTGCAGTAGCAGTAAATATAAATATAATATCAAATACTTTTAAATATTTATTTTTTATCTTAAAAAAATTATCAATTAACAATATTATTGTAAAAGCAAGAAATGTAGTATAAAAAGAGTGAGAAATAAAAGGTGTAGGGTCTTTATGAATTAGTTTTATTATTTTAAAAAAAATTAAAAATAAAATAATTTCTGAAATAAACATGGCAAGAAGAAAAGAATATAACATAAATTGAATTGTTTTTTTATCTAAATTTGTA
>JALWNI010000012.1 GCA_027083695.1 Nautiliaceae bacterium | reverse complement strand
GCACTCAATTTAGCTTATTTTAAATTTTTATAATTTCTAAATTTCTCATTTAAAATAGGAGAGAAGTAATATAAAATTTATCTCCGCATTGTATCGCTAGAAAATCTTTTCCAAGTGGGCTATAACGGCTACGTGTATGGTTAGTGGCGGATTTTATAGCTCTTAACTTTCATTTTAGCACTTACTTTGATTAAATGCAAAATGTTGAATTTCAACGATTAACCGCCATTAACTATACACTGTGTTAGCCACTGGCATTATTCTTTTCAAAAATTGCAATATATATTTTTTTAGCACTGGCTTGCCATACTTATTTGCAATTTTGGGTATAGCATTGGACTGTGCGAATTGCAAATGTGTATGGCAATAGCTGTTGGCTATTGTTCTTTTTTTTCAATTATTATATCTTCCAAATTAGAAATGCTTGGCAATTCAATATTTGCTGTAAAATCTTTTTCATCTTTTAATGTCAATTTATTTTTTGAGTATTCACTAGTGTATAAAATATCTAAATCACCAAACCTGTCAATAATAATTTCATCATATAATTCTAGTTTAGAACGCAAAAAATTAACGAATTTAATTTCGTTTTCATCAATGACATTATCGGCATTTATAATTCTTAACGCAACTTCTAAAATTAGTAACTCTTGAACAGGATTTAGTTTAGTTGTCCTTAATAATTCAAAAAGTTCTTCGATAACTTTTGCACCTTTATTCTTAAAGTCATCAACTAATTGTTTTAATTCATCTGACAAATCAATATCGGCAAAATAAGAAGTGTTTTTATCCATGTATTTTAATTCTTCTATTTCTTCTTTTTGAATTTCACCATCAGATGCCATAGCACAAAAAGCTACTTTAAATAAGATTTTTTTAAATTTATTTTTATCCATAATATATCATTTTTTGTTGTTATCTAAAACCAATTGGCTTTCTGCCGCCTAAGTCGTTATTATCATTATTGTTTTCTAGTTCATCTTTAAGTTTTTTGTATCTATCAATTTCCTTTTTAGAAACAGAAGGACGCGTAACAGAGATTACATTTTCTAGAATTTCTTGTGTTATACGTTCTCTTGATTTTAAAGCATTTCTTGATGCTTCATCAACAATAAATTTAATATCACTCGATACATAATTTTCTGTTTTTTTTGCTAACTCTTCATAATTTATCGCAAGATCAATCGGTCTGTTTTTAAGATAAATTTTAAACATTTCTTTTCTCGCTTCAAAGTCTGGTGGTGGAACATAAATAATTCTGTCAATTCTACCACGACGTAAAATTGCAGGATCAATTTTTTCAGGACGGTTTGATGCAGCTATTACAAAGATACCTTTTTCCGAACAATTTGACATTTGTGTTAAAAATTCATTAACCGGTCCTGCTTGCATTTGGTGTAAATTACTTTCCCTACTTGGCACAACAGCATCTATTTCATCTATAAAAATTATTGTAGGCGCTTTTTTTTCTGCTTCTTGGAATATTTTACTAATTTTTTCTTCTGTTTCGTTAATATATTTACTTTTAATGTCAGAAGGTTTAAGTTCAAGAAAATTAAAGCCGACTTCTTCTGCAAAACGTTCAGAAATAAAAGTTTTACCACAACCGGGTGGTCCATACAACAACATTCCGTTAGGTATGGTTACACCATATTCCTTATAAAGTTCCGGTTCGTTTAAAGCTTTAATCACATCATTTTCTAAAATTGATTTTAATTCTTTCATTCCTGCAATGGCAGAAAATCCTGCACCTTTTTTTGTTTTAGCTTTTTTCACAACTGTTTTTTTTCTACCTTCAATAACAGTTTCTCTTTTTAAAGCTTTTATAAATTCATCAGCGCTTTTAAACCTATCATCAATATTTATAGCTAATGCTTTCTTAATAACTTCCTGTAAGAAAGTATCTTCAATGACATTAAAATCTTTTAAAGCAAACGTTAATTCTCCTTCTCGTTTTTCATTTATTAAATTAATAAATTTTTCTTCTGTATGTTGATAAGCAGGGATTTCAATATGCCAAGGCGGAATACCAAAAATCATGTGATATAATAAAGCTCCAACTGAAAATATATCACTTTGCGGTGTAAATATACCATTGTATAATTCCGGTGCGATATAAAAGGGGTTAAGTCTTTTTAAATTTAAAGAATTACTTTTACTTGTAATATATCTGGCAAAACCAAAATCAGACAAAACCGGCTTTTCTGCATTAGAATAATCTAACCAAACACTATCCATGTTGATATTGTTATGGATAACAGCGGGATTTTTTTTGTGTAAATCTGATAATATTTCCAATAAATAAATAATTACCGGAACAGCTGAATATTGTGAGAAAAAACCATCTCTTTCAAATTTATCTTTGATAGTTTCACCTGAAATAAAGTTGAAAACAATATAATGATATTTTTGATTATCTTGAACATATTCACCGTGGTCAATCAACTTTACAATATTGTTGTTGTTTAAAGATGATAAAATTTGAACTTCAACTAAATTATTTTGATTAAAATCATAAGTTGACAACTTCGAACTGTTGTAAAGTTTTAATAAGTAATTTTTATCATCCTTGCCTTTTACTCTGTATTTTTCAAAATAACTATCTCCCCCTATAAAAAACTTGACTTCATAGGTGGAATTTATTATTTGTTTTTTAGATAATATAGTATTCATTTTTTATTACGTTATCCTTGTAAGTGTTCATCATCCCCAATAATTGGTTTTTGAGCTTCGGGTAATAATTTATACAGTTCGACAACGATAGGTCTTAACTGAGATTTTGATGGATTATTAGCCGCTATTTCCAAGCCACGATTTAATACCATTCTGGCACGATTTCTATCTTTCCAATCTAACATTTCGAAATCATCGTTAAAGTTTTTTAGCATCATTATTTCAAATTGTGCACCAAGCCCTTGATCTACCAAAGCAAAATCAAGTTGACGCATATTGTCTATAAACTCTTGTGCCACTTTTACATCTTTCTCTTTAATAATTTGAGGAATTTTTTCTTTAAATTGTTCTACAATCGCATTAGATTTACTATTACCAAATCGTTTGTTTGTTTCTTCCAAATGATAAAAAACATCTTTTAGTTCTTCTTCGATTTTTGGCCATTCACTTGCTTCTTGAATTTTATCAAGTATTATTAAAGAACGTCTTAAACTATCCAAAACATCTTTTTTACGGTCATAATCACTACGCCCTTGTTCAAATCGCTTTTTAATATCGGTTAAATCAGCATCAAGTTTCTGCAATTTTTCATGGTCTTGATAAATACCTTCTTGTTTTATGATATTCAAAGTTTGTATCGCTTTATTTATTTCACTTTCTAACCAATTGGCATCAATTTCTTTTTGAGTGGTATTGCTTGGCACTTCAACTTCGTGTGTGTAATCTAATACGGGAAAATATGCAGATAATGTAATCCGCTCAGATTTGTCAACTTTTATGGTTAAATCTACATCAGAACCTGCCGGTAATAGCTTAGGCAAATCTTCACCTGTAATTATAACATCATAAATATGTTCATTATATATTGCTCTTGTTCCGTCAGCGCCATGTTCTCCTTGATAAAGAGGGATTTTAATCACATCTTCTTTTACTCCCGGTCTTATTTGTTTTTGAGTTTTTAAGCCGTTTGTTGTTCCTGTCGCCGGTGTTGATTGATTTTTTTCTAGTCCTTTAATACTTCTAAAAATAACATTACCTGATGCTCTACTTTTAATTTCAACACCAATAAAATAAGGAAGTGTTGCACTACCTATTTTTGAACCTTGAATAATCGTAAATTCACTAGGTTCACTTGGTAGTAAATCACCTTGCTCGTTATAAACTAATACATTAAATGAATTTGGTTTAGCTTCAACAAGTGATACTTCTATTATTTCACCATTTTTTCCAATTTTAGTTTTTCCACTTGCCCAAGCTTTATCATTTCTTACAATTTCAACAAAAAGAGTATCGGGAACTTCTCCTTCTGTTTTATCTTTTAAAATTTTTACAGTAACCAATTCTTCTTTTTCAACTGTTGTTGCTTCATAACGTAAGTCTAATTGTATTTTTGTCTTGTCTATTTCATTTTCTATAATATCATCAGGAACATCAACAGTAGAAGCATATAACGCAGCTCCTTTTGACACAACTGTCATTGGATCAACACTTGTGTCTGGTTTAATAATTTGTTCTTCTAGCATATTCCTTAATATTGGTGAATAAGTTGGTCCACCAACTAAAATCAAACTGTCAAGTTTATCGTTAGATAAGTTATTTCTATCCAAAAGATTTTTACAGATATCAATAGCTTTTTGAAAAATAGGTTCAAGCGTATTTTTCAGTATTTCTTGATTAACCCTTAAATCAATTTCAATTTCTTCACCGTCGTCATCTTCTCCGGCATCACCCGGGTCAACATATAAATCATATTCGTCTTTAAAAGAAAGTTGATTTTTGATATCTTCCGCCCAAAACTTTAAAGCATCTCTAAAATTTTGAGCTTTTTTGTCATCATCTAAAAATTTAGATATAGAAAAATTTTCTTTAATATGCGGTATCATTATTTCATCGACTATTGCGTAATCAAGGTTTTTACCCCCCAAATAATTATCACCTTCCGTATCAATAACTTTCATAATTCCTTCTTCAACTTTCAATAATGCTGCATCAAAGGTTCCACCGCCAAAATCAAATACCAACCAAAAACCATTTTTGTTTTTAGCGTCCAATCCATAAGCCATTGATGCGGCAATGGGTTCCTGTAAAAGCTCAACATGCTCAAATCCTGCTTGTTTAGCTGCTCTAATTGTAGCATCTTTTTGGTTAATCGTAAATTTAGCAGGAACCGTAATAACAACGGATTTAATTTTTTCATCGGTAACATAAGATTTTAAACCTTTTAAAACTTCGGCAGAAAGTTCTTCTGATGAGTATTCTTTATCCATGTGAGAACTATAATATTTTTTATCTGTTCCCATGGTTCGCTTAAATTCAATAAATGAATTAATATCAGTTCCTTTTGTTAAAGCTCTTTGTCTTTCACTTCGATAAGCACGAAAAGCACTATCACCAACTAATACTGATTTTTTCTTGTTAAAAGCAACGCATGAAGGTGTAGTATCTTTTTGAGTATCCAATGATTTTTGAATAACAGGTTCACCTTTTTCCATTCTGGAAATAGCAGAATTAGTTGTGCCTAAGTCAATACCGTAATCAATTTTTGTTCTTGCCATAATTTATATTTTTTTAATTTTGTGAAACATCTACTTGTGCTCGTTGAATTAAAACACCATTATAATTAACTTGTGGTTTAATAATTCTTGTTATTATTCTTTTCCCCGATGGTAAAGTATCATCATCAATAAAATTAATGACATCAATATTCATTCTATCATCATATTCTTTACCTAAAAGTTGAACCATTTCATATCCATTAGCTTTAAAATTATCTCTAATACGTTCAATACCTTTTA
The DNA here is from genome assembly GCA_027083695.1 of Nautiliaceae bacterium. Classification (GTDB taxonomy): domain Bacteria; phylum Campylobacterota; class Campylobacteria; order Campylobacterales; family Nautiliaceae; genus JALTBU01. The sequence continues at coordinate 2,319 of JALWNI010000012.1, read as the reverse complement.
ATAGCGGTTTAATTCCTTTTGTTGAACTATCCATTTTAGCAATATTTTTTTCAAGTCTTACTATTTCATCAGCCACCTTTAATGCTAGTGTATGGTCAGTTTCGTTTTCATCTTTGCTATTATCCTGTTTGGAATTTTTAATTAGATTTAATTGTTTATCAAGTAATTCTATAAGTTTGTTGTCTAATTTAATACTTTCTTGTTCTAATGCTTTTCTTGTTTTTTCAATATCATTGTTAATATCAGTTTTTTGTTTAAAGATTTGTTTTCTAAGCACTATAAAAACAATAATTAAAGTAATTATAATTAATAATACCGCTATAATCCAATAAAGCATATTTTTTGAAATTTTATCAGATAAGCTGACAATATTTTGTGTTGTTTCTTTTTGTGTGTTTTCAATTTTAACACCAAGTTGTTCAGAAGTTTTATTAATGTTTAATGAATTTTGATTAACAATATTTGCTAAACTATCAAAAGCTTTTCTTTGCTGTTTACTATCGTTTAATAACAAGGATATTGTTTGTTTTTGTTTTTGTAATAAATAATTTTGCTTTTTAAATTGCTTTTTTAAATATTCTACTGTTTGTTTTTGTTGCTCAAATTCTTTAACCATTGTAGTATCTATTTGCTGAGCAAATAAAGATACACCGGTTATAAACATTGCTAATACTATTACTAAATTTTTCATAATTATTAATATTTTACAGATTTTAGTTTTAATCTTAATTCGTAGATTTTTTCTTCAAGTTCTCTGATACGTTTTGTTTTTTCCTTATTTCCTTTTTCAATATAATTGTTTATAATGGTTTGTTGTTCTTCAATTTGTTTAAGTTTTGTAGATTTTGTTCTAAATAATTTAAACTTTTGAATTTCTTCTAATTCCAATTTTGCTTTATCTATTTCAGATTTATAATAAATTGTGTTTTTTACATTTTCTAATTCCTTTGTTAGTTTATTTAATTCCTTTTTAATTTTATCAGACGGCGCTAAATCAACCATGAATTTTTTAGTGTGAATTAAATATTCATCGACATAAATTTCAATTCTATTTTCTCCAATTTCGTAAGTGCATTCATTTGCATTACCCCAAGCAGGAAATGCAATAATTTCGGTGCCTTTTGTTAATGTAATGGTGTCAGACATTGTATAACCTTTTGGGGATTTTTTATTACTATCTAAATATCCATCTGGGTCTATATATTTAAGATAAAAAGTAATCTTGGCATTTTCTTTTACTTCTACCTTTAATTTTATGCCTATATATCTGATAAACTTTGTATATAAAGGTTTATTATCAGTATTTGTAATGGTTGATGAAAGAATTGTAAATGGTAGTTTAGGTGGTATTTTTTTGTATTTGTTAATAATTCTTGTAACTAAATAATCACTTTGAGAATGTTCTTTTAACCAATAAAGCAAATTAAGGAATTTTTCTTTTTTTTCTGTATCAGAACTTAATTTTATCCTTTTTAAACTTTTATCGGTTATTCCATCTTTTAAAAATTCATTTACATGATCCCAATCTAATGCATTTCTTTTTAATCTCTTAACCTTATCCCAATCAATTAGTATTCGGTTTAATATATCATCTCCCCCCATTAATTCAGATACCTGTTTATCAATTTCTTTACAAGCTTTTTCATAAGCTACTTTTATAGATTGTAGTAATGCTATGGCTTTTTGTATTTCCCTGTCTTTCATCTTTAACAGGGTTTCAATATTTTCTGTGGCTTTATCTTTAACTTGACTACTAATTGCAATGGATTTTGCAAGTTTTACTAATTCAATCGTTTTGTTCAAATTATCATCAAAATTGTCATCACTATCATATTCTTGCCGGTCATTAAAAAACACAACAGAACATTGCATAATTTCATTTGCAATTTTATCAGACAACATTTGAACTTGTAAATTTGAATTTCCTAATAACTCTCTCAATAAAGCTATGTCTTTTTTTGTGTTGATATACAAATCTTTACCAAAGATATTAGCATTTTCAGGTTCAACATTCCTGTTTTTTTTGGCTCTATCAATTTGATTTTCTATGTTAGAAATTGGAATTTCCGTAAATTTTGAGGAAACATATTTTTTAACATCTGATGGATATGTATCAAAAAGAGAAATTAAATCATTTGTTGAGAAACCGTTATTTTTATTGATATATAGATTTAATTGTTCTATAACTTCATCTGTAAATTTAAAATAGATATTTTTATTGAACAGAGGATCCCCCGTAACTAATTCAACAATATTTGTGAAATTTTCTGAGTATAACAGTTTTCCTTTTAAGTTAATTCCGTTTTTTAATTTTACAAA
>JALWNI010000011.1 GCA_027083695.1 Nautiliaceae bacterium | reverse complement strand
CCTGTTTTCCTCACTAATAGAAGCTCCGTCCCTCCAATTGACAATACTCATTCTTGAAACACCAAGAGCCTCTGCTAGTTTAGTAGAATATTTATAAAAATTTAGTAATTTTTCCAATTTTTCAATATAACTGATATCCATTAAAATTTCCTTGATAAAAATCTATGTAAGTTATAGTATCATTTTACATAAAAGAAGAAAAAATGTAAAGTGTATATGTAAATTTACACTTTTACTTTACACTTTTTAGAATTTTCTATCAACTATTTTATTAGCAATTATTTCAAGTTTTGGAATATTATATTTTTGTATTGCTTTTTTGGCATTTTCTACAAGCTCTTTTGCTTCGCTATAACATTTAGAGATAATTCCTAATTCATTCATTTTATTTTTTATCCAGTTTTTCTCAGTTTCACTCAAATCTTTTTTATAAAGGGATTTTAATTTTTCTTTGTCTGCTTCATCAAGCTTTTCATAAAGATAAATATAAGGAAGCGTCATTTTCCCTTCTTTAAAATCAAGCATTGAAGGTTTTCCAAGTGTTTTTTCATCCTGAGTTACATCTAATAAATCATCAATTATCTGAAAGGCAATTCCTATATTTTTCCCATATAATCCAAAATCATTTTCATTTAATCCCTCAGCCACCGCTGCTGCTTTACAGCTGGCTTCTATTAAAGAAGCTGTTTTTTTATAAATCATATTTAAATATTTATTTTTATCTAAATTCATCTCTTTTGATAAATTTACATCTTCAAGCTCTCCTTGTGAGAGAAGATAAACGGCATTAGATACTGTTTTTGCTATTTTTTCCCCAAAATCAATAAGCTCATAAAAAGCTCTTGAATAGATAATATCCCCTAGCATAACAGCCGTAAAATCCCCGTATTTTGCATTAATTGATGGAAATCCTCTTCTAAGATCTGCTTCATCAATAACATCATCATGAAGTAAACTTGCAAGATGTATAGCTTCCACAACTGCTGCAAGTTTGTTTGACTTTGGCGATATTGTGGTGATAAGAGTCCCTCTTACACCTTTTCCCTTGTGTATATCTTTATATTCTTCAAAATCTTTAAACATATCATCTAAAATATCATAAAATTGCATTACTTTCCTTTATTAAAATCAATTTTTATTTTATTTTCAAATTCTGTATTAAGAAACATTCTAAATGAAGTAATTTTATCAGAAAACTGTGTTACTTTTATATATAAATAAGGTCTAAATTCAGGATAATCCGCAATTTTTATTTTAAAAAAATTTAAAGGATAATTTTTAAATAATGTTATTTGATAAGGAAAACCATCATATTTATATAAAATTATTAATACTTTATTCTTATAAAGAGTCCATCTAAGTGATAAATTATACTCTTTTTTATCATAAAATATTTTCATATAAGCAAATTCGTCTTTTTTTAATGAAAAGTTAAAAGGCAGAGTTACAAAAGCGGCATTTAATATAAAAGGCAGAAAAAGAAAGAAAAATTTATTCATTTTTTGTTAAGATATTTGCCATTGTATGAATATAAAAATCAAATTCCTCACCTTCAAGCTCGTCGCTTCTATTGAATTTAACTTCATTTATTTTCTGCTCCACTTCATCACCGTAACAATCCTGTGCCAATATTTCAAGAGCCGCTAAGCGCTCAAAAACTTTTTCAAGTTCTTCTATTACCAAATTTTTATTTGCATGAAACATAATCTCAAAAAATTTATCCTTGGGACTCTTTTGCTCATCAAACGGATCAAACATAACCCACTCCTTTTTTTGGTTTAAAATATCATAAAAAAGGGAAAATAGCAAGGGATAAAGGTGTATGAGTGGAGGTGTTGATGGGTAGATGGGTATAAGGGTGGATGGGAGGATGAGTATAAGGGTGCATGGGTGAATGGATATATAAGGGAAAAGGATGTAGTGAGAAGAAAGAAGGAAAATTAAAAGTGAAAGACAGATGTGGGAGCTCTAAAATTTTGATGCAAAACTGTTTTTGGCATAAATTTAAACTCGGAGTGATATATGGTTTTTTACTAAATAGATTTTTCCTAAATCAAAAGAAATTGACTTTGTTTGAGCTATAAATATGTTTGATAAGAGTTATTCTTATATAACCTATCCTTTTTATTTAAAATTCTCACTTATCTTACTTTACTAATAAATTATTAAAAACAAAACCAACGACTTAACATAATAATTTTACTCTATATAAGTTTTTTAATATTTTCCTCTATTTCTTTAATTTCTTCATCATTTAAAACACTTCTAAGCTGCTGAATAAAAAGACCTTTTTCTTTTTTTAGATATGCTTTTAATATCTCTTCAAAATCGTCAAATTTCAAAAAAGCATCCATACTCTTTTCATGAGACTTTTGTTGTATGAAATCAAGCATTCTAAAAAGCATATCTCTTACAAGTCTGTTTTCATTGATGCATTTTTTTGCTTTTTCATTGGTAATTCCATAAAATTGAAGATTAAAATGATATTCAAGTTCATCTCTCATTTTATTGCATAAATCATACAATTCTTCATAAAATGCAGGCAAAGGAGAGAAATTATCCCTCAAAAATTCCATTTTTTTAAAAATTTCTTTAATATCTTTTTGGTGATTTATAATTGGCTCAATCATTAAATACCTTAATGTAAAAAGTGTCTTTTGCCTGTGAAATACATTGCAATTCCTGCTTCATCAGCAGCCTGAATAACCTCATCATCCCTGATACTTCCGCCCGGTTGAATAATAGCTTTAACTCCTACTTCGGCTGCATAATCCACGCTGTCTCTAAACGGGAAGAAAGCTTCGCTTGCTAAACTGCTGCCTTTTATATCAAGCCCGAGTGATTTAGCTTTTTCAACCGCACATCTTGTTGCATCTACCCTGCTTGTCATTCCCATACCGATTGCCACCATTTGAGAATCTTTTACAAACACAACACAGTTGGATTTAGTAAGTGCGGCAATTTTCCAAGCCATTTCAAGGTCACTTCTATCCTCAACGCATACTTTTGTTACACATTTTGCATTTTTTACCTCATCATCTTCTACCCTATCTGCATCCTGAAATACAAATCCGCCTTCAATGTGTTTAAAATCCCAAACATCGCCCGGAATTTCCAAATGAGGCTGTCCTAAATCAAAAATTTTAATTCTTTTTTTGTTTTCAAATACTCTAAGCGCTTCATCGGTAACTTTTCCAGCAATTAAAACTTCAACGAATATTTTATTAATCTCTTCGGCAAGCTCTTTTGTAACTACACCGTTAACAGCCACGACTCCACCGTATGCACTTATTGGATCGCATTCAAGCGCTTTTTGCCAAGTAGTTACCAAATCCTCTTTTTTAGCCGCTCCGCACGGATTTGCGTGTTTGATAATAGAAATAGCACCTTTTCCAAGACTTACGGCAATTTTTACAGCCCCGTTTATATCAGTTAAGTTATTAAAACTCGCTTCGCCTTTGAGGGTATTTAAGTTTTTATAAAAATCTTCAAATTCATATAATGCACCTCTTTGATGAGGGTTTTCACCATATCTTGTGTTAAATACCTTTTTACCCACAATAAATCTTTTATCCCCGAATCCGCCGTTAAATCTTTCGTTCATATAGTTTGCTATCATAGAATCATATGCGGCTGTATGTTCGAATGCTTTTATCATAAGATTTCTTCTAAATTCCAAAGTGTTTTTATTGTTTTTAAGCGCATCTATTACCATATCGTAATCGCTCGGATCCGTTACAATCATTACATCTTTAAAATTCTTAGCCGCACTTCTGACCATTGTAGGTCCGCCGATATCAATATTTTCTATAATTTCATCAAAATCGTCTGTTCTTTCAATGGTTTCTTTAAAAGGATATAAATTCACAGCCACTAAATCAATTCTTTCAATTCCAAGTTTTTTTGCCTCCTCATCATCAATCCCACTTCTGTATAAAATACCTCCGTGAACATATGGATTTAGTGTCTTTACCCTACCTCCGAAACATTCAGGGAATTTTGTGATTTCACTTATATCAATAGCTTTTATACCGTTTTGCTCTAATACTCTTTTTGTCCCGCCAGTTGAGATTATTTCAAACCCAAGTTTTTCAAGTTCTTTTGCAAACTCAACAATACCTGTTTTATCACTAACACTTAATAATGCCCTCATTAAAGTCCTTTTTTATGAAATTTTAGCAAAATATGAGTTATAATAATAAATATTAACAATAAAGGAGAAAAGATGAAATTTGAACATTACTTTGATTATGAAAACAATATAAAAGAAAAAGAAGCTTATTTTAATATATTACAAGAATATGAAAGTAAAGAAATTGGATATTATCATCTTCCTGAAACTTCTCAAAGATTTTTAAATACAGATTTTAGTGATATAGAATATGAAGAAGTTATAGTAATAGGAATTGGTGGAAGCTCACTCGGTACAAAAGCAATTTATGAAATGATTAAAGATGAAACAACAAAACCTATGTTTTTTTTAGAAAATCCAGACCCAAGAGATATAAAAGATAAACTCTCAAAAATAAAAAATCCCTTAATTTTTGTAATAAGTAAATCCGGTAAAACAATTGAAACAATTTCAATTTTTAAAAAAGTAATCAATCATTTTAATTTAAAACCCAACTCCTCACATTTAAAAATAATAACTGATGAAAATTCTCCTCTTGATAAATTCGCTTCATCGTGGAATTTAGATGTTTTTCATATTCCAAAAAATGTAGGAGGAAGATTTTCAGTCCTTAGTGCAGTTGGAATTGTACCGCTTTTAGCCGCTGGCATTTATCCAAAAAATTTATTACTTGGTGCAAAAGAGTTTAGAGATGACTTTTTTAATAAAAAAGAGTGGCATTTATGCAAAAAAGCTGCGTTTTATGCTGAGAATTATAAAAAATATCCTATAAATGTTTTATTTGCCTATTCTACTTTATTAAACTCATTTAAAGAATGGTTTGTGCAATTATTTGGAGAATCTCTTGGAAAAGATGGAAAAGAGATTATGCCAGTAGGTCATATAGGATCAATCGACCAGCACTCATTTTTACAGCTTTTAATGGAAGGAATGGGAAGAAAAACAATAACTTTTATAAAAATAAACTCTTTTGAAACACCTCTTATAATACCTGATATAAAACTGCCTCATCTTGAAGCTACTGATTTTGTTAATGGTCGCTCTTTTGAAGAACTTATCAATAAAGAGTGTGAAGCTACAAGAGAAGCACTTCTTGCAAAAGAATACCCGATAGATGAAATAGTAATCGATGATTTATCTTTAAAAAACATAGGAAAACTAATAATGTATTATGAAATGCTAACAAGTGCTATTGGAAGTTTATTAGAAATAAATACCTACAATCAACCGGGGGTGGAGCTTGGAAAAACAATACTCAGAAATAAATTTTAAAGATTTAGGCAAAATTGAATATAAAAAGTTTCTAACTTTACAAGAACAACTAATTAAAAAAAAGGAAAATTATCTCCTTTTTGCTACTCATAATCCTATTTTCACGGTAGGTAAAAATGAAGCTAAAAATTTTCCTTTTGCCTATCCCGTCGACAGAGGCGGAAGTATTACATATTTTGATGAGGGAACTTTGATGGTCTATTTCATCTTTAATGTGAAAAACCCTCCATTTTTTTATAAAAATGTAAGAAAAGTTATTTCAAAATTTTTTGCCAATTTCCCTCTTGAAATTTATTATGACAGAGAAAAACCAGGATTTTATATACAAAATAGAAAAATAGCCTCTCTTGGATTCAGATATGAAAACAATAGAAGCAAACATGGAGTATCTATTCATATCAATCCAAATTTAGCTGAATTTAATAAAATTAACCCATGTAATTTAAGCGGAATCAAAGCAACTTCTTTGTATAATGAAGGAGTAAAAATTTCAATTGATAAAACAAAAGAGATATTAAAACCAATAATAAAAGAAGTGTTCAATGAAACCAAAAGTAATAGCACCCTCAGATGAAATTATAAAAAAGACAGATTCAATTATTGAAAAATATAATATAAATACGGTTTGTTTCTCTTCAAAATGTCCAAATATCAGTGAATGCTTCAACAGAGGTACTGCTACATTTATGATAATGGGGAATATTTGTACAAGAAATTGCAAGTTTTGTGGAGTAAATAGCGGGAAACCAAAAGAGCTTGATGAGAGTGAACCTCTAAAAATAGCAAATGCTGTAAATGAACTCAATTTAAATTATGCGGTAATCACCTCTGTTGACAGAGATGATTTAAAAGATTTCGGCAGCACACATTTTTATAAAACAATTGAAAAAATAAAAGAAATAAATCCAAATACAAAAATAGAAGCTCTAACACCTGATTTTAACGGAGATTTAAAATCACTTGAATTAATTGCCACATCAAATGCATATAAACTAGCCCATAATATAGAAACAGTTGAAAAACTTCATAAAAAACTAAAACCAAAGAGCTCATATATTATGAGTCTTAAAGTTCTTGAATTTTATTCAAAATATAAAATAACAAAATCTTCAATAATTATAGGATTTGGAGAGAATTTTAAAGACATTGAAAAAACTTTTAAAGATTTAATAAATGTCGGAGTATCACAGCTCACAATCGGTCAATATTTAAGACCATCTCCTAAACACTATCCAGTTAAAAAATATTATTCTATTGAAGAATTTGAAGAGCTTAAAAATTTAGCCTTATCTCTTGGATTTAAAGCCGTGGTAAGCGGAAGTTTAATTAGAAGTAGTTTTTATGCTGATAAATTATGATTGAGTGGATGGGGAGATGGGTAGATGAGTGAATGGGTAAATAGGTGGCAAAAAGGTAGTAGAGAGTAGGAAAGTGGGTGAATGATTGGATGATTGAATATGTAAAACTCAAAAAAAGGATAAATAATGAAAATAGCAATACTAACAAGTGGAGGAGACAGCAGCGGAATGAATCCCGCTATTAAAAAATTTGTGGAATATTCCACTGAAAAAGGATATGAGCCCTATTTTATATATGATGGTCTAGAAGGATTGATTGACGGAAAAATAAAAAAGGCTGAATATAAAGATGTAGGAGGAATAATATATAGAGGCGGAACAATTATTCGCTCTTCTAGAAGTAAAAGATGGTTTGATAAGACATTTAGAAAAAAAGCTTATGAAAATTTAAAAAAAGAGAAAATTGATATGCTTGTAATACTTGGCGGAGATGGGAGTTTTAGGGCGTTAAATGTTTTTTATAATGAATTTAAAGTACCTTTTATGGGTATTCCTGCAAGTATTGATAATGATTTAGCATTAAATGAATATATGATAGGTGTTGATACCGCTTTAAATGTAATAAGGTGTGCAATTGATGACATAAGAGATACAGCAAGTTCTTTTAGCAGAGCTTTTGTAATTGAGACAATGGGAAGGGAATGCGGATATTTGGCTTTGACTAGTGCTATTGCAAATGGAGCTGAAATGTGTCTTATCCCAGAAGTTCCATATAATCTAGAAAATCTTAAAAAAAGATATCTTAAAGAAATAAAAGAAGGTAGAACTTATTTTATAGCAATAGTTGCAGAAGGACTTAAAATTTCAAATAAAATAAAAGAGTGGTTTGAGGAGAAAATAGGATTTGAAAGTAGAATTACTATCTTAGGTCATATTCAAAGAGGCGGAAGTCCTACTGTTATAGAAAGACTCAGAGCTGCTGAGTTTATAAAAGTTGCAATGGATAATTATGAAAACAATCCAAATAAAATTGTTACTTACTATAACGAAAAATTTATTTTAAGAGATTTAGAAGAAATTGTTAATAACAAATATGAGCTCAACAAAGAAATGCTAGAACTTGCAAAACCCTTAATGGGAATAGAATAAAGGAGTTGAAAATGATAGAAAAATACAACATACCAACACCAAAAGAAAAAAGAGTAAAAATAGATGAAGAAATTAGTTTTGATACTTTCCCTTGTGTTTTAAAAGTAGATTTGCCAATTCACAAAAGTGATATTGGAGCTGTTATTACAAACATTCAAAACAATGATGAATTAAAAAAAGCAAAAGAGATTATCTTAAATAACCTTAAAAAACATAATATAAAAGCTGAATTTCTTTTAATTCAAGAGCAAATAGAAGGAATTGAGCTTATACTTGGTGGAAAATTTGATGATATATTTGAAGAAGTTTTAATATTTGGAACGGGAGGGACGTTGGTTGAGATTATAAAAGATGTAACTTATATTGATACAAAGTCAAACGAAGAAGAGATAAAAAAGGCAATTTTAAAAACAAAAATTTCAAAAATTTTCCCTGAGTTTAGAGGTAAAAAATATAATTTTGATGCCCTAATTGATGTAATAAAAAAAATCCAAAAAATGTTTGTAAATGAAAATATAGTCGAATTTGATATTAATCCTTTAATTATTAATGAAAAAGGATGTTTTGCTGTTGATGTTAGGATAAAAGAAGGTAAAAAAGATAAAAAAAGATTTATTCCTAAAACTCATTCTCTTTTTGAAAACAAAAATGTAGCAATTATAGGAGCAAGTGAAAAAAAAGAGAAAGTCGGATACGCAATAGCTAAAAATGCCCTCTCTTCAAAAGCAAATATCTATTTTGTAAATCCACATTTAGATGAACTGTTTGGCAAAAAAGTTTACCATTCCATAGATGAACTTCCTCCAATTGATACGGCAGTTATAGCCATTCCTACAAAGTTTGTAATAGATACAGTTGAAAAATTAGCCAAAAGAGGCGTTAAAAATATAATAGTTATTTCAGCTGGATTTAAAGAAGCAGGAAACAGTGAAGGTGAGCTTAAATTAAAAGAGATAGCCGATAAATATGATATTAATTTGGTAGGTCCAAATTGTCTAGGAATTTATAACTCAGAGATGGAGCTTAATTTGACATTTGGAAAAGCTCCTATAAAAAAAGGTGAAATAGGAATAATCTCTCAAAGCGGAGCGGTTTTGACAGCTCTACTTGATAAGGCTTATTTTTATAATATAGGTTTTTCACATGTAATATCAATGGGGAATATGGCTGATTACAACTTTGCTCATGCAATAAATGAGCTTAACAATCAAGAATCTTGTAAAATAATCTCAATTTATGCAGAAGGTCTTCAATTTGGAAAAGAGTTTTTAAAAGCTATTAGAGACTTAAAAAAGCCAATTTTATTTTTTAAAGCAGGAAAAAGCGAAGCGGCAAAAAAAGCGGCATTTTCTCATACAGGAAACTTAGCCGGAAATTATGAAATGATTATTACTTTAAGCCAAATAGCAGGAGCTATTATTAAACCAAGTGTTGAAAGTCTTATTTTCTCACCAAAATATTTAAAAATTAAAGATGCCATAATCGTTACAAACGCAGGAGGACCGGGCACAATATTAACTGATATAGTAAGTAAGTATAAAAAAATAAAAGATATAAGCAAATATATGGATGAACTCAATAAAGTTTTGCCTGCTACATGGTCTCACAATAACCCAATTGATGTAATTGGCGATGCAACAAGTGATAGATATAAAAATGTTTTAGAAATTCTTAAAAATGAAGAGTTGATTTTTGTAATAGTTACTCCTCAGTTTATGACAAATTCCTTTGAAATTGCAAAAATGCTTACTAATTATAAAAATAGTGTACCAATTTTTCTTGGAAAAGAGAGTTTTAAAGAGGCTATAAACTTATTTGATGAAAAAAAACTCATCTATTTTACATCTTTGGAAGATGTTTTAAGGATTCTTTAAAGATAAAAGAGTTATAATATATTGAATAAAATAATTTAACTTTTCTAAAACAAAACTTTTAAGGAGGGCAAAATGAAAGAAAAACTACAAGAAATTAAAGAATTAATTGGAAAACTTCAAAAAGATGCACCAGAAGAAATTTCTGCATTTTTAAATTTTCTTCAAAAAGCGGAAAAAGATTCTGCAATAAGTGCAAAAAATAAAGAATTAATAAATGTTGCTTTGGCTGTTGCGGCACAGTGTGAATGGTGTATTACTTTTCACACACAAAACGCTATTAAACTCGGCGCAACTAAAAATGAATTGATTGAAGCTGGTATGCAAGCTGTACTTATGCATGGAGGTCCTGCACTTATGTATATGATTCCTTTACTTAAAGCAATTGAGGAATTTAGCAATGAATAGAGCAAGGGTTGAAAAGTTTTATTATTTAATGAAACTTGGACGCGAATTTGAGCTAAAAGCCAAAGAGCATTATATGCTTGGCGATATTGCCGGGTTTTTACATCTTGATATTGGTCAAGAAGCAGTAAGTGTCGGGACTATGCAGGCGTTTGATAAAGGTGATGTATTTACTCATTACCGCGAGCATGTTTTAGCCTTAGCTCGCGGAATGGATCCAAAAATAGTAATGGCTGAGCTTTTTGGCAAAAAAACAGGTGTCAGTAAAGGAAAAGGCGGAAGTATGCATCTGTTTGATCCAAAATTAGACTTTTACGGAGGGGATGCAATTGTAGCAGGACATCTGCCAATAGCTGTCGGATGTGCATATGCCAGAAAACTTCAAGGCGAAAAAGCCGGAGTTTTTGCTATATTTGGAGATGGTGCAAGCAATGCCGGTGCTTTTTTTGAAAGCATCAATATTGCAAGTGCTTGGAAGCTTCCTATTATGTTTTTTGCTGAAAATAACTACTATGCGATAGGAACACATATATCATGGGTATCTCCTTTTGTAGATTTAGTAGAAAAAGCAAAAAATTATATGCCTACTTTTACATGTGACGGAATGGATGTATGCGATGTTTACAATACGGTCACTCAGGCAAAAGAGATAATAGAAAACGGTCTTGGTCCTGTATTTATTGAGGCTAAAACTTATAGATATGAAGGGCATTCTATGAGTGATGCCGGGAAATACAGAAGTGAAGAAGAAATGGAAATTTTTAAAAGGAAAGACCCAATTGAGAACTTAAAGAAAAAAGCAATTGAACTTAATTTAGTAGATGAAAAATATTTCAGAGAACTTGATGCAAAAGTGGAATATGTAATTAATGAAGCAGTTGAATTTGCTGCATCTTCACCTGAACCTGAAATAGAAGAATTATGGGAAGATCTATTTTGTAAGGAGTGTGAAAATGTTATACCGTAGTGCATTAAACAGGGCGATTGATGAATGTATGGGAGCAGATGAAAGCGTAGTAATTTTGGGTGAAGATGTAGGAAGATACGGGGGAAGTTATAGAGTAAGCGAAGGACTTATCAGTAAATACGGTGAAAAAAGAGTAATTGACACTCCAATAGCAGAACTCAGCATCGTAGGAAATGCAATAGGTATGGCAATAGCAGGACTTAGACCGATAGCTGAAATTATGACTGTTAACTTTTCTCTTCTTGCAATGGACCAGATTATAAACCACGCAGCGAAACTCAGATATATGAGCGGTGGGAAAATGACAATTCCTATGGTTGTTAGAATGCCAGGAGGTGTATCAAGACAGCTTGCAGCACAACACAGCGAAAGTTATGAAACACTTTATTCCTCAGTTCCGGGACTTATAGTATTAACTGCCAGCAATGCAACCTATGCATATCATGGTCTTAAATGGGCTATAAAATCAAATGATCCTGTGATTTTTTTAGAGCATGAGCTTCTTTATCCAATGGATATGGAATTTAAAGAAATTCAAGATTTCGATCCATTTAGAGCTGAAATAGTAAAAGAAGGGAGAGATTTAACAATTCTAACTTACCTTAAAATGAGATACGATGTAATTGAAGCCCAAAAAGAATTAAAAAAATTTGGAATTGATGCTGAAATAATTGATTTAAATTCACTTCGTCCACTTGATATAGAAACTATTGCAAAATCAATTAAAAAAACAAAAAAATGCGTAATTGTAGAAGAAGACCACAAAACAGGTGGAATGGGAGCTGAGGTAGTAGCTCAAATTATGGAAGAGTGTTTTTATGATTTAGATGCACCGGTACTTAGAATTGCAGGTGAAGATGTCCCTATTCCGTACAACAGAAAACTTGAACTAGCTTCCATACCTACTCCTGATAAAATAGTAGATAAAATCTTAAAATGGAAGGCTGAAAATGGAATATAAAATTGTAATGCCGATTTTATCCGATACAATGGATAAAGGAAAACTTGTCAAATGGTATGTAAAAGAAGGACAATATGTAAAAGAAGGCGATAAAATCGCTGAGGTTGAGAGCGATAAAGCCACTATGGATATTCAAACATTTAAATCAGGAGTAGTTAAAAAACTTCTTGTAAAAGAAGGGGAAGAAGTCCCGGTAAAAAGTGTAATTGCAATAATTGATACAGAAGCAAAAGAAGTAAAAAGTGGAGAGGAAAAAGGAAAGAGCGCGAAGGAAGAAGTGAACAGGGAAAAGAAAAAAGAAAGAAGGGATAAGGAAGAAGGTTCTGAGTTTCAAATAGCAAATTCCGAAAAAAAACAAAATGTTCAAAACTCAAAACCAAACGTTCAAAACTCATCAATTCATCAATCCATTCACCCATCCACACTTCCAAAAGGAAGCGCTTCACCAGTCGCTAAAAAACTTGCAAGTGAATATAATATTGACATTGAAAAATTACAAAAAGAAAACCGTCTACCTACTCCGGTTCACGAAGAGGATATAAAAAATTATATTTTGAAAAGATATTTTACCCCCGCAGCACTTAAACTTCTTAAAGAGTATGAGATTAACCCTGATGAATTTGAATTAAATCATAAAATAATAAAAGAAGAAGTATTAAATTACATCAAACAAAACAATATTCCAAAAGCAGTGCCACTTAGCGCTAATCAAAAAGCCGTAATAAAAACAGTTGAAAATGCATGGAGTAAACCAAGTTATTTAATGTTTGATGAAATTGAAGTAACAAAACCGCAAGGTATTAAATTAACAGCTATTTTGATAAAAGCACTTGCAATTGCAATGCAAAAAAATCCTCTAACAAGAAGCATATTAAAAGAAGATAAACTTTTAACCTACCCTGCTTCAAATATCTCAGTAGCTGTAAGTAGAGATGACGGGCTTTATATGTGTGTTATTAAAAATGCTGAGGATAAGAGTTTGCAAGAGATAAATGAGTGGCTAAAAACAATCAAAACCAAAAGATTAACACTTGATGATTTAAGCGGATCGACTTTTGGAATAAGCAATCTTGGAATGTTTAATGTAAAAAGATTTACGGCACTTATAAATGATAAAGACTGTGCAATTGCAGCATTTGGCAGTTTGATTGACGGAAAAATAAAAGTTACTTTTACAATAGACCATAGAATACTAAACGGTGTTGACACGGCAAAATTTGTAAATGATTTTAAAACTGCTTTAAAGGAGGTATAAAATGGATTTGGAAAAATTAATTCCGGCTGATGTAGTGCCCGGAAAAAGAAAAAAATTTTTGAAATTACTTGACAGATTAACAAATGGTACCGGAAGACTTATGCTTTTTGCGGGAGATCAAAAAGTAGAACATTTAAACAATGATTTTTATGGAGAAGGAGTTGCAAAAGATGATGCAAATCCAAGACATCTATTTGAGATAGCAAGCAAGGCAAAAATCAGCGTTTTTGCTACTCAAATGGGCCTTATTACAAGATTTGCTAGTGTTTATCCGGAAATTCCGTATCTTGTAAAATTAAATTCAAAAACAAACATCATTCCATATGATGCAAAAGACCCATATTCTCAAAACTGGTTTGATGTGGAAGATGTAATTGAATTTAAAAATACAAGCGGAATAAACATTGTAGGAGTCGGTTATACGGTTTATCTTGGAAGTGAACATGAACATTCAATGCTTAGAGAAGCCGCTCAAATTGTGCATAAAGCTCATAAAGAAGGAATGATTGCAGTTTTATGGATGTATCCAAAAGGAAGATTTATTAAAGATGAACACGACCCTCATTTAATAGCAGGAGCAGCGGGAGTTGCTACATGTCTTGGAGCTGATTTTGCAAAAGTAAAAGTACCATATGAAAATGGTAAATTTAAACCAGAACTTTTACATGAAGCAGTTGAGGCTGCTGGAAATACAGGAGTTTTATGTGAAGGCGGTAAAAAAATAGATGAAAATGAATTTTTAAAAGAATTACATGAACAAATTCATATAGGAGGTGCAAGAGGTAACGGGACAGGCAGAAACATACATCAAAGAGAATTAAATGAAGCTATAAAAATGGCAAATGCAATTTATGCAATTACATGTGAAAATAAATCACTTGATGAAGCTATAAAAATTTTAAGGAGTGGAAAATGAGTGCATATATAAAATGGTTTAAAGAAATAGGAATTAAAGACACAGCAGAAGTCGGTGGTAAAAATGCAAGCTTGGGAGAGATGTATAATCATTTAACTCCTCTTGGAGTCAATGTGCCAAATGGATTTGCTGTAACTGCAACAGCTTATAAACACTATTTGGACCACAATAATTTATGGGAACCTCTTTCTAAACTTTTTGAAAATTTCAATCCTGATGATATTGACAAATTAAGAGAAGTTGGGAAAACGGCAAGAGCTATGATTATGGATGGAGAAGTACCAGAAGATTTAAAAAAAGAAATTTTAGATGGCTATAAAGAGCTTCAAAAAGAATATGGAGAAGATGTTTCTTTGGCAGTTAGAAGCTCAGCAACAGCAGAAGACAGCCCTACCGCTTCATTTGCCGGACAAAATGAAACATATCTAAATATAAAAGGTGATGATCATCTAATTTGGGCATATAAAATGTGTCTTGCAAGTAATTTTACAGACAGAAGTATTAATTATAAATATGTTCATCATTTTGATCCAATGAAAGTATACCTATCAGTAGTAATTATGAAAATGGTAAGAAGCGATAAAGGCAGCAGCGGCGTTATGTTTAGTATTGATACAGAAACAGGTTTTAGAGATGTGGTATTTATAAATGCTGCTTTTGGGCTTGGTGAAAATGTAGTTCAAGGTACCATTAACCCAGACGCATTTTATGTGCATAAACCAACCTATAAAAAAGGTTTTAGAGCAATTTTAAAAAGAAAACTTGGAAGCAAAGAAAAAATGATGGTATTTAGCGATACCCTTCAAAAAGCCAATTTAGCAGAACAATGGACAAAAAATGTCAAAACTCCTATTGAAAAAAGAATGAAATTTGCAATAAGTGATGAAGAAGTGCTTACACTTGCTGATTGGGCTATGAAAATAGAAGAGCATTACAGTGAAGTTAGAGGAAAATATACTCCAATGGATATGGAATGGGCAAAAGACGGGATTGATGGAAAATTATATATGGTTCAGGCAAGACCTGAAACTGTTCATTCGCAAGAAAAATTAACTGAATTTGAAATTTACAGACTTCTGGAAAAAGGTAAAGTTTTATTAACAGGAAATGCAGTTGGAGAAAAAATAGGAACTGGTAAAGTTACAATACTTCGTTCAATGGCAGAAGCTGATAAATTTAGTGAGGGTGATGTTTTAGTGGCTCATACAACTTCACCTGACTGGGAACCTGTAATGAAAAAAGCTAGTGCAATTATTACTGAAACTGGTGGAAGAACATGTCATGCCGCAATTGTGAGCCGTGAACTTGGCAAACCGGCAGTAGTTGGTGCAACTGATGCTATGAAAATATTACATGACGGTCAAGAAGTTACAGTCAGCTGTGCTGAGGGTGAAATTGGAAAAGTTTATGAGGGAATTCTAAAATATGAAGTAGAACATGTTGATGTATCTAAAATCCCAAGACCTAAAACAAAAATTATGATGAATTTAGGAAATCCAGAGTTAGCATTTAGCTTAGCAAAACTTCCTGTTGATGGAATAGGCTTAGCTAGAATGGAGTTTATTATCAATAACTACATCAAAGCTCACCCAATGGCAATTAGACATCCAGAAATGCTAAGTGAAAGTGAAAAAGCATTAATTGATGAACTTGCTTTTCCATTTGATGGAGATGCAAAAGATTTCTTTATTAAAACTCTAAGTGAAGGTGTAGCGACAATCGCAGCCTGTGTATATCCAAAAAAATGTATTGTTAGAATGAGCGATTTTAAATCAAACGAATATGCAAATCTGCTTGGTGGAAGACATTTTGAACCAATTGAAGATAATCCGATGATCGGATTTAGAGGAGCAGCAAGATATACTCATCCAAACTACAAAGAAGGATTTGAGCTTGAATGTTTAGCAATGAAAAGAGCCATTGAAGAGATGGGATTTGATAATATCGTATTAATGATTCCATTTTGTAGAAGAGTTGAAGAAGGAAGAAGAGTCAAAGAGACTATGAAAGAGTTTGGACTTGATGTAACTACTTATGTAATGTGCGAAATTCCAAACAATGTGATTCAAATAGATAAATTTCTTGAAATTTATGACGGTATAAGTATCGGAACAAATGACTTAACACAACTTACTCTTGGGGTTGATAGAGACTCTCAAATTGTTGCATTTGATTATGATGAAAGAGACGAAGGTGTTAAAACAATGGTAAAATTAGCTGTTGAAGGTGCTAAAAGAAATGGCAAATATAACGGTCTTTGTGGTCAAGCCCCAAGTGATTACCCTGAGTTTGCTGAATTTTTAGTTAAAATTGGAATTGAGAGTATGAGTTTAAATCCTGATAGTGTTTTAAAAACCATCAAAGATATAGCTCAAATGGAGAATAAAAATGTATGATGTAATATGTATAGGCGGCGGGCTCAATTATTCCGCTGCTGTTGTTTTGGCAAAAAAGGGCCTTAAAGTTGCATTAATTGAAAAATCACTAAACCATATAGGTGGAACATGTTTGAATGAAGGATGTATTCCTTCAAAAAATCTACTTCACCGCACAAAAGCGCTTTTTGAGACAAAAGAAGAGTGTTTTGAGGGTGAAAAAAAACTAAACCTCTCTAAACTTCAAGAAATTATCACCTCATCAATTCAAGCTTCAAGAAAAGGTGTTACAGCTCAGATAAAAGCAAGCGGTATTGATTTAATTGAGGGAGAGGCAAAAGTTATTGATGAAAACAAAGTAAAAGTAAATGATAAAACAATGGAGTCTAAATATATAATAATTGGCACAGGCTCCCATCCTAGAATTCCTGAGGGAATTGAAGTTGATTATAAAAATATAATAACTTCAAATGAAGCACTTAAACTAACTTCCTTTCCAAAAGAGATAGCAATTTACGGAAGCGGTGCAATAGGTCTTGAATTTGCTTCATTTTTTGCAATTAACGGAGTAAAAACAACTCTGATTTTCAGACATGAAAATCTATCAAGAAAATTTCCTGAAAGTATTGATAAAAAAATTCAGGAACTCTTAAAAGCAAATGGTGTAAATTTAATGCAAAACACTTCAATTGAAAGTGCAAAAACTAAAAATAATAAAGTTATTATAAAAACAAACAATGGAGAAATAAAAACAGAAAAACTCCTTGTAGCAACTGGTAGAATTCCAAATACCGATGTAATAGCTACTGATAAAATTAAAGTTTCAAAAGGAATTGATGTTAATGAATATTTCCAAACAACTCTTCCTAATATTTTTGCAATAGGAGATTGCAATGCAAAACTTATGTTGGCTCACTCAGCAAGAGCTCAGGCTCTTAATGTAGCTGATTTTATACTTGGTAAAAAAGAGAAATTAAATCTAAATAATATTCCAAAATTTATCTACACTATTCCTCTAAGCTATGCAAATATTGGACAAAGCAGTGAGAACAAAGCGACTTTTCCAATAAAATATTTAGGAATAAGAGCTGCCATTCCTTATGCTGAGAATGGAGAAATTACTCTTTATACTGATAATGAAGGATTTATAATTGGTGCTGATATTTTTTCACCTTATGCAGAAGAAATAGTAGGGATTGTAGCTACTGCAATTGAAAGTGAAATTGATATAGCTACATTTGAAAAAGTCACATTCCCTCATCCAACTTTCAGTGAAGCAATCGATAGAGTGTTAAGGAGGTTTAAATGAAAACAGATGATTTTAAAAAAATACCAATTGAAAAAGTAGCTGCCGAACTTAATACAGATATTAATAAAGGGTTAAGCAGCGAAGAAGCAAAAGAGAGATTAAAAAAATACGGCCTAAATGAAATTCCGGAATATAAAGAGCCACTGTGGCATAGGATTTTTAGAAGATTTTGGGGTCCGATTCCTTGGATGATTGAAATTGCGGCAATTTTAAGTGCTATGGTTCACAGATGGGAAGATTTTACAATTATTCTGATTATGCTTTTTGTAAATGCAGGGCTTGATTTTTATCAAGAACATAAAGCCCTAAATGCAATCGAAGCTCTTAAAAAGAAACTTGCTAAAAAAGCAGTAGTATTAAGAGATGGAAAATGGGTAGAAATTTTAGCAAAAGAGATAGTCCCGGGTGATATTGTAAAGATAAAAATAGGAGATATAATTCCTGCTGATATGAAACTAATTGGCGGAGGAGATTTTTTACTAGTTGACCAATCTGCCTTAACCGGTGAGAGTTTGCCTGTTACTAAAAAACCTGGTGATGTTGTTTATTCAAACTCAATTGTAAAACAAGGTGAAATGATAGGAATTGCTGTTGCAACCGGTCTTAATACATATTTTGGTAAAACAGTAAAACTTGTTGCAAAAGCAGAACAACATCAAAGAAGCCATTTTCAAAAAATGGTTATTAATGTTGGAAACTATTTAATTATTGTTACTGTTATAATGGTTGCAATTATTATTTTTGTAGGAGTAAAAAGACACGAAAATATATTTGAATTATTAGAATTTTCATTGGTTCTAACAGTTGCAGCAATTCCAGTCGCACTTCCAACTGTCCTTACAGTTGTTATGGCAATAGGTGCTTTAAACCTTGCTAAAAAACAAGCTATTGTAAGCCGTCTTGCAGCAGTAGAAGAACTTGCAGGAATGGATATCTTATGTTCTGATAAAACAGGAACATTAACTCAAAATAAAATGACAGTTGGTGAACCTTTCGCATTGCAAGATGAAAAAGAATTATTCATATATGCAGCAATTGCTTCAAAAAAAGAAAATAATGATCCTATTGAAATTCCAATTTTTGAGTGGATTGAAAAACACAACATTCAAATACCTCAGTTTAAATTAATCAAATTTACTCCATTTGACCCTGTAATTAAAAGAACTGAGGCATTAGTAGAGATTAATGGAGAAAAAATAGTAGCTACAAAAGGGGCTCCTCAGGTAATTATTGAAATGTCAAATTTGACTGATGAAGAAAAAGAAAAAGTTTATAAAAAAGTGGAAGAATTTGCCGAGAATGGATTTAGAACTCTTGGAGTAGCTTTCAAAAGAGCAGATGTCGATGACAAATTTACTTTTATTGGATTAATTCCGCTATATGATCCTCCAAGACCTGATAGCAAAGAAGCGATTGAAGAAGCAAAAGCAAAAGGTGTAGAAGTTAAAATGGTAACAGGAGATAATATTGCTGTTGCTAAATATATCGCTAGAATTTTAGGTATTGGAGAAAATATTTATTCCATAAAAGAACTTAAAAATGAAACTTATGACGAATATATTACATTAGCTGAGGTTATAAGTAAAGCCCTTCTTAAAACTATGAATTTAAGCGATGAAGAAATTAAGAAAAAAACTAATGCAATAGTGAAATTAGTTCAAGATGAAATAGGAAAAAAATTAAAAAGAGGTGTTGTTAAAAGACACGAAAGTGAAATTATTAAAATAATAGAAGAAGCAAACGGTTTTGCAGAAGTTTTCCCGGAAGATAAATATTTTATCGTTGATGAACTACAAAAAGCAGATCATATTGTAGGTATGACAGGTGATGGTGTAAACGATGCACCGGCACTTAGAAAAGCAGATACAGGTATTGCAGTAAGCGGTGCAACTGATGCGGCAAGAGCAGCAGCAGATATTGTATTAATGGCACCAGGACTTAAAGTTATTATTGATGCAATTAAAGAAGCAAGAATTACATTTGAGAGAATGAAAAGTTACACCATTTATAGAATTGCTGAGACAATCAGGGTTATTTTATTTATGACTTTATCAATTGTTATTTTTAATTTTTATCCTTTAACAGCTTTAATGATTATTTTACTTGCCCTATTTAATGATATTCCAATTTTAGCAATTGCATATGATAATACTAAAATAGAAGAAAAACCGGTTCGCTGGGATATGCATGAAATGTTAGTACTTTCAAGCTGGATTGGTGTTGCAGGGGTTTTAAGTAGTTTTACAATTTTTTATATTACAATGGTATATGTATATCACCATCCTGTAAATCCTTTTACACCGGCAATACCTCATTGGGTAGATATTAATAATTATAAATCTTGGCTTGCATTTGTTCAAAGTGCATTCTTTACAAAACTTGTCATGGCAGGGCACTGGACAATATTCAATACAAGAACAGCTGATTGGTTCTTTAAAAAACCTTGGCCTAGTAAAATTTTACTTGCAGCTCTTTTAGGAACAGCATTCCTTGGACTTATTTTAGGTGTATATGGATTTGGAATAATTACACCAATTGGATGGAAATGGGGTATATTCCTATTTGTTTATACAGTTGTTTGGTTTGTATTTAATGATTTTGTAAAAAGAGCAGTAATTAAATATTATAGAAAAGTGAAAGGAGTTGAAGTTATATGATGGTAGATAAAGATTTGATATCTTTCTTAGTAACAGTTGTGTTTTCGTTTTTGGTAGGCTTGGAAGTTCGAAGTTACAGGGAGTATTTTCACTCCCGCTTTGAATTTGGAAGTATCAGAACTTTAACTTTTACAGGACTTCTTGGGTTTATTTTTTTTAAAATAAATCTTTATTTATATATTGCAGGTTTTATTGCATTGATGCTTTATTTTCTTTTATTTTATTATTTTAAATTAAAAGAAAATAAAGCAAGTATTGTAACTTTCTTAGTAGTAGCAGTTACCTACTCTTTTGGACCTATATCTATTATAAAACCATTTTGGTTTATAGCTTTAATCTTTGTAATTTTAATTTTTGGTCTTAATGTAAAAAGGCTCTATCCAAAAATCACACAAAAAATTGATATTTATGAACTTGAAACTTTTGCCAAAATGGTATTACTCTCAGCTGTAATCTTGCCTCTTTTACCAAAAGAAAAGCTCCCTTATATTGCACTTAGCCCTTTTAAAATATGGCTAATAGTCGTAGTAATTTCTGCTATAAGTTATATTGGATATATCTTACAAAAATATATTTTTTCAAATAAAGGCTATTTTCTAACGGGTCTGGCAGGAGGAGCTTATTCATCCACTGCTACAACGGTAGTTCTTGCTTCAAAAGCAACTCAAAACTGCTTACACTCTATTACAGCAGGAATTATTGGTGCTACTGCTATTATGTATTTTAGACTTATAATAATTGCATATATTTTTAATCATCAAGTAGCTCAAAAAATATTTTTACCTTATATAATTTTAGGAGTTGCCGGTATTTTAGTGGCAATCTTTTATCTTAAAAAAGATTTAAACACCCAAAAAAGTGAATTTGTGGATACAAACCCGCTTGAACTTAAAACTGCTTTTATTTTTGCATTTTTATTTATTGCTATGATTGTTATTACAAAATTTATTCATGCGCATTTTGGCAATATAGGGCTTGAAATATTATCTTTTATTATCGGTTTTACAGATATTGATCCTTTTATCTTATCTTTACTAACAGGGAAATTTAGCATTACTCTTGCACTAATTGCTAAACTTATTTTTATTGCAACAGCCAGTAATAATTTTCTAAAAGCGGGATATAGTTACTTTTTTTCAAAAAAAAATTGTAAAATATCTACAATATGGCTCATTATTTTTGGCATAATAAACTTAATAATTGCTTACATTTAAAGGAGAAATAATGAAACAAGCATATGAACAATCCCATGGAGCCGCAAAAGTTGTAACAGGTTCAGCTCATCTTCTTGATACAGGTAAAAGTAAAATATTAATAGATTGTGGTATGTTTCAAGGACTTGATGAATATAAAAATTTTGAACCATTTGCTTTTGATGCAAGAGAAATAGATGCAGTAATCCTAACACATGGACACTTAGATCATGTAGGAAGACTTCCTTTACTTTATAAGTATGGTTTTAAAGGAAAAGTATTTGCACATCCTGCAACTTTTGATATAGCAAAAATTGTTTTACTTGATAGTGCAAAACTTCAACAAGAGGAATATGAAACAAAATATAGAAAAGCCCAAAGAAAAGGAAAAGAAAATTTAATAAGAAAACCGTTGTATATTATAGATGATGTAAAAAAAATGTTTAAAAAAATGAAAAAAGTAGAAATAGAATATAAAAAACCAATAAAAATCACAAAAGATATAATTGCAACTTTCAAAGATGCTGGGCATATTCTTGGCAGCAGTTTTGTTGAAATTGATTTTGAAGAATTTGATATTAAAAAAAGAGTGGTTTTTAGTGGAGATTTAGGAAACAAACACAATGATATTCTTCCAGCCCCTAAACATCCTACTTATGCAGATGCACTATTTATAGAAAGTACTTATGGAGACAGATTACATAAAAGTTTTAAAGAGAGTAAAGAAGAATTTAAAAAAGTAATTGTAGATACTCTTCTCAGTGGTGGAAATGTAATTATTCCTTCTTTTGCAATTGAGAGAGCTCAGCAGATATTGTGCGTACTTAAAGAAATGAATGAAGAAAAAATACTCCCAAAAAGCGCAAAGGTGTTTTTAGATTCTCCTATGGCAAATAAGGTTACAAAAGTTTATAAAAAATGGCATAAATTATTAAGTAAAAATTGCCAAAAATTTAAAGAACATCCATTTGAATTCCCTCAACTTCATTTGGTAAAAGATGTGGAAGATTCTAAAAGAATAAATTCAATAAACAGTGGATGTGTAATAATAGCAGGAAGCGGTATGTGTAATGGAGGTAGAATACTTCATCACTTAAAACATAGAATATGGAATAGAAAAAATACTGTTGTTTTTGTAGGATATCAGGCAAAAGGTACACTTGGGAGAAAAATTATTGATGGAGCTAAATTTATAAAAATTTATCATGAAGATATAATTGTAAGAGCAAAAATTTATACAATAAACGGTTTTTCAGCTCATGCCGACCAAAAAGAATTGCTTGAATGGATGCAAGAGTTTGAAAGACTTGACAGGGTGTTTTTAATTCATGGGGAATATGAAAAACAACTTGTATTTAAAGATGTAATCAAAAAAATTATGAATAAAAAAGCACATATAGTAGAATTTAGGGAGAAAATTTATCTCTAACCCATAGGATAGAGAATCTCTTCTTGAATTTTTTTTATATCTTTTAAAATTTCTCTATTTAATTTTACATCAACTGCATCAAGAGATGGTTTTAACTGCTCTAATTTTCTAGCTCCGATAATAGTAGAAGCAACAAAATCGAAATGTTTGGAATAAGCAACCGCCAAAGTTACTGGATGAAGTTCGTATTTCTTTGCAATTTCCAAAAATTTTTCTGTTGCTTTTATAGTTTTTTCATTATAAAATCTTTTAGCGTGATTTCTAACTCTCTTATTTGGGTAGTTTTTATAAAAAATAAATCTTGCATCACTTGGAGGAGTAGGAGTATTATATTTTCCGCTCAAAATTCCTCCTGCTATTGGAGAGTATGGAAGAAGTGAAACATTTTCTTTTTTACAGACATATTCTAGCTCGTCAAAAAATCTTGGATTGAGTACGCTGAAATTATTTTGAATACTCTCAAACCTTGTAAGTCCTTCGTATTTAGCCACAGTATTGGCTTTTGTAAGGCCGTAAGTCGTATCATTTGAAGTGCCAATATATCTGACTTTACCTTCTTTTACCAGCTCGTCAAACGCTCTCATTGTCTCTTCTATTGGCACAACAGTATCCGGCCAATGCTGCTGGTAAAGATCAATATAATCGGTTTTAAGTCTTTTAAGACTTCCTTCAATTGCTCTTTTTATATGAAATCTATCCATTGCTGTAAGTCCATGACGGATGGGAGGCACAAACCATCCGCTAGCAGCTCCTGCAACTTTACTTGCCAAAATAATACTATCTCTTGGTTTTGTTTTTAACCATTCCCCTACAATTTCTTCTGTTAATCCTGCATATTTTGCTTCTGGTGGAACTGGATATAACTCAGCAGTATCATAAAAATTTATTCCTTTATCATATGCTTCATCTAATATTTTAAAGGCTTCTTTTTTATCAGTAGTACTTCCAAATGTCATAGTCCCAAGACAAATAACACTAACTCTTAACCCAGATTTTCCAATGTATCTATACTCCATTATAAGCCTTTTAAAATATTAGTTTATTTTGATTAACTTAGATATAGTAATTCAATTTAAAAAACTGAAAATCATAAAAATCCGCCAAATGACGGACTTAACATAATAATTTTACTTTATAAAATTTCGTTTTTCATAATTTTCGGAAAAGTATTAAAATATATATCTTTTGCCTTATTAAGAGAAACTTCAATGTCATTTATTTTTATTTTATCTCCTCCCACTCTACCTATTTTTTCAAAATAAATACTTTTTTCTTTACATAATTTTTCAAAACTCTCTTCATTTTCTGGTTTTATTTCTACAAATGCTCTACTTAAACTCTCAGCAAAAATATCTTCTTTGTTTTGAACATTTACATTTATATCTATCCCTTTATCACTTACACATGCCCATTTATAAGCAGCAATTGCAAGACCACCTGTACTTATATCTTTTGCACTTTCAATCAAATCGCTTTGCAAAACATCCCATAATTTCAGCTCTTTTTCAAAATCAACTTCTGGATGCTCTCCCGCAACTTTACCTCCAAATACTTTTAGATATAAACTACCTCCAAATTCAGGTTTTGTCTCTCCTAGAATATAAATGGTGTTATTCTCATTTTTCAGCTCAGAAGTTCTAAAATCATCCCCAACACCAACCATTGCAATTTCAGGAGTTGGATATACACCCTCACCTTCATTTTCATTATATAAAGAAACATTTCCGCTCACAACAGGTGTATTTAAAGCACGACAAGCTTCTTTAATACCTTCACACCCCTCTTTAAACTGCCACATAATTTCAGGATTTTCAGGGTTTCCATAATTTAGACAGTCAGTTATTGCTTTTGGAGTTATTTTTTTAACTGCAATATTTCTACCAGCTTCCATAACGGCAGCAGCAGCTCCAAGGCGCGGATTTATATAGTTAAATCTAGCATTACAATCAGCACTCATTCCTATAAATTTACCATTCTCTTTTACTCTTATAACACTTCCATCTGCTCTTTTTGTATCGACTGTATTAGTCTGAACCATTGAATCATACTGTTCATAAATCCATGCTTTATCTACAATTTCACTCTCACTCATTAACTTTTCAAAAGCCTCTTGTGGATTTACTTTTGGAATTTCAACATTTTTTATTGTTTTTAAATATTCAGGCTCTTTTACTGGTCTGCAAAGCTCTGGTGCTTCATCAGTAATAGGCCCTACTGGAACTTCTGCAACTTTTTCTCCATACCAGAAAAGCTCTACTTTACCAGTATTAGTAACTTCTCCTATCACCTCAGCGTCAAGGTCATATTTTTTGAATATTTTAATTACTTTATCTTCATATCCTTTTTTGGCACATATGAGCATTCTCTCTTGAGATTCGCTAAGCATTAATTCATACGGGTTCATTCCTTCTTCTCTCATAGGAACTTTATCTAGTTCTAATTTAAGACCACTTCCACTTTTACTTGCCATCTCAAAACTTGAAGATGTAAGACCGGCTGCTCCCATATCTTGGATACCAACAATATAATCAGTTTTAAATAATTCAAGACACGCTTCCATTAAAAGTTTTTCAGTAAAAGGATCACCCACTTGAACTGTCGGTCTTTGATCTTCATCACCTTCTTTAAAACTATCAGAGCTCATAACAGCACCACCAAGTCCATCCCTTCCAGTTTTACTACCTACATAAATTACCGGATTCCCAACTCCCTCAGCTTTCGCATAAAAAATTTCATCCTGAGGACAAATTCCAAGAGCAAAAGCATTTACTAAAATATTTCCTTTATAGCTATCTTCAAAAGCCGTCTCTCCTCCAATTGTTGGCACTCCAACACAATTTCCATATCCTGCAATTCCTGCCACTACTCCGCTTAAAAGATGTCTATGAAGTTTTGCTGTTTCATCATTACCTTTTATGTGAGCAAATCTAATTGCATTAAGATTTGCAACAGGTCTGGCTCCCATAGTAAATACATCTCTCAAAATTCCTCCAACACCAGTAGCCGCACCTTGATAAGGCTCAATAAAACTTGGATGATTGTGAGATTCCATCTTAAATACAGCAGCCATTCCATCACCAATATCAATAACTCCTGCATTTTCTCCCGGTCCTTGAATTACCCAAGGAGCCTCAGTTGGAAAACCTTTTAAATAACATTTACTTGATTTATAACTACAATGCTCACTCCACATAGCGCTAAATATTCCAAGCTCAACTAAATTTGGAGCTCTGCCTAAAATTTTTATAATATGCTCATAATCCTCTTTTGTTAATTTATGTTTAGCTAAAATTTCATCAAGTTTAGATTTATCAATCTTCATATAACTCATTTAAAACCTTTTTTATTTGAATTTTACCATTAAAATTCAATATTCTCAATATCTGTTTTTGGTGAGAGTTTAATAAGAAGTTTTTGCGAAAAAAGCTGATGACATTTTGGACATCTGGTAGAATATAACGGGAAAATTTTTTTACAACCCTCACAATAATATTCATATTCAAGTTCAGCCAAATTATCAGGCAAATATTTCAACACTTCAATTTCAAAAGGGGCTCTTTTGTTGCATTTTTCCATTTTTTTAGCAGCTAATATATTGCAAAATTTACTATTATCCGGTATATCGTCTCTTTCAAAATATAAATCCAAATGTTCATAAACATCCAATATTTCATATGCTTTTTTAGGCTCTGTCTTAAAAAGATACTCGACATATTCTCTTTTGACAAAAGGATATTTTTTATAAATATCATCAAAAGTTTTAACATCTTTACAAAAATCTTCTAAATTACATCCTTTTTTAAAAAATAGTCTAATCATCGCATATGCTTTTTCTTTTGGCAAATCAATACCCAATTCTTCAAAAATTTCCAATATATCAATATTCTCTTTTATTTCACCTAATTTTTCATTTACTAATATCAAAAGTTTAAGAGCTTTAATATTTCTTGGAGAAGTTTTCAAAATTTTATATAAAATATCTTTTGATTTTTCTAAAAAACCTGCTTTAAAATACAAAGAGGCAATATTTAATAAAATTTCTTTTGATGGATAATCTTTTTGAAGAATTAGATATATTTTTAAGGCTTTTTCATAATCACCCTCTTTTTCATGTGCTTTGGCTAAAAGCATTAATGCATTAAAAGGATTTTTATAATCATCTGTTTTAATATAATCAAAATTTTTAATTAATTTTTCTATTTCTTTTTCTCTTAATTTTTCTCTTACTCTTCCCAAAACAAGCGTAAAAATTATCGAAATTAAAATTAAAACAACAAATATAATTATGCT
>JALWNI010000010.1 GCA_027083695.1 Nautiliaceae bacterium | reverse complement strand
TACAAAACATCATAATAAATATATAAATATTTTATCTTATGAACCTTTAAAAATTAAAAATATAACTTCTTATAAAATATTTGCAATAAAAAATAAAAAAATTTATAAAAAAGTTATAGATTTAAATTATGCTATTACTCCAAAACCTTATATTAGAAAAATAATAAATAAAAATCTTAAATTAAAAATTGCACAATTTAACAAAAATATTGTAAGAATTGTCTATTATTCTAATAAACCTATCAAATTAAACATCGTTAAAAAAGAAAATAAATTAATTATATCTCCTGTATTACCAAGAAAAAAATATAAAAATTCGCTCAATAATACCTCTAAAAATTACTCAAAACTTTTTTTAAGAAAAAAAATTATCGTTATAGACCCGGGGCATGGAGGAAAAGACAGCGGTGGAATAGGAATTGGTGGAAAAGAAGAAAAATATGCTGTCTTAGCAATAGCAAAAAAAGTTAAAAAATATCTTCAAAAAGATGGTTTTGTAGTATATCTCACAAGAAACAGGGATATATTTAGACCACTTAAATGGAGAACTCATTTCGCAAATGAAAAACATGCAGACCTATTTATTTCAATCCATTGTAATATCTCTCCACATCATATCAAATATCCTCATGGAATTGAAACATATTTTTTATCACCTACAAATAGTGCAAGGGCTATAAGAGTGGCTAGATTAGAAAATAAAGAAATTAAAGGATTAAATTACCTCGACCAAAGAGTAATTTTAAATTTCTTAAATAGAGATAGAATCATAGCTTCAAACAAATTAGCAATAGATGTTCAAAGTTCTATGTTAAAAGATTTAAGAAAAAAATTTTCATTCGTAAAAGACGGTGGAGTAAGACCTGCCCCTTTTTGGGTTCTTGTAGGAACTCAAATGCCAGCTATTTTAATAGAAACAGGCTATCTTACAAATCCTATTGAAGCAAAAAGACTCTTTAACCCTTATTATCAAAGCCTTCTTGCAAAAGGAATAGCAGACGGAGTAGTAAATTACTTTCGCAAAAACCACTAATATTTAATAATATTAAATTCATATTAATAACATCATTTATTAATTTTAATTATCTAATAATTATTTTCTTATAATATTTAATTATAAATACATTTTTTTATTATGTTTTAGTTTTTATCTTTTTATAATTATAAAAAAAAGGAATGAATATGAAAAAAATATTAGCTTCAATAGCAATTTTAGGCTCATTTGCATTTGCATCATCTGTTAATTGGTCATACCACGGTCATACTGGACCAAAATACTGGGGTGATTTAAATAAAAATTTTATAATGTGTAAAATAGGACAAAATCAATCACCAATCGATATTAATAAAAAAGATTTAATTAAGGCTTGTTTAAATCCTTTAAATATCAAATATAACTCCAAGGCAACGACAGTAGTTAATAATGGTCATACAATAAAAGTAAATGTTGCAAAAGGTTCTTATCTTTATGTAGATGGTAAAAAATTTGAACTTAAACAGTTTCATTTTCATACACCAAGTGAAAATACAATTGATGGAAAATATTTTCCAATGGAAGCACATTTTGTTCATATCAGCAAAGATGGCAAAATTGCAGTTATTGGAGTAATGTTTAAAATTGGGAAAGAGAATAAAGCATTGAAAAAATTTCAAAATGCAATCTGTTCTAAAATCAATAAGAAAAAAGAAATCAAAGCATACTTAAATCCAAGTGAATTATTGCCAAAATCAAGAGATTATTATAGATTTAACGGCTCACTTACAACTCCTCCATGTACAGAGGGAGTAAGATGGTTTGTATTTAAAGAACCAGTTGAAATGTCAAAAGAACAACTTAAAATATTCTCAAACATTATGGGTAAAAACAACAGACCAACTCAACCGATTAATGCAAGAAAAGTCCTTTATTAAGGACTTTTTAATTTATTAATTCAAATTCTTTCGTATCAAAATTATAATTATAAACTTCTCCGCTTTCAATAATATAATACCAACCTAAAAGATTTAATTTACCCTCTTCTACTCTTTTTTGAACAAAATCGTAAGTCAAAAGATTTTGAAGCTGTTTTACTATATTTAACTGCTCTATTTCCCATTCTCTTAATTTTTCATCTTTTATATCTTTAACTTTTTCTTTTAAATCACTTATTAAATCAAGCCAGTTTTTAACATAAGGTAATTTATTCAATTTTTCTTCTGGATAAAAAAGTGCTTTTAATCCACCACAATTACTATGCCCACATATAACTATATTTTTGACTTCCAAATATTTAACTGCATATTCAAGTATAGAAGCCGTACATTTTAAAGTTTCATTATTATTATCAGCAGGAGGAATGACATTTGCAATATTTCTGACAACAAAAAGCTCTCCCGGCAAAGTTTTTGTAATTAAATTAGGTACTACTCTACTATCAGAACACCCGACATAAAACGTATGAGGTTTTTGACCTTCTTTTAGTCCTTGAAAAAACTCTTTATCTCTTTCAAAATCTTCTTTTCTAAATTTAACAATTCCATCAATAATAGGCATTTTTTACTCCTTAAATTTGATTAATTAAATTTTCAACAGTTAAAACAACTCGTTTTATCGATTCTAAATCAACCCTCTCTCTGATTGAGTGAGGATTTTGGATTAATGGACCATAACTAGCCATTTTAATATCCGGAAACTTATCTTTTAGTATAGCACATTCTAAACCAGCATGAATAACATTTAATTTTGACTTTGTAATCTCTTGCAGTTTCAAAGCAAGGGTGTTTTTTTCAGGAGCCCAAGCTGGATATTCATCTTCAAATATAACCTCACATCCATAAGTTTTAGCAAGAATATACTCTTTCATTTCATTTAATTTTTCATGAGAATTTGCTCTTGCGCTCAAAATAATATTATTTTCTTCTATTAATGCAAAATTGATAGATTTACTTGGTATTTTAAACTCAAAATCAAATTCCAAAAC
This sequence comes from Nautiliaceae bacterium, assembly GCA_027083695.1. Taxonomy (GTDB): domain Bacteria; phylum Campylobacterota; class Campylobacteria; order Campylobacterales; family Nautiliaceae; genus JALTBU01. The sequence continues at coordinate 4,892 of JALWNI010000010.1, read as the reverse complement.
CCCATGAGGCAGTTTTCTTAAAAAATTCAAATACTCATTTTCGTAAATTTCTATATCATCACTTCCGTCAAATACTTCTTTTGCATATGCATTTGAAGGAATAGAGTTTCGTCTCTCTCCTCCTTTTATAAAAGCCAAATTATCTACTTTATATAAAAGTTCAATTATTGCATTTGGAATATTTTTATTTATATCAACACCGCTGTGACCTCCGGGTAGATTTGTGACACTTACATCTCCCAAACTCCCTTTCACTTTTTCCTTTTTTAAAGGATATTTTATTTTTGCATCAACACCTCCTGCACATCCGATAATTATTTCTCTATCATCTTCACTGTCAAGATTTAACAAATATGGAGCTTTTAGATTAAATTCAAGATTTTTTGCTCCAATAAGACCTATCTCCTCGTCATTAGTAAAAAGATATTCAATATTGTCATATTTATCCATAAAAGCCAGCATAATAGCAACACCTATGCCATTATCAGCTCCAAGAGTTGAGTTTTTTGCCATTAGCCAGTTATCTTTTTGGATTATTTCAATATTTGGCGCATCTCCTACACAGACCATATCAATATGAGACTGCAATGCTAGTTTTGGAGAGTTTTTATATGCCAAAATATTTCCTGATTTATCTCTAAATACGATAAAATCTCTTTTTTTGGCATACTCTTCTATAAATTCCTGTAATTTTTCTGTATTTTTACTGCAATGTGGAATTTTTACAATTTCTTTAAATAACTCCATTACTTTATCAAACATAAATTCTCCTTTGATATAATTATCAAAAAGGGTAAAAATGAAATATTTATTAATAATAATAGCACTTTTTTTAAGCGGCTGCGTAAATAAAGCAGGAATTTCTTTAAAATATTACCCTGATTGTGAAGAAAATTACGATTTATATGGAGTTCATTACATAAAATGCCATGATAATATATATAATTTCAAACAAAAAAATAAAATATGTCTTGATTGTAATTAAGGAATAAAATGAACATAAATGAAATATTAAATGAACGCGAAAAATGGTTTGAATGGAAAAATATTAAGCATATTTTTGATGAATTAAAAACTTTTAAAAAAGAGATACAAAAATATGATTATAAATATAAACTTGGCGATGTTATTGAAATAAAAGGTGAAGAAAACAAAAAGATAGAAAAATTAGCAAAGATGCTAAAACCTTGGAGAAAAGGACCTTTTAAAATAAATGATTTATTTATAGACAGTGAATGGAGAAGTTATATCAAATGGAATTCTCTAAAACCTCATCTAAATATACAAAATAAAGATATTTTAGATGTAGGTTGTAATAACGGATATTATATGTTTAGAATGCTTGAATTTAAACCAAAAAGTATTACAGGTTTTGACCCAAGCGCTCTTTTTAATCTTCAATTCGAATTTATAAATTTATTTATTAAAAGCGATATTGAATATAAACTTCTTGGGGTTGAGCATATACCTTTTTATGATAAAAAATTTGATGTAATTTTCTGTATGGGGGTTTTGTATCATAGACGTGACCCGATTGAAATGTTAAAAGAATTAAAATCGGGACTAAAAAAAGACGGAGAAGTCATACTTGATACTTTAATAATAGAAGGAAGTGGTGAGTATGCACTGACTCCTATGCGATATGCAAAAATGAAAAATGTATATTTTATACCAACGCTTAAAGCACTTTATAACTGGATAGAAAGAGCAAAATTTAGTAATGTAGAATTTATTGGGAAAAGATATACAACTACAAACGAACAAAGAAAGACTGACTGGATAGAAGGCGAAAGTTTAGAAAGTTTTTTAAATAAAAATCAAACTAAAACAATAGAGGGGTATGAACCATCCCTCAGAATATATTTAAAACTAAAAAATTAGCCTTCTGGATTTGCATTAAACATTAAAATATAAACTAATGCTATAAATACGAGTGTAATTCCAAATCCAACTCCCATAATCATACCAAATCCCATTTTCTCTCCTTTTTTTATTTAAGATATAGTAAAATTATACAAAAAAGGAATTAAATGTCAAAACATTTAACTCATACAAAAGATTTAAGTAAAAATGAAATATTACAAATTTTTACATATGCAAAAAAATTCCTTGATGAACAAAAAAGAGATGATTTAAAAGGGAAATTAATAATAAATGTTTTTTTTGAAAATTCCACAAGAACCAGAAGTTCTTTTGAAATAGCTGCAAAAAGGCTCGGGGCTGATGTGGTTAATTTGGATGTTGCTCGAAGTTCAACCAGCAAAGGTGAGACATTGTTTGATACAGCTGCAAATCTTGATGCTATGGGACCAAGTGCAATCGTAGTAAGACACCATCGTGCAGGAGTTCCAAAAATATTGTCAAAATATGTAAAATGTTCAATTATAAATGCCGGAGATGGCGCTCATCAGCATCCAACCCAAGGACTTTTAGACCTATTTACCCTGCTTCAAAAATGGGAAAGCTTGGAAAATAAAAAAATAGCAATTGTAGGCGATATTAAAAATAGTAGGGTTGCAAACTCAGATATAGAGCTTTTTATAAGATTTGGAGCAGATGTTTTGCTTGTGGGACCTCCTCATTTCCTCCCAAAGACCACTCTTGCAACTACTAATAATATAAAAGAAGCGGTTGAATGGGCAGATGCTATTATTAGTCTTAGAACTCAAACTGAAAGACACTCTCAGCCAAGCTTTGCATCACTTAAAGATTATGCAGAAAATTTTCAAATTACAAAAGAATTAATAAAAGATAAAAATATATTTATTATGCATCCGGGACCAGTACATAGAAATATCGACATAAGTGATGATGTACTTGCCGATAAAAGATGCCTTGTTTTAGAACAGGTTAAAAATGGTGTTGCCGTTAGAATGGGAATTTTGAAATATTTAATTGACAATGAAAAATAAATTAAAATTTTTCTTAATAGATTTTGACGGAAATATCTTTATTGAAGAAGTAGAGAAATTAAAAAATATCTACTTCTCTTTTCCACAATATACTAATATAAAAATATACCCAACAATAAACAAACCTATTTATCTAAAAAAATATCCTATTTCATTTAAGAGTTATCAAAAAGCTTTTGATGAAGTAATTGAAGAGATAAAAAGGGGAAATACATATTTACTTAATCTCACTTTTCCCACAGAAATAGAAACTAATTTAAATTTAAAAGAGATTTTTTTTATTTCAAAAGCACCTTTTAAACTTTTTTTCAAAGATAAATTTGTCTGTTTTTCTCCTGAAAGATTTGTTAAAATCCAAAATAACAAAATTTACACATACCCAATGAAAGGTACAATTGACGCTAATATTCCTAATGCAAAAGAGAAAATTTTAAATAATGCAAAAGAGATGGCCGAACATACTATGGTTGTAGATTTATTAAGAAATGACCTAGGTATCATAGGAACAAACATAAAAGTAAATAAATTCCGTTTTATCGACAAAATAAAAGCAGGTAAAAAAGAGCTTTTTCAAGTCAGCAGTGAGATTGAAGGAACTCTTCCTAAAAATTGGGCGAAAAATTGGATCGAAATGCTTTTAAAACTGCTTCCGGCTGGCTCTGTAACAGGCACACCAAAGAAAAAAACAGTAGAAATTATAAAAAAAGTTGAAGGATATAAAAGAGGATATTATACTGGTATTTTTGGAATAACAGATGAAAAAACATTTCTTGATAGTGCTGTAATTATCCGATATATTGAAACAAATAATGATAAAAACCCCTCTGATTCTTCTTCCAAATTTTTTCAAAACTATATTTATAAAAGTGGAGGAGGAATTACAATAGAGAGCAATTTACCTTATGAATATGAAGAAATGATAAATAAAGTTTATATACCTGTTTAATTTATTTACATGCATTTTTTATCATTTCTGCTAATGTTTCTCCTTCATCAGATGAATTGATTATTAATTCAATATTATTATCTAATTGTATATTTTTAATTTTTTGAATAATATTTGCCTCTTCTTTAAGAGTATTTGGCATAAAAATTAAAAATTCGTCTTGATCATATCTAATCAAAAAATCATTTTTTCTTATTCTTTTTCTCAGATTATCTGCAATAAAAACTAAAACTTCTTCTTTTAATGAATTGTTTAAATTTCTTAAATTTTTAATCTTTATTCTTACTACCGTTTTTTTATCATAAATATAAAAAAGAGAATCAATTTTATTTTCTAAAATACTTTTATCATAGGCTTTTGTAAGAGAATCTATTTTAGCTTCTTTATTATTTTGATTAATAAAATCATATAAATTTAATAAATTACCAACTCTAATTAAAAGTTCTTCTTTCGAAAAAGGTTTTTTAATAAAATCATTGGCTCCATATTTTAAAATCTTAACAGCTTTAAAACTATTATGAACTCCTGACATTGCTAAAATCGGCAATTCTTCAAAAGATTTATTTTTCCTAATACTTCTTATTAAATCAAAACCATCCATAACAGGCATTAATATATCACTAATAACCAATGAAATATTTTCACTTAAAATAATATCCTTAGCTGCTTTGCCATTTTTAGCTTCCAATACTTCTAAATTAAATAATTTTAAATATCTTGATACTTCTTTTCTTACAATAATAGAATCATCGACTACTAGCACTTTTTTATATTTATTTTTATTAAATCTTTTTATTAATTGTGTCAAAAAACTAAAAGTATTTAAATCATTTTTATATATAAAATCTAAAACCTTATCTCTATATATTGATTGTATATTCTCTTTTCTTATATTATACTTATCTTATAAAAATCAAGCAAAAAATATTTTTATTTGTATTCAACTAATTTGTTGCAATATATCAATTATTTAGTTAGTATGATAAATATTCAAGAATTGATGAGATAATAAAGTGCCCTTATCCTCAGACTAC
>JALWNI010000009.1 GCA_027083695.1 Nautiliaceae bacterium | reverse complement strand
TAGATATTAAAACTGATATAAATCTTTCAGATAAACAACAAGAAGCACTTGAATTTTTAGAAAATAAAGATGTAAGCATACTTTTTGGAGATACGGGAAGCGGGAAGACGGAAATTTATATAAAGCTGATAGAAAAAACTATAAATTCAGGAAAAGAAGTGATTTTTTTGCTTCCTGAAATTGCCATAACTTCACAAATGGAGCATAGGCTTAAAAAGCATTTCGGAGATTTGATAGAGATATGGCACAGCAAAATAAAAAAAAAGAAAAAAGAAAAAATACTAAATGGCATCAATGAAGGTAAGATTAAAATTATTGCAGGGGCAAGAAGCGCGCTTTTTTTGCCGTTTGAAAATATCGGGCTTATTATAGTTGATGAAGAACATGACGATTCGTATAAATCAGAAATGTCTCCTAAATATAATGCAAAAGATTTGGCAATTGTATTTGGTAAAACATATAATGCAAAAGTGGTGCTTGGAAGTGCGACTCCGCTTGTAAGTGATATATATAAATTTCCTCATTTCAGACTCAAAGGAACTTTTTTCAATACTTCTAAAAAAAGATATTTTACAGATAGTTTTAATGAATTTATTTTACAAAAAATTAAAATTACTATTGATAACAAAAAGCAGGTAATTATATTTATTCCGACAAGAGCACATTTTAAGTATATGATTTGTGCAAATTGCGGCAAAGCCGTAAAATGCCCTCACTGTGATGTGGCTATGAGTGTTCATAAAGACAAAAGAGCTCTTGTGTGTCATTACTGCAACTACACATCAAGAATACCAAAAGCTTGCGAATACTGCGGCAGTGAAGATTTTTTGAATGAAAGAATCGGCACAAGCGAGCTTAAAGAGAGATTAGAGGAGGTTTTCCCTGATGCAAGAATTGAAAAATTTGACAGGGATGTAATAACTTCAAAAACAAGAATTGATAAACTACTTAAAAGTTTTGCAAATAAAGAGATTGATATTTTAGTAGGTACTCAGATGCTTAGCAAAGGGCATGACTATCCGGATGTAAAGCTTGCAGTTGTTTTGGATATTGATTTTTTACTAAACAGTGCTGATTTCAGAGCCTCAGAGAGGGCTTTTGCTTTGGCAAGGCAGGTAGAAGGGAGGGCAGGTAGAAAAGAAGACGGTGAAGTTATAATCCAGACACTTAATCCTGAATTTTTTGACAGAAGTTATGAAGAATTTTACAATGAAGAGATAAATTTAAGAAAAGAGCTTTTATATCCTCCGTTTGTAAGGATGGCAAAAATAGAATTTAGCGACCGTATAAAAGAAAAAGCATATCTTAAAATGAAAAAATTTCTTGAGTGTGTGGGTGAGAGGGAAGAGATTGTAGGTTTTGGGGAAGCTCCGCTTTTTAAACTAAAAAACAGATACAGATATCAGGTCCTGCTAAAAGGTAAAAACCTTCAAAAACTGATTTTCCCGTGTATAGATAAAGATATGAAGATAGATATTGACCCGGTAAGTTTTATTTAATTTTCTCCGGATCAACAGCCACTTTGTAATCAGGGTCGTCTTCTTCGTAAGTGCAGTACGGACCTGCAATTTCAAGCAGTTTTTTACATTCGTCGCTTAAATGTCTGATTGTAAGTTTTTTGCCCGCTTCAAGGTATTTTTTAGTGATTTTATCTATCGCCTCCACACCGCTAGAATCCATTACCCTAACATTTTTAAAATCCATTACCA
>JALWNI010000008.1 GCA_027083695.1 Nautiliaceae bacterium | reverse complement strand
TCATTCAACTCATTCATAAATTCAACTGCTTCATCTAAAAATTCAATTCTATATTTTGGTTCCATTAATCAATTTCTTTTTGCAAATATACAAAGAGTTTCCTAAAAAAGAAACAAATATTATTCCATTTTGTTTTTGAGGGTTAATTTTTGGCTTAAAAAAGGAAATTGAGTTTGATTATACAACAATAAAATAAATTTTAAAAGTTATTAATGAATAATTTAAGGTTTTATTTTTTAATATAGTTGAGTTTCTATATTTCGAGCTGGTGCACGGTGAGTATAAGCGTAGTGCGGGGTTTTGCAGCACTTCACTTTCAATTTACACCGAATTATATTTATAGTTAAATCGTTCATATTTAGTATTTAAGCCCGCATTACGCTTATACATTGTTACCTGCTGCTTTTTCTATCGGAATGTTTTTTTCTTGACAATATTTTTCAATTTCTGTGTCATTAGTCAAGTATTTGTCGCAAAAATCAACTAGTTCTCTTTCAGTCGATTTCACATATCTTTCCGATGCAGTCAATAATTTTTCAACCTGTTCTATAAATCGGTCAAAGTCCTTGTTTATTTTACAGAGTTTATCAATAGTTTTAAAGTCAAGTTCTTTATATTTTGAAGGAAATAGAATTTTGCTTTCAAATGGATTTGCTTTCAATTCTATTATCCCAATTCCAAACGATTGACTTAATCTTTCCATTTCTTCATTCAGACTGTCACTAATTTCAAAAGCAACGAGGTATCCATAATTTGCCCAACTTGAATTTGAGACAGCCTGAAAAAATGTTTTTTTCAACTCGTAATCAGTGTTTATTTCTTTTTTTATTTCGTAAGAACTGATTTTGAAAGCGTCTGCTTTATTAATTACTTTTAATAACGTCTGTGTTGATTTTGATTGAAGATTTAAAAAATCAATCCCTACCATATCAGGATGAATCCACTTTTGGTGATTGTCATTTCCTGTCGATTTTTCGTGGAAAATTGTCTTGGAATATAAATTTTGATGCTTTAAATAACTGCTCAATAGAAGATGCAAATCCCTCTCTTGATATGTTTTTTCTTTTTTTCTTGGTTTTGTTTCTGTGGCTGGTATAACAGCACCTTCAATGTCTATATCTTTCTCAAATTTTGTCAAATAGTAAGAAAATGTACCGCCTTTTCCTTTAATTCTTTTTACACGAGAATCACCAAGCCTAATAAAATCGCCAAGCAATGCTGAAATTGTAGATGCAGGTGTTTTTGCATCTTTAAAGTCATAATAGTTTTTTTCAATTATATGGTTATAGACTTCCATATAAGTTGCTATTCTTTTTAAATCTTCTAAACTCTGTAAAATGGCTTCTTTAATTGTCATTATATTTCTTTTTCATAGTTGCAGGTAACGGTGAGTATAAGCGTAGTGCGGGTTTTCGAAGCACTTCACTTTCAATTTTTTCAACTTTTTATTTGTAGTTAAATCATTCACATTAAGTACTTAATCCCGCATTACGCTTATACATTGTTGGGCGTTCGTTATTTTACTTCCCAGTTTATATTTTTCATCCTTTCTTTGATAATTATTAGCGTTTTCTTAATTTCATTATCACTTGGTAATTTTCCATAAACAAGTTTGCTAAAAGTGGAAAAATAGGTTGCTTGCAATTTTTCCCAAATAGTATCATTTTCTTTAAAAATCAATGCTTGTGTAGGATAATTTTGTAACCATTCATTTCCGCTTTTAAAACTTAAAAAATCTTTTATTAAGAGTTTGTCGAATTCTTCCGAGTCAAAAAAGCTTCTAATATTTTGATCTTTTAACATTTCGTTTAAATCATAAATATGCCTGATTTTATTATTCAAATCTTCAATTGGGTTGTTTGTGTAGGAAAAGCGAACCAAACTCATTATTTTTTCGCAAAACGTTCGTTTTGGACTTAAAACATTTAATTCAAACGGTATTAAATTGTATTTTTTCGCTATTGCTTGTTGGTTTGTTTCAACAATCATCTCATAAATCATAGAACTTACTTTTCCTTTTTCAAAAGGTTCAAAACTTCCAAGCCAAGTCGCTTCTACGATTATGTTGTCTCGAATTTGACCAAACAAACCGTCAAAAACTTTTGGATAATTATGTGCGGTTTTTCTAATCATTCCTTTTTTGTTAGTTATTCCGGGTATCTCAATTTCGGGAAGGATAGGTTCAATTATTTTTGTGATTTTTTTAAGTTTGTTTTTCAATTGATTACTGCTTTCTTTGCCTTGATTTAATAAAACAATGTCAATATCTTCTGAAAATCGTTCAATCATTTGATTACATTTTGACAATGCGGTTCCACCTTTAAATATGCAATAATCTTTTGCATCACTTGTGAAAATCGCATACAAAACAAGCGTTACCCAATAATCTTTTTCGATATAAATTTCAGGAATGCCTTTTAATTCCGAAGTGGCAATTATGGCGTCTTTAAAAAGTTCTTTGTTTTTGTGTAATTTCATTTAATATTCCATTTTTCTATTGTTGGTAGAATGTCTTTTGATATTCTCAATTTATATTCTGATAGAGGGTTAAGACTTTCTTCTAAATCGTTCAGGTTTATTTTCTTTCCTGAATATTCCAAAAGTGCTCCCAAAAATGCTCTAACTCTTGGCGGATAGGATAAAGCAATGTTAATTAGTTCATTTGTTTCTTTTTTATTGAATTTTTTCAAAATGTTTATTAATATCGTAATGGCTGATTTTTTGTCTAAATCCGGAATTTTTTTCCAATCCTTCAAAGCATCTAAAAATTCAAGATATTTATAATTTTCATCAGTTACTTCCACGTAACTTTTAACGGCATTTGCTTTGATTTTACCTTTTGAGATATAAATTCTTTTTTCACGGCTCGCAATACTGATTTCTTTTGGAATTTGAGTTGTTAATCCCATTTTGTTGTAAAGCAATAAGCCGGTAATATAGGCAATTCTTTTTCCGTTTTTAAACAAATAGGGGGAAATAATTTTTTCTTCATCAGGTTTAATTTCGCCGAAAATAGTTTGTTTCGGTTTATAGAAAATTCCTGTTGATATTCGTTTAATTTTGCCTTTTTTTATTAATCGTTCAATGGTTTTGGAAGTAGCTGAGTATTCCCTTTTTTTAATAGGAAGGTCTTTGTAGGTAAAAGTATTACCTTGTTCAAAAGTATCAATTTGTTTTTCTATTTTCTTTGCGATAGTCATACTGCAAAGATAATTATTTTTTATAAAATGTCAAGTATTTTACTCAATTTACTTGACAAATTTTCTTTTTTTTAATGACGCTCAACGGTCTAGTATATGCGCAGTGGCGGTTTTTTATTGCACAAAGTTAATAAAAATTCTCTTACTTTCATATTAGCTATAAACTTTGTTTAGAAGCACTTAACCGCCATTACTTATACATAGTGTTAGGGGCTGGCTGTGTGTCCTGCGTTTCCACAGGGTACAAAGATAGTAAGTTCTTTGAAATGGAAACATAACTATTATAGAGATGATAGGCTTTGTAAAGAAACAGAAACGAGCCAGCCCCCTTATTAAAGGTAAAGTTGGAGGACTCACAGACGGAGTAATTACAAAGAAGTGGACTATCAGATAAGATGTACAGGCATATTGTCTAAACCGCCTTGTGGTGCTTTTGTAAAGAGCATTGGTACTGAGCGACAAGGTCAAATCACTAAAATCGTCCCGATAGCTATCGGGATGATTATTAGCTGTATGGTGCGGATATAGGAGTTGAACGCAAGTGAACCCATCGACGACGTATCGAAAATAACTTTTACTATGTCAAAATCAAAGGGGAGAGCGACCCTGCGAGACAAAGTTTAGCGGACAACCTGTTAACTGGCTAAACGGCATACGGTATTAAGAGGGCAAGACCTATATCTAGGCTCAATAATGGAACAGGAGAACCAGAGTAAATATGTAAAGCAAAAACTGTAAAAATCCCAAAGGGAAGAGCAGGAAAGTAGCGATGATTTACTTTGGGGCGGATGAAGTCGTAGTAGCGAACGTACCCAAGAGAGTTCCGCTGAAAAGCGGGACGAGCGAAGGGCTTCACTTAACAAGTTCATTTATTGTATAACAACTTAAAATTAATTTAAGGATGATTTTTAATGAAGAACACAAGTCGCAACCGATAACAAAGTTGCAAGTAAACGAGGCATTTACGCGAGTAAAAGCCAATGGAGGCAGTGCAGGAGTAGATGCTGTTAGCATTGAAAAGGTAAAAGCAAATCCACGAAAATACCTCTATCCATTATGGAATAGAATGGCAAGTGGAAGCTATTTTCCCAAACCTGTACGCCAAGTATTAATTCCTAAAGGCAATGGAGAAATGCGACCTTTGGGTATACCTACTGTTGTAGATAGAGTAGCACAACAGGTAATAGCAACGGAGCTGGAAAGTAAAGTTGATAAGTATTTTAGTGAAAATAGTTTTGGTTATCGACCCAATAAGTCGGCACATCAAGCTATAGAACAATGCCGTATCAATTGTATGAAATACAGTTGGGTTATTGACTTGGATATAAAAGGCTTTTTCGACAATATAGACCACGAACTCTTGTTAAAAGCCGTTCGATACTACACAGAAGATAAACATATCTTAATGTATGTAGAGCGATGGTTACAAGCACCTGTAAAGTTACAAGACGGTACTATCAAACATCCACAAGGAAAAGGCACACCACAAGGCGGAGTAATCAGCCCTATACTTGCCAATATCTTTATGGACATAGTCTTTGATAAATGGATAAGCCGAAGAAATCCAGACAATCCTTTTGAACGTTATGCAGATGACATCATAGTTCACTGTAGAAACATCAAGGAAGCCTTACGATTATTAGAAGCGATAAAGGAACGTTTTAGAGAATGTAAGTTAGAATTAAACCGAAAGAAATCTAAAATTGTCTATTGTCGTAGAAATCAAAAACGGCAACCACCTTTTAAGGTTAGGTATCAGAAGTTTGATTTTTTAGGATTTACCTTTAAGCCACGAATGGAGAAAAAGGGTGGAAAGATGCGAATGGGTTTTTCCCCAGCCATCAGTCAAAAGAGTATCAGTAGAATAACGGAAGAATTGCGAAAGATGAAATTTCATCGTTGGGTACATTTTCCAATAAGTAAGATAGCCACTTTACTGAAACTTAAAATACGAGGATGGCTCAACTATTATGGCAAGTTCCGAAAATCTGCAATGCGAAGATTGTTCAAAGTATTGCACGTTCGATTGACAAAATGGATACGCAATAAATATCGTAGATTTAGGCGAAAACACTGGTATTTTGCTTACAAACATTTACAAGGAATAGCCAAAAACTATCCTAATTTGTTTGAACACTGGCAATATCAAGGGTTTAGTCCATAGCGACTTGGTTAAGAAGAGCCGTATGATGCGAGAGTATCACAGCCTGTCCCGCTTAGACGGGATACGGTTCCCTGCCTTGCCGGCAGGCAGGTGTGAGAGGTTTAGGGGTGAAACTCCCCTTTACCTACTCGACTTTATTCAAATTCTAATTTAATACTTTCTTCTTCAATCCATTTATCATTGTTTATTAAATATTCTAATAACTTACTTGCTTCATCTGATAATAAGTTATGTTTTATTTTTATTCTCCATTTAATATGGTTTTTTGTTGATTTATATTTTATCGGTTCTTTTGGAACAATTATTTCTACATTCTTGACTATTTTTTTTACGTTGTAATAGGTTTCTATACCGTCATTATCCCAATCGCAAAAATAATAAACCGGAATGCCGGGAATATTCACATATTTCAATTTCGTAATATTTTTTCCGCCTGCATACCAAAGTTCTGTTTTATTTAATCTTCTTTTAGTTAATAAGTTTTTGTTTTCGCAAATTACAATATTTGTCGGACTTTTAGATTTACAATGCAAAACCCAAAGATATTGTTGGTCGTGCTCATCTTCTGCTAAACTATCAACATTTAAAACGCTCAAAATAGCTTTATGTAATTTTGTTCCGTTCTTAATTTTTTTTGCACTTTTGAAGTAAATAGATGAAATTTCTTTTAAAGTAATATTATTTGAAATAGTATCTTTATCTGCTTCTATTTCCTTTAATGCTTTAAACTCTTCCAAAGTGAAATTTATGTTGTATAAATCGTATTTATTAATCAATTCTAACGCAAAAAGAAAATCTTTATAATACCGACTTTTAAATATTTCATCATAACCATTCAATTTTCTTATAACTGATTTTTCAGGCACTGTTATTAAACCCATTTCATTCAATCTTTTTCCAATTGAAGTTTTGATAAAATACTTATCTGTTTCTCCTTTATCGAATAAGTTATATAAATGTTTTAAATCACTCCATTTCATAATTATTCTTTTTCTCAATTAGTAAGGAACTTGCAGTATTTGTTTTAAAAAATGACATAGGCGTTGTATTTATATCTTTGTCTTTTCCTTTAATCAGCATATGCAAATACCACTCTTCATCATTATATGCTCCAAATGGTTTGGGTGTCATAGTAATTAACTGATAACCGAATTTTTTGGCTATTTGCGGAAAAATATTAAAATTATTGTCATCAATATTTGACAGCTCTTCAATAATTATAAATCTTATTCCTTTCCTGTTTGTATTTTCCACAATTGAAAGACGTCCTATACCAAGTAAGGCCAAAGCTGTAAATGCTTGTCCGCCACTTCCTGAATATTCATTTTTGTTATCATCATACAAGCCAACTTTAAGATTAAAATAATATTTAGGGTTGAGCAAATCATTTAAATCGCAATTCTTTACTTTACTAAACTTCTTTGCGATAGAAACAATGAGGTCTTGCGGACTAGTTTCTTTATTGTTATCAAAATTTGAAAATAAATCTCTACCGTAATGATGCGTTCTTGCATTCTGTCTCATTTTGTCAATCCAATCTATGTTTATATCATCCTTTGGGTTAAAATCTATTTCAAAATGAAAATTATTACTAATTTTATTTTTAGGGTCTTTAAAAAAGAAATTCAATTTGCTTGCTGTATCTTTAAATAATTTGTATTCTTTTTCAACCCTTGTAAAGACATCAATGATTATTTTCATTTGTAGATCACCGAAATTTATTAACTTCTCATTTAATTCTTCAAGTTGTGTTGAAATGCCTTCAAGTCCAACTTTACCACATAGAATATTTACAAGGGTATGAAAATTAAATTTATTTGTTTCTAATTCTTCATTTTTGTTATCTTTTGTTTCTTCAAAATTCTGTGTAACTTTTACAAATTCTTGTTCATATCTTTCTTTTGCTGTGTTTTTTTTACGTTCTAATTCTTCAATTTGTTCTTGGCTAATTTCTTCATTGTTAAATAACAAAATGTTATCAATATCATCTTCCATATTGTTTTTGAAAAATTTCACTTTCCTTTCGTAAATTTCTTTACTATTTTCATAGTTCTTTTTGAGATGTGGGTTTTCGGCTTTTAATTTTGAAATAGCATTATTATTAGCTGTAATTCTACCGTTAATGTTTGTTCGTCTTTTTTCTAAAATACTAATATCTGTGTGTAACAAATCTTTCTCAGTTTTTAGCTCATTAATAAACTGTAATATTTCATCATAGTTGTCAGAAAATTTTTCTTTTCGTTGTATTTCAATAGGTTCGGTGTATTGTTTTTTTAGGTCATCAATTTGTTGTATTATTTCAGCGTTATCGTTTGATATTTCTTTAATTTGATTTTCAATAGTTGTAATTTCCTGAATAGCGTTTTCTCTGTCGCTACTTGCTTTATTCTTTTTTTCTTCTGTTTCTTTTACTTTATCTAAATACTCTTCTATTTCTTTGGCTGTTTCTACATTTATTTCTGTTATGTTACTATCAAAATTAAAATTCTTAATTACATTTTGAT
>JALWNI010000007.1 GCA_027083695.1 Nautiliaceae bacterium | reverse complement strand
ATACCAAAAAAATATAAAAAAAGATATTATCAATATCATATTAAATATTAAAAATAAAATATTTTACAAAGAATCAAATATTCCAACAAAAATCCTAACAGATATAAATAACTTCACAAAAAATATCAATGGTCTGACTATAAAACCAGAACCTATTGAAAAATTTGAATTTTTAGATGATATTAAAAAACTATTAAATGGAGAAATTATTGAAATAGGAAAATACAAATTAGATACCAATAATCCATGGTTTATTATGAATATCAAAAACAGACTCCATAAAAATCCTGATTATGCAAAAGAAGTATTAAAAAAATTTAAAAACGAAGAGCTTAGAAAAGAAGCTTTTTATATATGGGCAAAAAAAGCTCATATAAAAGAAATAATAAAATATGAATATGATATTAATATTGATATTATAAAAGCACATCTTAAAGATAGTGATTTAAAACTGCTACTTGAAAGAGCAAAATTAACACCTAATGAAGAGATTGAAATTGCAAAAGAAATTTATGAAACCAAAACACCTGATGAAGAACTTGAACTTTTAAAACCTCTTAAATGGGGAGAAGCTTATCTCGCACTAAAATATGAACATTTAGAACTCGCAAAAGACTTAATTGAAACTAATAATTTAAATTTTTTTAAATATTTTTTAGAACTTAAAGAAGTAGGTAAAAAAGAAGATATTGATGAATATATCGAATCTGCTGAAATCATCTAAGCCTCTTTTTTTCTTAGCTCCACTTGCCGGATATACTGATTTGCCTTTTAGAAGTGTTGTTAAAAAATTTGGCTGCGATATGACTTTTTCAGAGATGATAAATGTAAATGCAATTGCTTATAATAACGAAAAAACAAAAAAAATGATGGTAAAATCACCTTTTGAATCTCCATATTTTATTCAAATAGCCGCTAATAATATAGAAAATGCCATTAAAGCAGTGGAAATAATCAATGAAAACGATGAAATTAACGGAATTGATATAAATTTAGGATGTCCCGTAAATAAAGCCAGAAGAAGCGGTTATGGAGGAATACTTCTTAAAGATGAAAACAAAGAATTATTAAAAGAAATAATTACAGCAGTTATCAAAACATCAAAAAAACCGGTAAGTGCAAAAATGAGACTAGGATTTGATGAAATAGTGGCGGTTGAGAGGGCAAAAATGCTTGAAGATTTAGGAATTAAGTTTTTAACCGTCCACGGCAGGAGTGTCAAACAGATGTATAAAGGAAAAGCAAATTACGAAGAAATAAAAAAAGTAGTTAAAGCCGTAAATATTCCGGTAATAGCCAACGGGGACATTACCGATTATGAAAGGGCTGAATATGTGCTTGAATACACAGGCGCAAAAGGTGTGGCAATAGGAAGAGGCGCTATTGGAAAACCTTGGATTTTTCTTGAAATGAAACAAAATGGAGAAATAACA
This sequence comes from Nautiliaceae bacterium, assembly GCA_027083695.1. Lineage (GTDB taxonomy): Bacteria > Campylobacterota > Campylobacteria > Campylobacterales > Nautiliaceae > JALTBU01. The sequence goes on along the minus strand of JALWNI010000007.1, from coordinate 297 downwards.
CCAGAGCAGAAAAAAGAAGTGTTGCTTGAACATTTTGACCAGATGATTAAATGGTACGGTGATTACGGAGTAATTTTATTTAGAAAACACCTTCATCAATACTCAAAAGGAATACCAAAAGCCAGTGAATTCAGAACCAAAATAAATGAAGAGACAAATCCTGAAATTGTAAAAAATTTGATTGAGGAGTATTTTTAAAATTAATTTGACAAAAAGCATTTTTTTTGTTTTAATGTGAAAAAATCACACAAAGTGAGAAAAAATGTTAATAGAATTTGAATTTAGTAATTATAAATC
>JALWNI010000006.1 GCA_027083695.1 Nautiliaceae bacterium | reverse complement strand
TCTTTCTACGCCATTTCCCAAAAAAGCTTTAACTTTTTGAGAATTTCCTTGATATTTATAATCACTGCTTATTGGTTCTTTGTTAAATGCACTTCCACTAAATATGTATTTTCCATCAAGAGATGTATTGGCTAAGTCTCTCAAATGATTAAGCTCACCTTCCAATTCATTTGCAATAGCTTCTCTGCTAGTAACATTATTGGTATCATTTGCCGCTTGTAAAAGTTTTGTTTTAAAACTATTTAAAGTATTAGAAATATCGCTTAATACTGTATCTGTTTCATTCGCAAAAGTTTTTGCAAATTCGGCACTCTGTTTTACTTCATTGAAAGAATTAATTTCCTCTTGAAACTTTAAATCTTTTGTAAAAATTACAGGATTATCATACATATATGTGATTTTTTTACCAGATGCAAGTTGTTCTTGAACTTTTGTAAGCGCATTCAAATCGCTTTGTTGAGAATTAATAAAATTATTATATAAAGTAAATTGTGTTACTCTCATTTAAGCAACCTTTATAGATTTTTATTTATAAGCAAAAAACATTCCTTATTTTTTCAAAATTTTTTTAAGTTTTTCATTCAATCTTTCAATTTTTTCTATTAAACTGTTTAATTCATCGACTGATTTAATATCAACATTATAAAGCTCTACAAATGTGTTTTTAAAATCCTGCAATAATTCATACATTTTATCTGTAACTTCAACAAGTGATTTACTTTCTGTAATGATTGTAGAAGAGTTTTGTTTTAATGCATTTATTGTAACTTCCACTTCTTTTGTAGCACTTTGGGTTCTTTCAGCAAGTTTTCTTACTTCATCGGCAACTACTGCAAATCCTCTACCATGCTCACCTGCTCTTGCTGCTTCAATTGCCGCATTTAAAGCTAAAAGATTTGTTTGCTCAGATATATCTTTGATTAATTGAATAACATTATTAATTTCATCTATTGAAACTTTCAAACCATCAAAATTTTCAGTTGTATTTTTAGTAAAATTCACAATTTCATCTATTTCGTTATTTAAATATTCAAAAGTATTTTTTAAATCATTTATTAATGTTTTAATAATATCTCTCATTGTTTTTAATCTTTCGGCTTCATCTAATGAATTTTCGCTTAAATTTGCGGCTTTTTCTAATAATTCGCTATTTTTATCAGTAGTTTTATCTGTTTGTAAATTTTGGATTTTGGCTTTTAATTCAATATTTTCTTTTTTTAAAGTACTTTTATCATATTCACACATTCTTATTTTTTCTTGAAGCTCATCAATTTCTTTTTTTAAATTTTCTATTATTTCTTCTTTGGATAACAATTCTTGTTTATATTTATCACAAAACATAATAAACCTTTTTATTTTAATATCGACATTAAAATCTATTTTTTTATATTTAATGCTTTTGATTTTATTTTAATTTCTGTATTTGCAATTTCAAAAATATCACCTACTTTAATATTATCCAATGAAATTCTTCTATTTTCTTTAATAACTTCTGCAAATCCTTCTTTTTCCCTTTTTTTAGGATTAAATGCATCAAAAGCACTCATAATTGCTTGAATTTCATTTTCTTTTTTATTAATCACATTATTTATACTTCTTTCAAATAAATCTATAATGGATAATTTTTTATCTTTAAGAGATAAAATATGACTTATAGTTTGATTAAAATGTTTTTTAAGAATTTCAATTTCTTTTTCTTCTTTTTTTAGTCTATTTTGTGGAGAAACGGAATTAAATTCATTTATTAAAACTTCAATTTGATTAGATTTTATATTAATTATTGTTTTAATTTCATTTAAAAATTTGTTTTTCAATATATTTATTTCTTCGCTTTTTATTGATAATTTTTTAATAATAGAATTTGTTTGAAAAATCTCATATAAGTGAACAAGCTGTTTCTCTTTTTTTGAGATAATATTTGAAGTTTTATAATTAAAAATATTTATCATCTCATCAATCATCATTAAAATTTCATTTTCATCAGGAAGGGCTATTTCTATTGCATTACTTGGAGTTGAAGCTCTTTTATCAGCAACAAAATCACTGATTAAAAAATCTATTTCATGCCCTACTGCTGAAATAACAGGAGTTTCCGCTTTAAAAATAGCATCTGCCACAGCTCTTTCATTAAAAGCCCATAAATCTTCTTTACTTCCTCCGCCTCTTCCTACAATTATTAAATCAAATCTGCTTCCATCCTCAAAAACATATTCATCAGCCATTTTTATTTTTTTTGCAATATCTTCCGCCGCTCCTTCACCTTGAACCAATGCATTAAAAAGATAAAATTTGGTAAGTCTCCATCTTTTATTTGCAATTCTCAACATATCTTGCAATGCAGCAGCTGTTGAAGAAGTAACAATAGCTATTTTTTTGGGAAATTTTGGAAGAGGCTTTTTTTTGTCTTCATCAAAATAGCCAAGTTTGCTTAACTCCTCTTTTAATTGTTCAAATGCCAGCTGTAAAGCGCCTATTCCGCTTGGCTGTATTGTTTGAGCAATTAATTTATATTCTCCTCTTGGAACATATAAATTTATAGCTCCATAAACCAAAACTTTTTCACCGGGCTTGACTTTAAATTTAAGTTTAGAAAGATTACTTCTCCACATAGCACAGTTGATTGAAGAATTTTCATCTTTGATAGTAAAATATAGATGTCCTGAGGAGTGATAAACGGCTTTACTAACTTCTCCTTCAACAAGTACTATTTCAAAATGAGATTCAAGTATTGATTTTATTTGATTATTTAATTCAGTTACACTTATTGCTTTCAAACAAATCCTTTTATATAGCCTTGGATTTACTCTATTACCACTCTTTTAATTCTTGGAGAGATTTTTACTAAAATATCATAAGTTATCGTATCAAAATTCTTAACAAACTCTTTTATATCATCAAAAACAACAACTTCTTTTTTAAATTTACCCAAAACACTCATATAATCCATTGATATCTTTCCAACTGCCTGTGTATCTTTTAATTTACATCCATGTCTAAAATATGGTATTCCATCTGCATAACCAATATCAATAGTAGTAAGTTTAACTTTTTCTTTTGAAAAAAAAGTTTTATTATAACCAACTCCATCATTTTCAATCTCTCTTATACTTACAGCATCAGCGACCAAACTCATCACAGGCTCATACTCTTCAATACCTCCATATATTGCAATACCCGGACGAACATAATCAAAAGTATCAGGTAACTTACTAAGAGCGGTAGAATTTGCTAAATGAAAATATGGAGTTTTAAGAGAATGTTTTTGGCAAAATTTTATAATTTTTTCCCTTAATTCTTTAAACTTTTGATATTGAATAAAAGTATCAGTGTTTTCTTCTTCACTGCAACAAAAATGAGAAAACACACCTCTTAATTCAAAATTTTTTTCCAAAATTAAATTTAAAGCTTCCTCAACTTCTTCTATTTCTATCCCGTTTCTATTCATTCCAGTATTTATTTTTAAATGAATATATGGATGTCGGTTTTTTTTAAGCTGAGAAAGTGAATTTATAGCATATGATATGTTTACAGCATTTCTATTTGTTTTAGGATTAAAAACCAAAATCTCTTCAAAAAATCCTTTTATAATTTCCGCTTCATTATTATTTCTGACACAAACTCTTTTTATTCCAAATTCTTTAAGAAGTTTTGAAATGGTTATAATACCATGCCCATAAGCGTTATCTTTTATTACAGCTAAAATATTAGGATTTATTGAAGAAATTTTTGAAAGATTTTTAAAAAGATTTGTTTTATTTATATATACAGTAGCCACAAGGGATTACCCTTTAAGTGGCTTAATAGCATCGAATGGATTTTCGACAACTCTTTTTCTATCCACTACATAAGGAATTAATGCTACTTGTCTTGCTCTTTTTATCGCTTTTTGAACCATGTCTTGATGTTTTTTACAAGTACCTGTAAGTCTTCTTGGCATAATTTTATATCTTTCTGATAATGAATATTTAATTAATTCTAAATCTTTATATCCGATATAATCAACTTTCATTTCACAATATTTACATCTTTTTTTTCCGTATTTTTTCTTTGGATCTGCTGCCATTATCTATCCTTTAAAATGGTATCTCATCTTCATCAATATTAATTGATGGAATATTATTGTTTGTATTTTGTTGTGTTTGTTGCATCTGTGGCTTAGGAGCGCTTTGCGCTTGATATGTGTTTTCATATCCGCTCTCATTTGACTGAGCTTTTGTATCCATAAACTGCACTTTTTCAGCTACTATCGAATGTTTACTTCTTTTTTGACCGCTGCTATCAACCCATTGGTCAAGTACAAGTCTTCCTTCAACTAATACTTTTCTGCCTTTACCCAAATATTGGTTTGCAACCTCAGCACTTCTTCCAAATACAGTAATATCGATAAACATTACTTCTTGTTTAGTCTCGCCTGTCATGTTGTCTTTATAAGTTCTGTTTGTAGCAAGACCAAATTTTGCAATAGCAGTGCCTGATGGAGTATATTTTAATTCCACATCTCTTGTAAGGTTGCCTACCAATATTACTTTATTGTACATTTTTCGCCATCTCTTCCCAGCGTTTAATATCTTTTTTTGATTCGTATTTAACTGTCATAAATCTTAATAAATCTTCGTTATATCTCATTTGTCTTTCAAGTTCAAGTACAGCATCAGCAGGTGCTTTATAATAAATTATATAATAATGTCCTCTCTCAAACTTTTCAATAGGGTATGCAAGTTCTCTAACTCCGATATTATCTACTGCAACTACTTCACCACCTCTTTGCACAATAACATTTTTAATGTTTTCTACAATTTTTTCTTTTTCTTCATCACTAAGTGTAGGTTTAGTAATAAACATTGTTTCATAATGTCTAAGACTCATTAAATCTCCTTCTGGCTTTTTAGCCCCTTTTGCTTGGAGCAAGGAGGCATTTTAATTTTTGAATTGAAATTATACTATATTTTTTGCAAAAACACAATATCAATTTTAACTTCTCAAAAAAGGCTAAATACGGTATAATTATAAATAATAGATTAAAAAAAAGGAGAGAAAATGGCAAAAAAAAGAGTAGCAATAAACGGACTTGGAAGAATTGGTAAAATGGTTCTTTGGCATTACATGATCAATAAACCAGAAAATGTAGAAATTGTAGTAGCAAATGGAGGAAGCGGAACAGCTGAAGATTTAGCTTATATGCTTAAATTTGATTCGGTTCACGGAAAATTCCCGGCAGAAGTAAGTTATACAGACGATACACTAAAAGTTGGAGACACTGAAATTAAACTTGTAACAGGTAGAGATCCTGAAAAACTTCCATGGAAAGAACTTGAAATAGATATAGTTCTTGAATGTACAGGACATTTCACAAAAAGAGACGACGCGGCAAAACATTTAAAAGCAGGAGCTAAAAAAGTAATTATCTCAGCACCTAGCAAAGATGCGGAACTCACAGTAGTACTTGGTGTAAATCAAGACTGGTTTGACCCTGAAAAACATGATGTTATTTCGAATGCGTCATGTACAACAAACTCACTTGCACCAGCAATTAAAGTATTACATGATAATTTTGGAATAGAAAGTGCACTCGTTACAACTGTTCACGCTTACACATCTTCACAAGCAATAGTAGACAGAAAATTACCGGGAAAACACAGACGCGGACGTGCAGCAGCTGAAAACATAATTCCAACTACAACAGGAGCCGCAATCGCAACTACAAAAGTTATACCAGAGCTACAAGGCAAAATGAATGCAAGAGCATTAAGGGTACCAGTTCCTGATGGTGCAATCACAGATATTTCAGCGGTATTGAAAAAAAATGTTACAGAAGAGGAAGTAAACAAAGCATTTGAAGAAGCAATGAATACATATTTAAAAGGAATATTAGAAATTACATACGACGAAGTCGTGGCAAGAGATATTATAAACAATCCACATTCAAGTATTATTGACGGTTTATCAACACTTGTTGTAGATGGTAACAAAGTAAAAGTTTATGCATGGTATGATAATGAATTCGGATATTCTGGAAGACTTCTTGAACTAGCTGATTTAATCGCTTCTAAAATATAAAAAAGGGATTTTTCCCTTTTTAACTTTTAGCAAGTTTACTAATATAAGCGTTAGAAACACCTAAAAATCTTGCTATTTCGCTATATTTATATCCATTTGCTTTTGCAGCTTTAATTGCCTCTTTTTTATCATTATATTCATCAAAAAATTCTGATAATTTTTTTCTTATTACTTTATATTCTCCATCAACTAAAACAATTTTTGGTTCTTTATATATTTCATCAAGTTCAAATTTTTCAAGAGGTTTATTTAGCCAATCAATATACTCATTAAGCGGTTTTTCTAAAATTTTACTTCCATTAATTATTTCAAAAAACTTATTTTTCTTTAATCTTAATGCAAGAGATTGATAATCCCATTTTGTAATATCATCAACCAATTCCAATGCCAATGCATTTCTTTCAATATATTTTACCACTTTCCAAAAATGGTCTTCATCAAAAAGCATATAACTATCAAATCTACCTTTCCATAAATGCCCTACTCTTCCACTTTTAAAATTATACCAAGCAGCATAAGCAGAATTTAACAATCTCATAGCTTCACTCAAATTGCTTTTATGTGTTTCTACTAAAATATGATAATGTGTTGGTAAAATAGTAAAAGCATGAAACGTTATATCATAATCATACTTTACTTTTAACATCAATTCCATAAATTTATGATAATCTTCTTTTTCAATAAAAATTTTACTGTTATTTACACCTCTATTTACAATATGATAAAATCCAGGCTCATTTATTCTCGGTTTTCTTGCCATATCAATCCTTTGACACTTATTATTTTTTCTAACTAAAATATTACAAAAATTTTACACTCTTTTCAAGAGAAAAAAGAAAAAATTTACATTTTTTCTACTCTAACTATTTGATTACCATTCATAATGATTCTTACTTTATCACCTTTTTTAATATTTATACCTTTAACTATTACTACAATATTTTTACCGTTATCTAATTTTATAAATAATTCTTCTCCATTTGCCTTATCAAGTTCATATCCTGCAAGAGCTCCTGTTAATCCTCCTACAAGAGTTGATAAAACATTACCATTTCCTTTACCAAACATACTTCCAAGCACAGTTCCGCTCATTGCTCCTATCATAACTCCACTTCCATTGTCTTTTATAATTACTTTTTTTACATCTTCTACCGTACCAGTTTTATAAGTTAATACTTCATTTGTATTTGCCACATTAACCTCATTTGAATTATATAATTGAGTACAACCACTAAATAATATAGCAACTATTCCAAGAGCAAAAAAATATTTTTTCATTTAATCTCCTTTATAATTTTATTAACAATAATATTAAAAGCATTATTTACACAATTATACTCATTTTTACACTCTTTATTTACATAAATTTTAAAAAATTTAGAATTAATATAAACTCTTGCAGACATTACCACATGTTTGTTTTTAAAATAAAAATCATCTATTTTTATCTCTATTTTATATTTAGGTTTTTTACCCCAAGGATATAAAAAAACATTTGGATCGCAAAGAGCATTTGAAAGTTTAGTAATAATTATTTCAGTAGGTTTTTTTGAAAGATAAATATTTGTTGGTATCAGTTTTGTCTTCTCTAATTTCATTATTTCCAAATCATTCATATAATATGGTAATTTTACTTCTTCTACGCCAATTAATATATTAATTTTTTTTATACATTTCTCAGAAGTTGGAATATAAATATATTCTTTGTTTGCACATCCTGTTATGAAAAATAAAAGGATAATTAATAAAAATTTTTTCAATTTAATCTCCTAAAATTAAAGAATTTGGTTTTTTATCTATTTTAATAATAACTCTATTTAAATTATTCATTGTTTTATCTACATCATATAGAGTTTTTGAAATTTTTTTATAAAATATAGAGTTTTCAGAATATGTATTAA
>JALWNI010000005.1 GCA_027083695.1 Nautiliaceae bacterium | reverse complement strand
TACTACAAATCTTAAATATAAAAATAAAATGATAAAATATATTTTACTTGCTAAAAAGGTTAAAAATAGCTATAATTATCCTTGTTAAAAAGGATAAAAATGAAAGAAGTTTTTAAATTATTGATTAACGATTTTTTGAAAAGTATTTATATGAAAATTTAGTTTTTTTATATTTAATAAGAAAATATCAAGAAATTTATTATTTCAAAAAAAGACAAGAAGTTTACTTTTTCTTCCGAAAGATAAACTTCTTATAAATGCAAAACGCGAAACATTACGTCGTTTTCAATATGCTACAATAACTAAAAAAGGCACTAAATGAACCTTAAAATCTTCACAACTTCACGTCAGATAAGAAAATGGCTTGAAGATAAAGACAATCAGCTTCTTGATAAATATTATACGTTAGGGGAATTTTTAAATAAAATCATTGTGGTTGATGGGAAGAAGTTTATCGATAATGATTTAAGAAAAAAGTATCTTTTTGAAGCGATTAAAAGTGTTGATATTGAAAGACTTGGTATTAGCAGGGAGTTTATAAACTTTTTTGAGGACAGCGATTTTATTTTTTCGTTTTTTAACGAGCTTTTTTTGGAAAGAGTTGATATTGATAAGGTTTTAATAAGCGATGTTTATCTGGATTATGAAGAGCATCTTTTGATTTTAAAAGAGATATTAAAAAACTATAAAGCTTTGCTTGAAAAAGAGGGGTATATTGATAAATTTTTGATTGAGGATTACAGAATCAACGAAGGGCTTTTAGAGGGAATTGAAAAGATTGAGCTTAGGCTTGACGGGTATTTGACTAAGTTTGATGTTGAGGTTTTAAGAAAAATTCCAAGAAAAATTGAAATTGATTTTGAGGTTGATGGGTTTAATAAAACTCTTTTAGAAAAATCCCTTGGTGTGAGCGTGAAAGAGGGTAAAAAATATATTTATGATTTTGAAAATTTAAAAGAAATTGATTTGCCAAAAAACGCTCCGGATATTGAAGTTGAACATTTCAGCGATAGGATAAATCAGGTATCTTTTGTATTCGCAAAAATTAAAGAGTTTGTCAAAAGCGGTATTGAGCCCGAAAATATCGCAGTTATTTTGCCGGATGAAGCGTTTAGTGAATTTTTAGAGCTTTTTGATGAGATGGAAAATCTTAATTTTGCAATGGGAGAGAGCTTTACAAAAAGTAGTATCTACATAAAACTAAAAGCGATTTATGAATATTTAAGCGGAGATATTGAGACTATTAGAAAATGTGAAGATGTGATTGATGAATATAACAAGCTTGATTTTCTTGAGTTTATAAGAAAAAATGTAAACAATAAAGAGCTCAAAGTTATTGATGAAGAGCTTTTTAAATTAAGTTCGTTTAAGGATATGTTTAAGGATAAAAAAGAGTTTTTGTATTTTGTGCTTGATAGACTTAAAGATAAAAAGTTTGATGATGTATACAGCGGCAAGATAACCTGTATGGGAGTTTTAGAGAGCAGGGGGATGAAGTTTGATGGGGTGATTTTAGTTGATTTTAATGACGAAACAGTGCCAAATGTGGGTGAGAGTGATATGTTTTTGAATACATTTATTAGAAAAACGGCAAAACTTCCTACAAGATTTGATAAAGAAAATCTTCAAAAGCACTATTATTACCAGCTTATAAACAATGCTAAAAAAGTAGCAATTTCATATGTCAAAAACGAAGAAAACGCACCAAGCAAATTTTTGTATGAATTAGGTCTAGATTTAGGAGAAAATGCAGATGAAAAGTATCAGTTTTTCAAATTATCAAAAGAAAAAGAATTGACTCGGTATAATGAAAAATTAAATATCAAATTTCCGCTTTTTCCTACTACTCTAAAAACATTGATTGAGTGTCCTAAAAGATATTATTTTGAAAAAATATTAGAAATCACAAATCCCGAGACGCAAGAAGAGTTTTTCGGGAATATTTTTCACGAGTCTATGAGTGCGGTTGTCAGTAAAAAATTTAACAATTCAGATGAATATTATAATGAATTAATTACTGAGATAACTTCAAGGATAAGCGATAAAAAACTTCTTTTTGAAGTGCTTGTAAGATGGGATGACAAGCTAAAAGAATTTTGTAAAAAAGATTTTGAATTAAGAGCAAATAAAAAGTCATTTCCTGAAAAGCTTATAAAATTTATCTATAATGGATATGAACTTGCAGCAAGGGTTGACAGGATTGACGAAAATGAAAAAGAAGTGGTTTTGATTGATTATAAAACTTCAAAAAATGCCTTAAAAAACGAAAATTATATTTATGATTTACAGACTACATTTTATTATTTATGGGCTAAGCAAAACTATCAAAAGGAGATAAAAACCTATATCTGGGATATAGAAAATGTAAAACTGATTGAGGGGGTTATAAAAACAGAAAGTTTAGATGAAATACTTAAAAATCTGCCAAAAGAGATAAAAGAAGCGGAAGACATTACAATAGAAGTTGAAAAAAAAGGCGAAATAAAAAAGATCGTTGCAAAATCTGTAAGTGAAATTTGCAGATACTGTCCTTATATCGTGGCGTGTGGAAAGGATGAGCTATGAAAAGACTTTTAGCCGTTAGTGCAAGTGCCGGAAGCGGTAAGACATTCAGGCTTGTTAACAGATATATATCTTTACTAAATACCGACACTCCTACAAATATTATTGCCATCACTTTTACAAACAAAGCCGCAAATGAGATGAAAGAGAGAATTATAAAAGAGCTTAGCCGTCTTGGAGAAGATGAAAACATCGTAAAAATGGTGTGTGATGAAATAGGTATAAGTGAGGGTGAACTTTTAAAAAGAAGGGATAATTTAATTAAAAAATTTTTAAGCTCAGATGTGAATATTCAGACAATTGACTCTTTTATCAATAAAATATTAAGAAAATTCAGCTTCTTTGCAGGGATTAGAAGCAGTTTTGACATAGGCGGGGATAACAGCGATGTTATTTTTAGAAATTTTTTGTATTCATTAGATGATAAAGAATTACAAAAACTTATAGAAATTGCAAAAAAAGAAGAGAAGTTTTTTAATTCTTTAATTGATTTGTTTGAGGATTTGTATGAAAGGGATAAAGAGCTTAAAAATATAAAATTAAATCCTGTTAAAAAGCCTGATGAAACAAATGCAAAAGATGGGTTTTACAGATTAAGAGATTTTATTTTGGATTCAAATGCTTCAAAACAGGCAAAAAACACTTTTGATATTGATTTTTATGAAATACCTTATAAGGGCTGGTTTAGTAAAGATACTCTTAATTACTGGCATTACAAAAAAGTGTATCAGCAGTGGTTTGATGAGGTTTTAAATGAGCTTCATAATTTTTTCAGGGATTATTTCAGATATGTTGAGTATATGTTTTTTGCAAATCTTTTTTATTTTTATGAAAAATACAAAACTGAAAAATGGAAATTTAAAAAAGAAGAAAATATTCTTGATTTTAAGGATATTGAGCATTTGGTGTATGAGCTTTTAAGGGGCAAAATTAACAGCGACTTTTTATATTTCAGGCTTGATAGCAAAATTAATCATATCTTAATTGATGAATTTCAGGATACTTCTATAACTCAGTGGGAAATTTTTGAGCCGATAGTCAGTGAAATTGCAAGCGGGATTGGAAGAGCGGATTTTAGGAGCTTTTTTTATGTTGGAGATACTAAGCAGTCGATTTACAGATTCAGAGGCGGTAAAAAAGAGCTTTTTGATGAGGTTGCTAAAAAATATGAGCCATTCGGGCTTGAAATGGAAGAGTTAAAGGTTAATTTCAGAAGTGCAAAAAATATAGTCGAATTTGTAAATGAAAAATTTAATTTAAATGAAATTCCAAATAGAGATGAAGAAGGTTATGTTGAAGTTGACGAAATTACAAAAGATGAAGCTTTTGAAAAAATTTATGAAAAGATTGAATTTTTAAATAAAAACGGCGTGGCGGATAATGATATTGCTATTTTGGTTTATAAAAATGATGATATTTTAAATATAGGCGAATTTCTTGAAAACAAAGGCAAAAAAGTAATAACCGCTAAAAAAGCGCAGGTTTTATCTCAAAGAAGTGCAAAAGCAATTGTTAGTTTAATGAAATATCTTGAAAATAACGAAAATCAGATTGAACTTTTAAATTTTTTATCTCTGATAGGGAAAAAATGGGGGGAAAAGATAGAAATTAAAATCGATAGACCCGTTAAAATGATAAAAGAGATAATGGATAAGTATGAATTGAGTGATGAAGCGAGCCTTAAACTTTTATATCACAGCAAAAAATACGATACTCTTTTTGATTTTGTCAGGGATATTGATAATTACAGTGAAGAGCTTCCTTTAAAAGAATTTGAGGGAATTACCGTTATGACTATACACAAAAGCAAAGGACTTGAATTTAAAAACGTTATTGTTGTTGACAGACTCTCAAAAGAAAATCCGGACAGAAGCAATATTCTTTTTGATTATGAAGGTGTAATGCTTAGGAGTCTTAAATATAAAATTCCAAACAGAGAAGTGGTTGATGAAGAGTATAAAGAAGTAAAACAAAAAGAAGAGATTTTAAAATACGAAGACAAAAAAAACGTAGAATATGTTGCATTTACAAGGGCTGAAAATTCTTTGATAATATTAAAACGAACGGAAACCACAAAAGAAGGCAAACCGTATTCGGCATTTGTGAGTGATTTGCAAAAAATAAGTATCGGTAAAATCATTCCAAGCAAAAAAAATAAAGATATTAAAGAAATTAAAAAGCAAAAAGTAAATCTTAAAAATTACGGCAAACAGGAAATCAAAGTAAAAGAAGAAGAGTATAAGCCAAATGATTATGAGGCCATATATCTTGGAGAGGCTATTCACTATGCGTTTGAGTGCGAAGATATCGAAGCGGTTAGAAATCATTTCGGGGATTTTTGCGATATTGAAGAAGTTAAGGTAAAATATGAAAAAGCCAAAGAGTATCTTCCAAAAGGCAAAAAAGAAATTCCTTTTATTTATGAAGGGAAAGTGGGAAGAATCGATCTTCTTGCAGAAGAAATTGTAATTGATTATAAATCGGCCAAACCGCATGATGAGAGCGGATATATTAAACAAGTAAAAGGGTATATGAAAGCATTGGAAGATATTACAGGCAAAAAATACAAAGGCAAAATATTTTATGTTGATTTGATGGAATTCAGGGAGGTGGAATGAAAAAAATAATTATTTTGTTTTTCTCTCTTTTTCTTTTTGCCCAAAATCTTGAAAGTATTGGAAAGTCAAAAGAGTTTCAAGATTATATAGACAAGAGTGTGGAAAAAATAAAATCAGAGCTTATTAAAAGAAAATTGGACCTTGTTTTAAAACAACAAGAACTCACCGATAAACTGATAAAAAATATGGATAAATTAAGCAATGAGGAACTTGCCGAAAATTTTGCAAAAATAAATTCAATTCTTACAAAAATATGGCTTGATAATATGATATATGCAAATGCAGTGTATAAAGAGGGTAAAAACATAGTATTTGAATTTTTGGTAAAAGACAATGAAAAGATGAGAAAAAAATTTGAAGATAAAAAATATAAAAAAGAGTTTTACAATGTAATGGAGTATACTCAAAACAGAAGGCTTTGTCATCATGACAGGATAATGGAGAGGCTGTTGGAGCATGGCTATTCCCTTGTTTACAGATATAAATTTTACAGTAATAAAAAAAAGATTTTTGATGTTGTTATAAATAAAAAAACCTGTAAGGATTTTTGATGTGTATGCAGACCAAATTCGGATGTAAAATAATTGACGGTAAAATAGAAGATAAAAAGAAAACAAAAAAAGAGAAGAAAAAAACAAAAATAATACACCAATCAAAAGTGGATTTTGAATGAAACTGTTAGTCTCGGCTATTGAGCCAAGTGCAAATTTGCACTTAAAAGAAGTTTTAAAAGAATTACAGGTTTCAAATCCAGGGTTTGATGTGGAAATTGAAGGGGTTTTTGATAAAAATTTAGGTGAGCCGGTAATTGACAGCAATGAATTTAATGTAATGGGGTTTTTTGATGTGCTTCCAAAAATTAAACTGGCAAAAAAAACGATTGAAAAGCTTACAGAATTGGCTCAAAACGCAGATAAAATACTTCTTATTGACGCTCCTTCTTTTAATCTGCGCTTGGCAAAAGCTATAAAAGAAAAATATCCCCAAAAGGAAATAATTTATTATATTTTGCCAAAAGTGTGGGCTTGGAAAAAGGGAAGAATAAAAACAGTAAATAAATATATCGACAAAAAGGCTTATATTTTCCCTTTTGAAAAAGAAATTTGGAAAGACGGGATATATGTCGGAAATCCGCTTCTTGATGAGATTAAAACATTCAGAGACGATAAAGTTTACGGCAATGTGGCTTTTCTGCCGGGAAGTAGGAAGAGTGAAATTAAATCTTTAATGCCTGTTTTTAAAGACTTAGCAAAAAACATTAAAAAAAATAAAATTCTTGTGGTGCCTGAAATTTATAAAGAAAAAATTGATGAAATATATGGAGATGTTGAAGAATTTGATATAATTTTCAACACTCATGAAGCTTTGTTAAAAAGCGATTTTGCATATATTTGCTCCGGGACCGCCACGCTTGAAGCGGCAATAATCGGAACGCCTTTTGTTTTGATGTATAAGGCAAGGGAGATTGAATATTTAATTGCAAAAATGTTAGTAAAACTAAATTTCGTGGGACTCGCAAATATTATTTTTGAAAAAGAAAATTTAGGAGAGTTTCACAAAGAATATCTGCAAAAATTCGATATTAAAGAGCTTTTAAGTGATTATGAAAATTCAGATATAAAAACTTTTCAGAAAAAATCTGAAAAATTAAGGGAAATTTTAAAGCACGGCAGTGCCAAACAGATAGTAAAAATAATAAAAGGAGAATCATGAAAGAACCAATGACAAAGCACGGCTATGAGAAACTCAGCAAAGAGCTTGAATATCTCAAAACCGTAGCAAGACCGGAAGTTGCAAAAGAGATTGATGCCGCAAGGGAACTTGGGGATTTAAAAGAAAATGCCGAATACCATGCCGCAAAAGAAAAACAATCCCACATTGAAAGAAGAATAGCAGAACTCAGCGATATTCTAAGCAGAGCCGTGGTGGTAGACCCTTCACAGCATGCTCACAACAGAGTGGCATTTGGGAGTACAGTATATCTTGTCGACCTTGACAGTGATGAAGAAGTAAAATATACAATAGTAGGAGCACCTGAGGCTGATCCTAGCAAAGGGCTTATTTCTTATCATTCTCCTCTTGCAAAAGCACTGATTGGAAAAGAAGTCGGAGATGAAGTGGAAGTAAATCTTCCAGGAGGCGAAAAAGCCTATGAGATTGAAAAAATCTGTTACGAAGATATCTGTTTTAGTTGAGGTGAGAGATGAAGCTTAAAATTAAAAAATTAACATCTGATGCTGTAATTCCGGCTTACCAGAGTGAACTCGCAGCCGGATTTGATTTGCACTCAATTGAAGATTATGTACTTAAAAAAGGTGAGAGAAAACTTATAAAAACTGGTCTTGCTTTTGAAATAGAACCGGGCTATGAAGTACAGATAAGACCAAGAAGCGGACTTGCATTCAAGCACGGAATAACGGTTTTAAACACACCGGGGACTATCGATGCGGATTACAGGGGTGAAATAATGGTGCTTTTGATAAATCTTGGAGAAGATGATTTTGAGATTAAAAAAGGTGAAAGAGTAGCACAGGCTGTAATAGCTCCTGTTATTCAGGCTGAGTTTGTGGAAGTTGATGAGCTAAGCGTTACTAAAAGAGGAAAAGGCGGGTTTGGAAGTACTGGGAAGTGAGACGGTGGATGAGTAGATAGGAGAATGGGTGGATGTGAGAATGGGTAGATGAGTGAATGAGTGGATGGGTAAATTAGTGAATGGGTGTATGGGTGGATGAGTAGATGGGTAGAAGAGGGAGCAGGGAAGAAGAGTTGGCAGTTTTGAGTTATGAGTTTGACAAATATTTAAATAACAAATATACCAATAACAAATGACCATTGTACCAAAGGAATAAAATGAAAATAAAAACGGCGATTGTAGGGGCTACCGGATATACCGGACTTGAACTTATAAAGATTTTAATAAATCATCCGTATTTTGAGATAAATGAAATTTATTCAACAGAAGGCGGTGGGGATATCAGCGATGTATATCCGTCTTTAAAAAGCGTTTTTGAAAAAGATATTAAAAAAGCTGAAATTGAAGAGATAGCAAAAAACGACCTTGTTTTTCTTGCCGTGCCTCATAAAGCCGCGATGAGTTATGTAAGTAAGCTCATGAAATATGATTGTAAAATAGTTGATTTTTCGGCTGATTACAGACTAAATCAAAAAAATTACGAAGATTATTACTGCCCTCATACAGACCCTGCAAATCTTGAAAATTCGGCATACGGACTTCCTGAAATTTTCAGAGACTATATAAAAAACAAAAAACTAATAGCAAATCCGGGATGTTATCCGACTGCTACAATTTTGGGACTTTTTCCATTTTTGGAATATATCGAAAACGATGTGTTTGTGGATGCAAAAAGCGGAGTGAGCGGAGCTGGAAAAAAGCTTAGCGAAACTACGCACTTCGTAACTGATAATGAAAACTTTTTTGCCTATAATCCTATTAAACATCGTCATTCAATTGAAATAGCAGAAAAAACTGGACTAAATATTACATTTGTGCCACAGCTTCTGCCTATTACAAGAGGTATGCAAATAAGCATTTATGCAAAACTTAAAAAAGATATAAACCCTCTTGAAGTTTTAAATGAAACATATAAAAACGAAGAGTTTATAAGAATAAAAGAAAAACCGGTGCAAATCAAAGATGTGGCCGGGACTCATTTTTGTGATATTTTTGCCATGAAAAACGGCAATATGCTTTTTATTAACACTGTAATTGACAATCTGTTAAGAGGTGCTTCTAGCCAAGCCGTGGCAAATGCAAATCTTTTGTTTAATTTGCCAGAGGGCTTGGCACTGCCTAAGATTGCTTATGTACCGTAGGTAGTGAGAAGGAAGTAGGGGTGAATGGGTGGATGAGTGGATGAGTGGATGGGTAGATGAGGGAGTAGAAAATAGGGAGAAGGAAATAGAAAGTAGGAAGCAGGGAGAAGGAAGTAGGAAATAGGAAATAGGAAGAAGAAAAAAGAAAGTAGGAAGAATGGAAGAGGAGTTGGCAGTAATGAGTATTGAGTTTAACAAATATACAAATAACTAATAATTTAAAGAGGCATATATTGAAAATTGAAAAAATTGATTTAAAAAACGGGGCGGTTTTGGTCGCAGATGTTCATTACAAAAAAGGCGACAATGATTTTTTGAATTTTTTAAAAGACCTTGACAAAAATCCTCCACCTCAGCTTTTTTTACTCGGTGATATTTTTCATCTTCTTTTACCTTTTAAATATTTAATTGAATACAACAAAGAAGCAATTGAACTTATTAACTCAATTGCTAAAAAAACCGAAGTTTATTATGCCGTAGGTAATCACGACTATTGGCTTAATGGGATATTTGAAAATGTTACTGTTTCAGAAGCGTTTGTTGATAGTGAAAAATCTATTTTTTTAACGCATGGTGATTTAAATGAAAAAGATTTTTTATATAGACTTTATCTTGGTGTTATTAGAAATAAAACGTTTATAAGAACTCTAAATTTTCTCTCTTTTAATTTTATAAATAACTGGCTTTTTAAAAAAATTCTTCAAAAAAAAGTAAAATGTTCTAAAATTTTGAATTTTAAAACGAAAATAATTAAAAAAATTGCCGATATAGATAATAAGATAATAATTGAAGGTCATTATCATCAAAATGTTTCTTATAAAATAGGAAATAAATTTTATATTAATTTAGGGGCTTTTAAGTGTAATAAAAATTATTATATTTTTGAAGATAATCATTTAAAGGAAAAAAAGAATGAATGATAAAACTTTAAAAGTCGGCTCAAATGAGTTGGAGCTTGTAGATTTCAGACTTTTTAAAAAAGAAGCTGATGGGACGATTTATGAAGGAATTTACGGAATAAACGTTGCAAAAGTCAGAGAAATAATCAAGATGCCAAAACTTACAGAACTTCCGGGAAGTGAAGATTATATAGAAGGAATTTTTGATTTAAGAGGTGTGGTTGTTCCTGTTGTAGATCTTGCAAAATGGATGGGAATAAATATTCCTGATGAAAATGAAGCACCTATTAAAAAAAGAGTTATTATTACTGAATTTAATAACATTTTAATAGGTTTTATTGTTCATGACGCTAAAAGAATAAGAAGAATTTCATGGGCTGATATTGAACCTGCATCATTTAGTAGGGGACAAGGAAGACTCGATAGAAGTAAAATTACAGGTATTACCAGAATAGAAGGTGGTGAAATATTACTTATATTAGATTTAGAAAGTATTGTTGAGGAGATGGGATTTTTTGAATCAAACTTAGAAATTGAAGATGAAATTGAAAAATTTCATGGAATTGTTCTTCTTGTAGATGATTCTCCAACAGCTAGAAGAATAGAAAAAGAGGCTCTTGAAAAAATGGGATTTGAAGTTATTGAAGCCAAAAACGGAGAAGAAGGACTTCAAAAATTAAACGAGCTTTATGCGGTTTACGGTGAAAAATTAAAAGAAAAATTAAAACTTATATTAAGTGATATCGAAATGCCTAAAATGGACGGATATCATATGGCTGCAAAAATCCACGAAGATAAAAGATTTAGTGACATACCTTTAATTTTTAGTTCTTCTATTTCTGATGCATTTAGTGATGTAAGAGGTGCTGAGGTTGGAGCAGAGGGTTACTTGGTTAAATTTGACCCTCAAAAATTTTATTCAAAAATTTCAGAAGTAGTTAAAGCTCATAGTAAAGGATTAATCAATGGATGATTTGCAAGAATTATTAGAAGACTTTTTAATAGAAGCATTTGAGATGATTGATGAGATGGATCAGGATTTAGTTGAACTTGAAAACAATCCTGACGACCTTGAACTTCTAAATAAAATATTCAGGGTTGCCCATACTATCAAAGGAAGTGGAAGCTTTTTAAATTTTGATAAACTGACCCATTTAACTCATCATATGGAAGCCGTGCTTGATAAAGCAAGAAAAGGAGAGCTTAAAATAACTCCTGAGATTATGGATGTTATTCTTGAATCTGTGGATGCGATGAAAGCGATTCTTGAATATATAAGGGATAATGGAGATGACAGCTCTCCTGATGTTGAGATTGACTCCATTGTCAAAAAACTTGATGCGATTGTGAGCGGTAATGCGACAAGTACCTCCGAAGAAAAAGAAGAGATTAAAAAAGAGGAGTCCAAAACTGTCGGGGGAATAAATTTAGAAGACATTAATCCTGATAATTTAGACGAGCTTGATTTGAGCTCTTTATCTCCGGAAGAACTTGATCAGGTACTTGATAAACTTGTAGATGATATGAATACTTCCCCAGAAGAAGAGGAATTTGAAGAAATAGTTGAAGAGAGCGCACAAGAGCATTCACAAGAAAAAGAAGAGTCTTCAAAAAAAGAAACACCCGAAGAAGTTAAAAAAGAAGAAAATGTTCCTGCTAAAAAAGAGACATCAACTCAAATAACAAAAGAAAACCAAAAAAAAGAATTACAGAAAAAAATGGTTACTACCAAAGAGCAGACTATCAGGGTGGATGTAAAAAGACTTGATCAGCTTATGAATCTAATAGGTGAGCTTGTTCTTGCCAAAAACAGACTTATTAAGATATATAACGATGTCGAAGAGAGATATGAGGGTGAGAAGTTTTTAGAAGAGCTCAATCAGGTGGTTTCAAGTATTTCAATTGTTACCACCGATTTACAAATTGCAGTTATGAAAACAAGAATGCTTCCGATTGGAAAAGTATTTAACAAATTTCCAAGACTTGTAAGGGATTTGGCAAGAGAACTTGGAAAAAAAGTAAAACTTATCATTGAAGGTGAAGATACAGAGCTTGACAAATCAATCATTGAAGAAATAGGCGATCCATTAGTTCATATGATAAGAAATGCAATAGACCACGGAATTGAGCCACCAGAAGAGAGAAAAAAAGTTGGAAAATCAGAAGAAGGAACGATTTGGCTTAGAGCTTATAATGAAGGAAATATGATTGTTATTGAGATTAAAGATGACGGTAAGGGAATGGATCCAGATGTTCTTAAAAGAAAAGCAATAGAAAAAGGTATTATCACTCCGCAAGAAGCCGAAAATATGAGTGATAAAGAAGCTTTTATGCTTATATTCAAACCTGGATTTTCAACTGCTGCAAAAATTACTAATGTCTCAGGTCGTGGTGTGGGAATGGATGTCGTTAAGACAAATATTGAAAAACTAAACGGTATTATTGAAGTTGATTCAATACCCGGAAAGGGAAGTACGTTTAAACTTAAAATTCCTTTAACTCTTGCAATTATTCAAGCACTTCTTGTAGCTTCTCAGGAAGATTTATTTGCTATACCTTTATCAAATGTTATTGAAACAGTCAGAATTGTAGAAGAGGATATTTATACAATTGAAGGAAGAAGTGTACTTAAATTAAGAGATGCAGTGCTTCCTCTTGTTAATATGGCTGATATTTTTGATATTGAGAAAATATTGCTTCCTGAAAAATATCTATATGTTGTAATTTTGGGACTTGGTGCTACAAAAGTAGGTCTTATTGTTGATAGATTTATAGGGCAAGAAGAGATAGTTATTAAATCTCTTGGAGAATTTTTAAAAGGACTTCCGGGTATTGCCGGTGCTACAATCAGAGGTGATGGAAGAGTTACTTTAATTGTAGATGTGGCAAGTTTGATGAAGCTGGCAAAAGAGACACACAATAAAAAACTTGTTACGGATTCAATAAATGAAGTTAAAAAGAAAAAAGAAAAGCCAAGTGATTATACAGTAATGATTGTTGACGATTCAGCAATGGATAGAAAAATTATGAGACAAGCACTTGAAGAACTTGGAGTAAATATTCTTGAAGCAAAAGACGGTATGGAAGCTCTTAATATGCTAAAACAAAATGATATCGATGCAATGCTTATTGACATTGAAATGCCTAGAATGGATGGATATACATTGGCACAGGAAATTAGAAAATACAATAAATACAGAAAATTACCTTTAATAGCGGTAACAAGCAGGGCTACAAAAGCGGATAGAGTAAGAGGTGTTGAAGTCGGAATGAATGAATATATTACAAAACCTTATACAAAAGAGTATCTGCAAAATGTAATAAGAAGAAATTTAAAATTATAAAAGGTTAAAAATGGGTGGACTTAATGATATCATAAAAAAACAGCAAGAAGCATTAAAAAAACCAGAAGAAGAAAAAATTGAAGAAGAAGAACAATTAGTAGGATTTATTGTGGGAGAAGAGGAATTTGCAGTGCCTATTCTTTCTATTCAGGAAATTATAAAACCTATTGAATGGACGAGGGTGCCTTTTGTGCCTGATTATGTTTTGGGTGTTTTTAATTTAAGAGGGAATGTTTTGCCTTTGATTGATTTAAGAAAAAAATTTGGTGCTCCATCAGCAGACATGGATGAAAATACAAGATTTATTGTTATGAAAATAAAAGGTGAGGATGTTGCATTTGTTATTGACAGGTTAACATCCGCTATAAGAATTCCTAAAAAAAATATTTTGCCTCCTCCTGAGACATATTCAAATGATGATGATATAATAGAAGGTGTAGGAAGACTTAATGATGGTAGAATAATAACTATTTTAAAAGTAGATAATTTAATAAGAAGAGAAGAGATAGTACCGGATAAAGATTAATCGTTTTTTAGATAAACCATATCGTTAAGAAGCAAAAAAAGCTCTCCTAAAATCTCTTTTTTATTTTCTTCATCAAGTGATATATTTTCTATTTTGTTTTTAAGTTCTCTTTCTATTTCATCTATATTATAATCCAAATCAATCAAAATTTCTCTTATTTTTTGTGTAGGTTCAATAAATTCTATCTTATGATTTCCTTCACTGTCAAAATTTACAATCGCTTCATTGGTAAAACTGAAAAGATTATGTTTCATCCCAAGA
Source organism: Nautiliaceae bacterium (assembly GCA_027083695.1). Classification (GTDB taxonomy): domain Bacteria; phylum Campylobacterota; class Campylobacteria; order Campylobacterales; family Nautiliaceae; genus JALTBU01. Next base: position 14,204 of record JALWNI010000005.1, on the reverse strand, counting down.
ATCTCCTGATATGCACCTACCAAAAAAAATCCGAGATAATAATCTTCTTTGTTTAAATCTACATCGTGAAGATAGAGAGGATATTCTTTACTAAAAGGTATTTCCCCGTCACTATCGCATGTGATATCCCATATAGTCGCACTTCTGTTTGGGGTTTTGTTTAGTTTTGTAAGAGGTATTACTGGGAATCTCTGTCCAAGTCCCCAAAAATCAGGAAGACTTTGAAAAATAGAAAAGTTTGCAAGATATTTTTCCTGAAACTTTTCATTGATTGATTTTAAATCTTTATTTTTAAATCCCCTCAAAGTTGCATAAGTTATTGCTTTTTTTATTATTAAATGAGTTAAAATTTCACTGTTACTTCTGTCAATGAGGTCTATAAATCCTAAATCAAAAAGAGTCAGAAGTGATTCGAAGTGATCAAGCGCATCATGGAAATATTCTATATAATTATTCTCGTTTATTGTTTTATACAAATCATAAAGCTCTTCTACTAAATCTGGGTTTTTTTCTTTAAGTTTGAGTGATTTTTCAGTATATTCCTGAGAAAAAAGCTCGATTACCGGTGCGACGAGAACAGTTGAAGGAGATGCTATAAATCTTCCGCTTTCGGTAAAAATATCAGGCATCGGGACATTTTTTTTGTTTGAAATTTCTTTAAGTAAATAGACTACATCATTGCTGAATTCGTCAATTGAATAGTTTTTATCTCTTTTATCCTCCCACTGTGAATACTCTATCGCAAGTCCTCCTCCGATATTGATAGCGCTTAAATTTTTAGCTCCCATTTTTTGAAGGTCCGCGTATATGTTTCCGGCTTCTCTAATAGCTTTTTTAAGAGGCGAAATATCGTTTATCTGACTTCCGATATGAAAATGAATCATTTTGAGTTTATTTAAAATATTTTCTTTTTTCATAATTTCAATGGCTTCTATTATTTCAGTCGAACTAAGCCCGAATTTAGATTCAATCCCCCCTGATTTTGCCCATATTCCCACACCGCTTGTGTGAAGTCTTATGCGGATACCTATATTAACAGGCATAGAGTGATATTCGCTGCTGACTTCTATAATTGATTTTAATTCATTCAATCCTTCAATGGTAATGGTAACGTTATATTCCATAAATCCGGCGATAAACGCCATTCTTATCATATCTTTGTCTTTAAATCCGTTTATTGTAATAGGCGCTTTAATATCATTGTAAGTCATGGCAAGAATAAGTTCGGCCTTGCTTCCGGCTTCTAAGCCGTAATTATATTTTTTAGCTATTTTTATAAGCGGTTTTATAAATGTCGGGAACTGATTTACTTTTAGAGGAAATACAGCTTTAAACTCTCCTTTGTAATCAAAGGTTTTCATAGCTTTTTTAAATGAATTATAAAGAGAATTTATCTGTTTTCTTATAAGATGGGGAAAGCGTAAAAGAATAGGACCTTGAAATCCTTTTTCTTCTATATCTTTTATTATATCAATAAGTGCCGGCTGATTACCGTAATTTATTTTAAGCAAACCGTTTTCTATGAAGAAGTTGTTTGCACCCCAGATATCGATTCCGTAGTTCATTTCATATCCTTAAAGTTCTTTTATGAAAAAATCGCCTTTTTTAAGTTCATCTTCACCTACAATTAACGCCGTTTTATAATTACCCTTATCAGCGGCTTTAAGGTGTGCTTTTAGTGATTTTACATTTGGTTCGACAAATACTTTTTGCTCTTTTCTAACACCTCTTGCGTGTTTTTGGATATAAGGTATCGCTTCTTCAATCAAAGCCCCCATATAAATTCCGCTTCTTTTCTTATCTTCTTTTACCAGATCCATAATTCTCTCAATTCCTATTGCAAATCCTACACCGGGTGTCGGTTTGCCGCCTAAAAATTCAACAAGTCTGTCATACCTTCCGCCTCCTGCAATAGCACTTTGGGCTCCTATTTCGTTTGAGACGAATTCAAATGTCGTTTTGGTGTAATAATCAAGCCCTCTTACTAAATTTTTATCGACTTCATATTTGATTCCCAAATTATCAAGCCCTTTTTTGAGCGTTTCAAAATCACTCTGACAGCTTTCACACAGATTGTCCGTAATTTTAGGAGCGTCTTTTAGTATTGCCTGACAGTTTTCGTTTTTGCAATCAAGCGTTCTTATAGGATTTTGCTCTATTCTTCTTTGACAGTCTTCACATAAATTTTCTTTGTGTTTATTTAAAAATTCAACAAGATTATCCCTGTATTTAGGCATACATTCCGGGCATCCGAGAGAATTGATTTTAAGGGTGTAATCAATTCCAAGTCTCTCAAAAATATCGGCCGCCATTGAAATTATATTTATATCTTCATAAATGCTTGAAGTCCCGAAACTCTCGATACCGAATTGATGAAATTCCCTGAATCTTCCTTTTTGGGGCCTTTCGTATCTGAACATCGGTCCAAAATACCAAAATCTTTTAGGGCTCTGCTGTCTGTCGAATTTGTGTTCTATAAAACTTCTAACTACTCCTGCGGTGCCTTCTGGTCTTAGGCAGACGTCGTTTCCGCCTTTATCCATAAACTGATACATCTCTTTATTTACAATATCGCTTGCTTCACCCACACTTCTTTTAAAGAGAGCGGTTTCTTCAAGTATAGGAGTTTCTATATATTCATATCCGTAATTCTCAGCCACTTCCCTTGCAGTATCAAAAATTTTTAAAAATTTAGGGTCAAGTATATCTTTCATACCTCTTAGTGCTTTTATCATACACAACCTTTTTTATGAAATTTTATCTAAAATCTGACATTAAATGAGACGCTTAAAAAAGGTTTTATTCCATATTGCCATTCTTTTGATGATTGTAGGTATGGAGTTATGTCAAAATAGGTAAATTTATTGCCAAATATCAGATGTCTGTAAGTAATAAAAACTTTGTATGAATAGATAAAAGGCAGATGTTTCCTATCTCCTGTGAGTTCAACTCCATAAGTTGTGATTTTTTTGATATTTTGCGTGTAATAATATAATCCAAAAAGATAATAAAGATTGCTTTTTTGAGTAGAATAATAGGTTTTTGAAATTTTTAACATAACATTATTCATTGTCATAAATCTTTTTATCGCTACTGTCGAAATTTCTTTGTATTCATTAAAAATAAAGTAAAAGTAGATTGTTTCATTAAAAGTAAAAGATTTTATCAGTAAATCATTTTTGAAAGTTAACGAATTTTTTATTATTGGAGTTAGAAGTGATTTATATATTCTTACAATTGGAGTAAGTTTAATACTAAAAGTTTTAGTTGTGGCATTATTTAATTTTATTTTTGTAATCTGTCTTTCAAATGAAGGAAGAATAAGCCTTGCATTAAGATTTGATTGCAATTTTTTTTGCTGAGTATCATAGCTTAAACTGAATTTTATTAATGACTCTTGTGGAGAGACATTTAAAAAATTAGGCATTAAAGCATTATAGTTTTTAATTATCCAGTTTTTAAAAATTTTGGCTTCTTCTTGTATAATTGTGTTGTTGGTTTCTTTAATTTTTTGATTTAAAATAATAGTTTTGGCACTTAACAATGAAACTAAAAAAATTAACGCAAAAAACTTTTTCATTTGGAAATTATATCAAAGGAATTTTATGAATATACTTTTTATAGGAGATATAGTCGGTAAACCCGGGAGAAAACTTGTAAAAAAATGGCTTCCTGAATTTAGAAAAAAGTTTAATATAGATTATGTAATAGCCAATTATGAAAATTTAGCACATGGATTTGGGATAACACCAAAAGTATATAACGAAATGAAAAATGCGGGAGTTGATATATTTACGGGTGGGAATCACACTTTTGATAAGAAAAAAGAGGCTATTGCCCTTTTGGAAGAAGGCAAAATTTTAAGACCGCTTAATTATTTTGAAGCCCCCGGGGAATGGTATTATGAAGATGAAAATATTATCGTTATAAGTGCTATGGGGATATACGGCATGCCTTATGGCAAAAATCCTTTTATCGAGCTTGATAATTTTTTTAATAACTTACAAACAGATAAATTTATTTTTATCGATTTTCACGCGGAGGCCACGGCTGAGAAAAGAGCGCTTTTTCATATGCTAAAAGGAAGAGTTTCGGCAATAATCGGCACTCATACGCACATAGGCACTGATGATTTGGAGATTGAAAATAATACTTTATATTTGACTGATATAGGAATTACCGGATGCCGTGACAATGTAATAGGAATGAAAAGTGACGCGCCAATTAAGCATATGCTAACAGGGCTTAAATATCATTTTGACGTGCCCGATAAATGCAAAAGCATAATGCAGTGTCTGGTAATTGAGAGTGAAGGAAAAATTCCTAAAAAAGCTTTTAAAATAAAAGCGGATGAAAACGGTTATGAGGTGGTGCAAAGGGTAGATGGGTGAATGAGTGGATGGGTGAATGGGTTGATGAGTTGATGGGTGAATGGGTTGATGAGTGGATGAGTGAATGGGTTGATGAGTTGATGGGTAGAATAGGAAGGAGGAAGTAGGAAAAAGGAAGCAGTGAGAAGAAAGTAGGAAGATGAAGAAAATAGCTAATAAGCAAAGGAGATAAATGGAGTTTAGCAATTCATATGAGCTTTTGACGGAGTTAAGAGATAAAAATCTGCTTATAAACAAGCCAAAGCACTGGTGGCCTAATTTCGGGACATTTGAAGTGGTGGTTGGTGCGGTTTTGACGCAAAATACCAAATGGGAGAATGTCGAAAAAGCACTTGAAAAGTGGAAATCGGAAAATGGAGAATGGAGGGTTGAAGATGTTGCAAGTCTTGACCCTTTGTATTTGGCGGATATTATAAAGCCTGCTGGGTTTTACAATCAAAAATCAAAAAGACTTATAGCTTTGAGCCGAAATATTTTAAGAGATTTCAGTGATTTTGAGACTTTCAAAGAAGAAGTAAGCCGCGAGTGGCTTTTGGGACAAAAGGGAGTAGGGTTTGAAACGGCCGATTCTATTCTTTGTTATGCTTGCAAGCGTGAAACAATGGTCGTGGACAGCTATACCAAAAGACTTTTGAAAAAGCACGGGTATGAATTTGAGAGCTATGATGAAATGAGGGAGTGGTGTGAAAGAGGAATTGAAGAAAACTGGGATAAGTTAGCCGGAATTTATGAGAACGATTTGAATCTCTGTTTTGCAAGGTTTCACGGAAAAATTGTGGAGTATATGAAAAATGGAAAATGAAAAGTGCAAAATTGAAAATATTGAATATAAAATTGTAAGAAAGCCGATAAAACATCTCTATATGGAAGTAAAAGAGGGTTTTGTTGAGATTAGATGCAATAAATTTGTAAGTAAAAAATTTATAGAAGAATTTATTTTAAAGCATAAAGATTCGATTTTAAAAAAGCTTGATAAAAAACACTATTTTTTAGGTGAAGTTGTTGAAAAAGAGCCTGATTATAAAAAAGAAACTCCAAAAATTGTTTTGCCCTTAGTGGAGAAATATTCAAAAGTTATGGGACTTTTCCCAAGCAAAATCTCTTTTAGATTCAACAAAAGCAGATGGGGGAGTTGCAGTTACAAAAATTCAATTGTTTTTAATTATTATCTTGCCAAGCTTCCAATAGAACTTATTGAATATGTAGTGGTTCATGAGCTTTCACACATAAAACACAAACACCACCAAAAATCTTTTTGGGATGAGGTGGCAAAAGTTTTGCCCGACGTCAAAATCCGTCGCAAAAATTTGAGACAATATGAAAAAATGTTTTAAGGAAAAGTATGAGCGCTGAAATTTATAATTTAATCATAATCGTTTTAGGAGTTTTGATACTAGGACTTTTGATGCTTCTTTTTGTTTTTCGCTCAAAATACAAAAAAGAAACGGATGAACTGAAATCTAAACTTCAATACCAGATTAGCCAAAATCTTGTTTCAGAAGAAAAAATTAAAAATTTAGAAGGGTATAAAAAAGAGTATGAAGATTGTAAAAAAGAAAATATCAATCTCAAAATGGAGAATGAAAGACTTAAAACATTTATAGAAGAAAACAAAAAAGCATATGAAGAGAAGATAAAATTTTTGCAAAACTCCGAAGAGAATCTTAAAGAGTCTTTTGAAAACCTTGCTAATATTATACTTGAAAAAACAGCTGAAAAATTCAATAAAACTTCCGAGGTTTCGATATCCCAGCTGATTAAACCGGTAGAAAAAGAGATAAAAGAGTTTAAAGAAAAAATTGAGAATCTGACACTTGATGAAGCAAGAAAACTCTCATACCTTGAAAACGAGCTTAAACATTTAAAAGAACTTAATCTCAAACTCTCAAACGATGCTGAAAGCCTCACAAAAGCCCTAAAAGGCGATAAAAAACTCCAAGGAACTTGGGGTGAGATGATACTTGAAAGGGTGCTTGAATTAAGCGGACTTGAAAAGGGAAGGGAGTACGAAAGAGAAGTTGTCTTAAAAGATATAAACGGCAAAACTTTCAGACCCGATGTAATAGTAAAACTTCCGGGTAACAGGGATATTATAATCGACTCAAAAGTCTCTCTTAACGCATATGCCGAATATGTAAAAACAGGAGATGAAAAATACCTAAATGAGCATATAAACAATCTGAAAAAACATATCGATACTTTGGCTGAGAAAAATTATGAAAACTTAAACGGCGTTAATACGCTTGATTTTATTTTTATGTTCGTGCCGGTGGAAAACGCATTGAGTGTCGCGCTTCAAAAAAGCGATTTGTTTGAGTACGCATTTAAAAAGCGTGTTGTGTTAACTTCACCGTCCACGCTTTTAGTAAGCCTCAGAGCCATAGAGGTTACCTGGCGGTATGAAAAACAGTCTCAAAATATAAAAGAAGTGGCGATGATTGCCGAGAGTCTTTATACTAAACTTGGAGGATTTTTGGATGATTTTGAAAAAATAGGGGATAATATAGACAAGACAAAAGAGATTTACCTAAAAGCCAAAAACAGACTCCTTGATGGAAGAGGCAATGTCATAAAACAGATAAACACCCTTAAAGAAAAAGCGGGGATTAAACCTAAAAAAGAGATTAAGGAATAAAATATGAAAAAGCGCTTTATTTACTGGATAGCTCTTTTGGTGCTTGCTATTTTGGCGGATATTTTTATGCCAAGTATGGGTGAGGGTGGTTTGATTAAAGTAATATTGATAGTTTTAGGGATTGTTGGGATAGTGGTTGCCGTTGTTTTAAATTCACTTGCTGGAAGGACTTTGAAATTGTACGGGCACAAGGTAAAGAGTGAAAAATTTTCACCTCCTGATAAATTTGTAGATATTGGGATATATTCTTGTATGAGGCATCCGGGGCAGTTTGGTAATATTATTTTGCTTGTATCTGTTACGATGCTAAGCGGCAAAATTTGTGCTTTTCTTTTTGGCGGGTGGCTTGCGTTTTTGGGAGTTTTGTTTATTTTGTTTGTGGAAGAGCGTGAGGCGATAGAAAAGTTTGGGAGTGAATACTGCGAATATATGAAAAAGACGCCTCCTTTTTCTGTCAAATTAAAATGTATTTTTACATTTACTAACATAAAAAAATTTTTCTAATTGATTGAAAAAATTTTATTAACACAGTAACTTTATAGATAAAAATATAACAGCTTCATGCTTCATTTTACTGCGTAACACTCAAATTTTGCGAAAAATCGCAAACGCAAGCGTCCCTTTGGGATAGATGCAATTTTTTAAACGCAAAATTTTCGTTAAATTCCACAACGCTGTTATATTTTTACTTTTCCGTTATTTAGTAAATGTGAAATTTTTATAATTTTTGTATAATTTCTCAAAAAGGAGATTTATGAAACTTTCAAAAGAAGGAATTTTAAAACAGCTTGGATATTCTGAGAGTGATTTGGATAGACTAAATGAAGTTATAAAACACACTCCCGGATTTAAGAAAATTATAAATCATATAGTGGATTTGAATGATAAGCTAAAACACACAAAATCATTTGTAGGATTTTCAAACAGTGTGCCTCATCTGAAAATCAAAATAGAATCTCTAAGTGCCGAGCTAAAAGAAGAAGCGGAAGAGATTATTAAAAAGTGGGCTGAAAAATATAATGTTGTACTTGAAAAAGTAAAAGAGGGGGTATATTACATTAAAAAAGTTATTTAAGTTCTCCCCATCTTTTGCCAAAACTTATTCCAACTTTAAGCGGGACTTTTAATTTAAACACATTTTCCATTATTTTTTTGTATTCATAGGCTTCTTTTTCATCTTCTATTTCAAAAATCAGCTCATCGTGGATTTGTAAAATCATTTTGGATTTTGGGAAAGTCTGTTTAATCTCAAGCATTGCTTTTTTGATAATATCAGCAGCGCTTCCCTGAAATATCGTGTTTACCGCTTCTCTTTCAAAATTTGCAATTGTTCTAGCATTTGCGCTTGCAAAATCAAAAAATCTTCTTCTTTTAAGAAGAGTTTCTACAAATCCGTTGTTTCTGGCTTCAAGTTTTGTTTTTTCTATGAAGTTTTTGACTGTTGGGAATGATGCAAAATATTTTTGTATAAACTCTTTGGCTTCTTTTGTTGAGACATTTATTGTCTCAGATAGTTTCTTAGGACCCATTCCGTAAATTAGACCAAAATTAATTGATTTTGCTATGCTTCTGTATTTAGCGGCGTTTTCTTCTCCAAAAATTTTAACAGCAGTTTCAAGGTGGATATCTTTGTCGTTTAAAAATGCGTTTATTAAATTTTCATCTTCGCTGAAATGTGCAAGAAGTCTTAGTTCTATTTGCGAATAATCAAGGCTTACGAATTTCTTCTCTGCAATAAACGCGTTTCTTATGTTTATATCAGTAGAAGTTGGGATATTTTGAAGGTTTGGATTTTTGCTTGAAAGTCTTCCTGTGGCAGTTCCGGTTTGTAGGAAGTTTGTATAAATTTTATGGTTTTTGTCTTTTTTGGCGTATTCTTTTAGCGGTATTACATATGTGCTTAGAAGCTTATCAAGTTTTCTATATTCAAGAAGCATTGGAATTATAGGATGTGCGTTTTTGAGTGAATTAAGCACTTTTTCATCAGTTGAATAGCCTGTTTTTGTCTTTTTCTTTGCAGGAAGTTTTAGCACTTCAAAGAGTATGTATCCAAGCTGTTTAGGCGATTTGATATTAAATTCATTTCCGGCAAGTTCATATATTTTTTGAGTAAGTTCTTCAAGTTTTTTGCTTATGTCAATTTGTAGTTTTTCCATATATTCGATATCAAGCTTAATCCCTTCATTTTCCATATCGATTAAAAGATTTATAAAAGGCATTTCTATATTTTCAAAATCCCATTTTACCTCTTCCCAAAGTCTTTCTTTTAATTTTTCATAAACTTTTAGAGTAATAATTGCATCTTCTGCGGCATATTTTGTGGCGGATTCGATGTCTATTTGGGAGAAATTTTGGTTTTTACCCACTACATCTTTGAATTTTATGTTTTTATGGTCTAGATATCTTTTTGCTATACTATCAAGCCCCACGGGAGAATCAGGGTCAAGCAGCCATGCGAGAATCATTGTATCAGAGTGTGGTGTAGGGGGTTTGATGCCATATCTTCTTAGCATTTTAAAATCAAATTTAAGATTGTGTCCTATTACCTTTTTTTCTAAAATTTTTTCAATTGCCCTTAGTGCCACATCCTGTGGTATTTGAGTGCCGACTCCTAAATAGTTGTGATTTATTGGTACATAATAAGCTCTTTTGTCTTCAAAAGCAAAACTAAATCCCACAATGTTTGGATTTTCTAAGCTGTCTGTTTCTGTATCAAAAGCTACTGTTTTATCTCCTATTTTATCAATAATATTAAACAGCTCTTTTTCATTTTCTATGAGTACCGCGTCAAATTTGATTTGATTATCAGGCTCTTTTGTTTTTACATAAAGCCCATCTTTTTTGACTCTTTCGATTATCGAAGTAATGTCTAAATCTATCAATTTATCTGCTACTTTTAAAATAGGGTTTATTTCAGGGTATTTAAACTCTTCAAGGTTTATATTTTTAAACAAATCAGTTTTTAAAGTTACAAGCTCGCGGCTTAAAAAGGCGTTTTCTTTGCCTTCAATAAGTTTTTTTTGTAATGCCCCTTTAATCTCATCAATATGCTCATAAATATTTTCAAGTGTTTTGTATTCATTTATAAGTTTTGCGGCTGTTTTTACACCAACTCCTTTTACCCCCGGGATATTATCAGAGCTGTCTCCGACTAAGGCTTGAAAGTCTTTGAAATATTTGGGATGAACTCCGAATTTCTCAATACATCCTGCTTCATCAATCTCTTTTTTCTTTAACGGGTCAAAAATTACTATTTTTTTATCGTCAATTAACTGATACATATCTTTATCATGGCTTACGATTTTGACTTTTATGCCGTTTTTTGCTGCAAGTGTTGCAAGAGAGGCTATTAAATCATCGCTTTCAAATCCCGGCATTTCAAGCATTTTAAATCCCATCTGTTTAATTAAATCAACGGCAATTGGAAGCTGGGCTTTTAAATCTTCCGGGGCTTCCGGGCGGTTTGCTTTGTACTCGGGATATATTTTTTTCCTGAAAGTCTCTTCTTCTTTGCTATCAAGCGTAAATACCACATAATCTGTCGGGAAATCTTTGCCAAGTGAAGCTATGAAATTCATAAATCCCGTAATCATACCTGTCGGCACTCCCTTTTTGCTTTTAAGCGGAGGCAGGGCATAAAAGTTTCTAAACAAAAATCCAAATGTATCGATAATAGTTAAAGTCATTAAAAAACCTTTTTTGATAAAATGTTATCATAAATTATAAGGAGTTATATTGAAGCCTCTCAAACTTGTAAATGTAAGAAATCCTGTTTTTAAAATCAGAGTTTCAATTGATGGTCTTATATATGTCTTGGATATCAATAATACTATAAGAGTTTTTGATGAAAATTTTAAATTAAAAACGGGTGCAAAAATCAAAATGCCAACGCATAAACCCTTTGAAAACAGTGCTGATATCTCACCAAATGGAACTTTTATAGCAATAGCAGAGGTTAAGGGAAATAAAACATTTATTTATGATATTAAAAATAAAAAAATGAAATACAAATTCGGATGGCATAAAGGAGAGGTGCTTAATGTTTCATTTGATTGGGAAGAAGAGTATCTTCTAACAGGTGGAATGGATGGAAGGGCTTATGTTTGGAGTTTGAAACTTGGAAAAATGCTCACAGCCCTTCCTCCTCATCCTGATTATGTACTCTCAGGCGGATTTAGTAAAAATAATCTTTGGGCGGCTACCGGGAGCTATGATAGACTTATCACAATTACAAATATAACTTCCACCAACATTAACTATCGCAAAAAAGCTCATAGAGGTGCAGTTAATAAAATTAAATTTTTTAGAGGAAATATTATGCTAAGTGCCGATAAGACGGGTGAGCTTATAAAGTGGGATTTTAGAAAAGGTAAAGTTTTAAAAAGATTTGAAAATATGGCAGATATGATTATAGATTTTGTTAGTGATGACAAACAGGAGTTTTTATTTGCTATTACAAAAGAGAAAAGAGTTTATTTATATGATTTTGAGAGCGGGGAGCTGATTTTTCAAGATTATATAAAACTTACAGAGTTTCCAAGTGTTTTGGAATATAATGCAAATCTTAATCATCTGTATGTCGGATGTATAGATGGGACAATTTATATTTATGATTTATTAAAAGAAGAAAATGAATTGAAAAAACTTATTAATAAAAAGGAGTATTCAAAAGCATATGAACTTATAAAACAAAATCCAATTTTAAAAAGAACAAAAGAGTATAAAGAACTTGAAAATATTTGGGAAAAAACATTAAATGCCATTCAAAAACTTCTTGAAAAAGGGGAAATTGAAAAGGCAAAATATCTTTTTGAGCCTTTTAAAAATGAACCTCTTAAAAGAAATATCTTTCAAAATCTTTTAAATGATTATGGAGAGTTTGAAAAGTTTAAAAATGCAGTAATAAACAGAAAATTTCCTCTTGCTTATTCGCTTGTTAGAAAATATCCTATTTTTAAAGAGAGTCTTTATTATAAAAAAATGGAAAATGATTTTAAAAAAGTATTTAATAAAGCAAAAGAGCTTATAAAACTTGGAAAAGTTGAAGATGCAAAAGAGATATTAAAGCCTTTTAGGGGTGTTAGTGAAAAAGCATCTTTAATCCAGAGTCTTTTTAATGAAAAGATGCTTTATGATTTGCTTAAAAAACTTTTATTAAAAAGAGATTTTAAGGAGTTTTTTAAATTTATAAACAGATATCCTTTTTTAATGGATACAGATGAGTATGAGAGTGCTATGAAATATGCTAAGGCTTTGTATGAAAAAGCAAAAGAGGCAGTTAAAAAAGGAAATTATAAAGAAGCCATGAGATACACAGAAATTCTAAAAAATTTCCCTGAGTATAAAGAAAAGGCGGAAAGTTTAGAAAAAGAAGCAAAAAATATAATGAATTTTCTTTTATATATAGCAAACAAGGATTATGATAAAATTGAAGAACTTGTAAATATGTTTCCTTATCTTGAAGATCTTGATGATTATAAAAAATTTATTAATGAATATAAATTGTTGATTAAAGAGGGTGAAAAATATGCAGTTATTGGGGATGTTTTTTCTTTGAAAAAACTTTTTTTGCCATTTATTCAATATGATATGTTTAAAAATCTTGTTTATCAATTGGTAAAAAGGGCATATTTAAATCAGATAATGTCTTCACTTAAACAAAAAGATTTACAAAAAGCATTAAAAGGTATTAAAAATTATATAAAACTTTTCGGTTTTGATAATGAAATAGCCGATTTAAGTAAAACAGCAAAAAAATTGGGAGCAGATTTTGTTATAGAAGAGTATGAAAGCTCACTTAATATTCCATTTTCTTCTTTGCCTGATAATATTACTGAGGTTGAGCTTTAAGTCTTCTTTTTTGTTTATGTTTACCGCTTCTTTTTTTGGGATTTTTATACTGTTTTTGTTTATGCCGTAAATTTTAAGATTTGTTTTTTTACTTTTTGATATCTTTTTAAGCATTGTATAATCATAATATCCTATTAACGGGTTTTGGGCGGCAACAGCTTTTTTTGAAAGAAGTTTTCTAATTGTTTTTGGAGTTATAAGAGGAGTGTCTATATTTATTACAAAAACTTTTTTGTGTTTTTTAATAATTTCTTCAAGAGCAAAAATAGGTGCGTAAGTTTTTGATTTTTCTATAAAAAAAGGATAATTTTTGAATTTTTTATATTTTGCCGCAAAATACACTTCTTTAAAAACAGATTTGCAAATTTTATATTGAAGAGTGTAAAAATGCTTTGCTTTATCTTCTCCAAATCTACTTGATTTTCCTCCCGCAAGAATGAAGCAGGGAATGGAAGATGTAGGGAGAAGGGAGGAGGAAGTAGGAAGGATGGGTGTGTGGGTTGATGGGTTGATGGGTTGATGGGTTGATGGGTTGATGAGTGGACGGGTGGATGAGTGAATGGGTGAATGGGTGGATGGGTGAATGGGTGGATGAGTGAATGAGTGGATAGGTGGATGGGTGGAAGTTTTGTGTTTTTGAATTTTTTTCATTATTGTTTAAGCTCCTGTTAATCGGAACTTCTTTTAAATTCCCCCGATTTTCCACCGGCTTTGTATTCGAGTTTTATGTCTGTAATCTCCATTCCTCTATCAACCGCTTTTGCCATATCATAAATTGTAAGAAGTCCTACACTTACGGCTGTTAGAGCTTCCATTTCTATTCCTGTTTTTGAGTGTGTTTTTGCCGTAACTAAAAGTTTAAAACCGTTTTCAATCTCTTCTACATCAACATCTATTCCGTCAATCAAGATATTGTGACACATAGGAATAAGCTCACTTGTTTTTTTGCCTCCCATAATTGCGGCGATTATTGCTGTTTGAAGAACAGCTCCTTTTTTTGTTTTTTCTTCCAAAATCATTTTTTTTGTATCTGAATGCATATGTATCTCACCGCTTGCCACGGCTACTCTTTTAGTAATATCTTTTTCTCCCACATCTACCATTTTTGGATTATTTTTTTCGTTAATATGTGTTAATTTCATATTTAGTCCTTTAAAAATTTTTTTATATTGAAGTGTAAAACAGACCATAAAATTGAACCGATTATGAACCCGGGAACAAAGCTTAATTTTAAAATGTTTAAAAAAAGAAGTGTTAATATTAAAGAAATGGCTATTGCGATAAAGTCTTTCAAAAAATAACCTTTTTTAGAATTATAACATTTTGGT
>JALWNI010000004.1 GCA_027083695.1 Nautiliaceae bacterium | reverse complement strand
ATTTAGAAGCAGTTTTATTAAAATACCATTACCAATTCCAAAAAAGAATAAAACTGGATATTTTACATATTTTTCTTTAAATTTTTGATAATCTTTATTTATTTCTTCAATAGGTTGTGTTTCATAAAGAGGTAAATAATTTTTTTTATTTATTAAATTGATATTTGTATTATCATTGCCTTGAATGATTATTTCAAAATTTTTATTTTCTGTTCCAAATATTTTTGCAGCGAGCATAGGATTTACCTGCATTAGAGCTTTTATATTTTTTTCAAAAATTTGAGACATTTATATCCTTTTTATTTTATATCGACAATATTAAGCAAATTTTATACCTAAGATTAAAATTTATGATAAAATAAAACAAAAAGGAGATAATTTGTTTGATTTTTTTAAGGGTAAATCAAAAAATCAAAACATGATTGAGCCTAAAAAGGATCCTTTTCCTGATTATGAAGAGGTTAAAAATCTTACTATTATTGATATCAGAGATGAAGAGGATATCGAGTATTACGGAAAATATCCGAATTCCATACATATACCTTTTGATGAATATTTTGCAAGTAAACTTTTAATGCTTGATAAAAGTAAAAAATACGGAATTATGGATTTAAGGGGAGTCGATATTTATGAAGCCGAGCGAATTGCAAAAGAAGTGGGGCTTGATGCAAAAGCTCTTAGAGGAGGGTTTTTTTATATTAGTGAAGTATTAAATTATAAACCTGAGAGGATGGATGGGTAAAGAGGTAAATGAGTGGATGGGTAGATGGGTGGATGAATGGGTGAGAAAATGAGTAAAAAAAGGAGTTTAAATGAAAATTTACGGGATTAAAACATGCGGAAGTGTAAAAAAGGCACTTAAATTTTTTAACGACAAGGGGATTGAATATGAATTTATAGATTTTAAAAAAACGCCTGTTGGGTGTGATAAAGTAGAAGAATGGTTAAAGAAAGTCGATATTGATACGCTTTTTAACAAAAGAGGGACGAAATACAGACAGTTGAAATTAAAAGAATTGAATTTGGATGATGAAGGTAAAAAAGAATGGTTATGTAAAGAAAATCTTCTTATAAAAAGACCTGTTATTGAACTTGATAATGGTGATGTTATTGTAGGGTTTGATGAGGAAAAATATAAGGAAATTTGGGAATGAATATAGGAATTTTATCTATAAGTGTTGGAGTTGGTGCTGCAATTGGATATATTACCAATTATATAGCCATAAAAATGCTTTTTAGACCTTATAAACCTTTAAAAATAGGGAATTTTACTGTTTTCCCGCAGGGAATTATTCCCAAAGAAAAAAAAGCTTTGGCTAAAAAAATTGGAGAAGTTGTAAGAGATTATATTTTAAGTGAAGAAGAGGTAAAAAAAATAGTAACAAGTCAAGAAGTTCAATTAGAAATAGAAAAATTTTTAGATGAAAAAATAGAAAATATGCTTGATAGGGATATTCAGGAATTTTTGACAAAAGAAGAGATAGCTGAGAAATTTGCTGAAATTATTGAAAATATTGTAAAAGAAAAATTTTCAATGTTTGCAAGTTTAATTAGTAAAAATATGCTCAAAGATTTGTTGTTAAAACTTGAAATGCCATTAAAAATTAATCAAATTGTCTCTCCCGATAAAGTAAAAGAGATATTAAAAAAAGAAATTTTTGAATTTTTAGAAAAAGAAGTTCCACAAATTTTCTTAAAAGCTAATATTGATAAAATAGTAGAAGAAAAAGTCGCTTCTTTTGATGAGAAGACTCTTGAAGAGATGCTTTTTGCATTAAT
>JALWNI010000003.1 GCA_027083695.1 Nautiliaceae bacterium | reverse complement strand
TTATTTACATTACAGTATAAGTATAGATATTAAATATTGTATAATTCTGCAAAAAGGCGTTTTATGCTTCAATTTTTATTAATTATCTATGGTATTTATGTTTTTATAAAAATTTTGCTTGAAATTAAAGAAGTTTTTTATATAAAAAAAGTTTTTGAAAAAGGTCCTGTGTTATTAAATCTTAAAGATTATGAAACAGCGGCAATTTATGCAATAAATAAACATACATTAAATATTTTTAATGCTTTAATTTCTTTGTTTTTGGTGGTTTTTTGGTTAAGTGGAGGTCTTTTTATTATCAACTTTCTTTTATATAAACCTCATGATATATTAAGTGAATTAGAAATACTTGGACTTTTTTTTACTATTAATTATATATTAACTCTGCCCATTTATATTTGGGAAAAACATATTGATAAAAAATTTGGTTTTAATGTTGCTCCTTGGAAACTATTTTTTATTGATGAAATTAAAAAAATTGCCCTTTTTATAATTTTTGGAGGGGCTTTTTTTGCAGGACTTATTTATTTTATAGATAATTTTAAAAATTGGTGGTTATGGGGATTTTTATTTACATTTTTTGTAGTGATTTTAATAAATGTGCTATATCCTTTTTTTGCAGCATTTTTTAATAAATTTGAACTTTTAAAAGATGAAGAATTAAAAAAAGAGATTGAAAATTTAATGAATAAAGTTGGATTTAGAAGTAGTGGTATTTTTGTAATGGATGCAAGTAAAAGGGATACAAGGCTTAATGCTTATTTTGCAGGGCTTGGGAAAAGTAAAAGAGTAGTGCTTTTTGATACTCTTCTTAAAAAACTTGATAAAAAAGAGATTTTAGCGGTACTTGGGCATGAGCTTGGACATTTTAAGCATAAGGATATTTTAAAAAATATTGCAGTTGTGGGTGTTATGCTTTTTGTTGTGTTTTTTATTTTTGGTAATTTACCTGATAGCTTATTTAAAGAGCTTATGATTCCTAAAAATGGGGCAAATATAATAATTTTAGTGCTTTTATTTAGTGAAGTTATATTTTTTATAATGCAACCTTTTATGAATTTAATAAGTCGCCATAATGAATTTGCAGCAGATGAAATGGGGGCTGAACTTGTTGATGAAAAGGCACTTGCAAGTGCACTAAAAAAACTTGTAAGTGAAAATAAACATTTTCCAAAAGTGAGCAAATTATATTCTTTTATTTATCATTCACATCCACCGATTCTTGAAAGACTTGAAAAGCTAGAAAGTAAAGAGTAAGAATATTATGTTAATTTGTAAAAGTTTAATTTATGAATTAATATTAATGTATAAATAATAAATTAGAGATAAAAGTTTTTGGATAAGCTTTTGTTTGTATTAAGTAATAAATATAGCTAAATTTAGGAGAGAAGATGAAAGTGTTGATTACCGGTATTAATAGAGGTATAGGAAAAGGTCTGGTGGAAGAGTATAAAAAAAGAGGATATGAAATATATGCAATTGGAAGAAGTAATCCTTTTGATGATATAAATTTTTATAAGTGTGATTTAAGAGCAATTGAAAGAATAAAAGAAGCAATTGATAGTTTTAATACTGAATTTGATTTGGTGATTTTAAATGCCGGGATTTTGGGTGAGATTAAACTTATGAAAGAGTGGAGTGTTAAAGAGCTTGAAGATATTTTTTTGGTAAATGTATGGTCTAATAAAGTTTTAATTGATTATTTAGCTCCAATTTCAAAAAAAATTGTTGCAATTTCAAGCGGTGCGGCTGTTAATGGAAATCCCGGATGGGGAGGATATGCACTTAGTAAATGTGCGCTTA
>JALWNI010000002.1 GCA_027083695.1 Nautiliaceae bacterium | reverse complement strand
TGAAATTTAAATCAATTACCCCAAACGATGACGGGGCAATGGAATTTATAAAAGAATATTTAAATGATTTTGAAGTGATTGAAAGTGAAAAAGAAGGTGTTAAAAATATCTTTTTGTATAAAAAATTCGGTGAAGGAGACCATCTATGCTTTGCCGGTCATATTGATGTGGTGCCTCCGGGAGAGGGATGGGAGAGCGATCCTTTTGAACCCATTGAAGAAAATGGTTTTATTTATGCAAGAGGAGCTCAGGATATGAAAAGCGGTGTTGCGGCATTTTTATACGCATTAAAACACACTAAAAACTTTAAAGGAACACTCAGTACTCTTATTACAAGCGACGAAGAAGGAGATGCCATTTGGGGTACGAAATATATGCTTGAAATATTAAAAGAAAAAAACCTAATCCCTGATTTTGCAATAGTAGCAGAACCTACATGTGAAGAAAAGTTTGGTGATGCTATAAAAATAGGAAGAAGAGGCTCAATTAACGGCGTTTTAAAAAAAATAGGCAAACAGGGTCATGCTGCATATCCTGAAAAATCAATCAATCCTATTCATAAAGTGGCACAGGTTTTACATAAAATAGCGGGAGTCGATTTAGATAATGGAGATGAGTTTTTTGCACCGAGTAAATTTGTAGTAACTGATATAAGAGCCGGTATGGAAGTTACGAATGTAACTCCGGGTGAGCTTAAAATGATGTTTAATGTAAGAAATAATACGCATACCGACAAAGAAAAAATCAAAAATTTTATACACGAACATTTTAAAGACATGAATTACAAACTTGAACTTAAAGAGAGCGCAAAACCTTTCATAACAAACCCAAATACGAAAGTCGTTAAAGCACTTGATAAAGCAATCAAAAAAATTGCAAATATAACCCCTAAGCATTCGACGGCGGGAGGTACAAGCGATGCAAGATTTTTTGCTGAATATGGCGTTAAAGTGGTAGAATTTGGAGTTAAAAACGACACAATTCACGCACCGAACGAACGCACGGGCAAAGAAGAGGTCATTAAACTTAGCAAAGTTTTTGAGGAAACAATTAACTCTTGGAGATAAGGTAAAAAATGAAAAAAGTTTATGAACTTAAAAAAGGAACAAAACTTCTTCATAATAATGAAATTATCACTTTTGAAGAGATACGAGGAGAAAAAGCGATTTTTACAAATGAATGGGGAGAAGAAATAACTTTTCCTGATTATTTTTATATAGATGAAATAGGTGATATAATAGATGACATTTATATTTATAGACCAAATGAAAATTATCCTACTCTTTTTTAAAATCGATATTTACTACGTTTCCGAATTTTAACCCATTTCCAACAAGTTCCACTTTATAACTAGTAATATATTTTGGGTCAGTTACAGACCAAATTTTATATATTTTAAAATTACTTTTTTTACCGTTTATATATATTTTTTTATTTTTTATAGAATCAATTTTATCAATTGGAACATAAATATTAAGTTTTTGCCTACTAGTATCATAACCAAGAGCAAGTTCTTGACCAATATTTACATAATCACCTTTATTAACATCAATAGAATAAAGATATCCACTAAATTTAATATTTTTTTTATTAATCAAATCAATAATTTTATCTTTTTGAGAATTTAACGAACCAAGCTGACTTTTTAAATTTAATAGTTGATTTTTTGCATTTATATAATCAAAAAATTTCATATCTTTTTGTTCAAGGGATTTTGATTTTAAACTTTTATACTTTTCATATAAAGTCTTTTTCTTTTTTACAATCTTTTCTTGATTTTTAATTTCTTCTTTTATAATATAAATTTTATTATTTAATTT
>JALWNI010000001.1 GCA_027083695.1 Nautiliaceae bacterium | reverse complement strand
GATGAACTATCAATGCCTGAAAAAATTGCGATATTATTAATTCAATTAGGAGAAGATATAACTGCACAAATTTTTTCTTATATGGATGTAGAGGCAATCACTGAAATATCAAAATATATTGCAACAGCAAAAACAATAGATAAAGCGATAGCGGCAGCAGTTTTGGAAGAATTTTATGTGATATTTCAATCAAATCAATATATTGCAAGCGGTGGTCTTGAATATGCAAAAGAGATTCTGTACAAAGCTCTGGGTCCCGATGAAGCTAAAAAAGTTCTTGATAAACTAGCAAAATCACTTCAAAGCGAACAAAATTTTGGATTTTTGCAAAAAGTAAAACCCCAACAGCTTGCAGATTTTATAGTTAACGAACATCCACAGACCATTGCTTTGATTTTAGCACATATGGACCCTACAAGTGCAGCAGAGACGCTTAGTTATTTTCCTGATGAAATAAGGGCTGAGGTTTTAATGAGAATGAGTAATCTTGGTGATATTTCACCACAAGTTATAAAAAAAGTAAGTGCTATTCTTGAAACAAAACTTGAATCTCTTACTGGGTATAAAGTAGAAATTGGAGGAGTTAGATTTGTTGCTGAGATTTTTAATAGACTTGGCCAAAAAGCAGCAAAATCTACTCTTAAACATATAGAACAAATTAATAATGAACTTGCAGAACAAATCAAAGAGAAAATGTTTACATTTGAAGATATCTTAAAACTTGATAATACAGCAATAAGAGAAATTTTAAAAGAAGTAGACAAAAATACATTAATGGTGGCTTTAAAGGGTGCACCAGAAGAGCTTAAAGAAAAATTTCTTGCAAATATGTCTCAAAGAGCGGCACAGGCTTTTGAAGAAGAGATGCAATTTTTGGGACCTGTAAAAGTTAAAGAAGTTGAAGCGGCTCAAAGAAAAGTAATTGAAGTAGTTCAAAAACTTGCAGAAGAAGGAAAAGTTTCTGTTGGAGCGGAGGAAGAAGTAATTGAGTAAAATAATAAACGGCGGAAGAAGTCAAAAACATATAATTAAAGATTATAAGTTTAAAGAGATTGATGTAAATGTTGAAAAAATAGATGAAAAAGAGAATAATAATTCTAATGAAAACCAATCAAAACAAAATGTAGAAAATCAATATAATCAAAATGAATTAATTGAAAAATTATTACTAAAAATTGAAGAACTATCTAAACATATAAATTCAGCTCAACAAAAATTTGATTTGCAAATTCAAGAATGTAATAAAAGAATAGAAGAAGAGAAAAAAGAATCTTTTGAAAATGGTTATAAAAAAGGTGTTGAAACGGGAAAAAAAGAGTGTGAAAAAGAATTTAATGAAAAAATAAATTTATTAGAAAATTCAATTAAAAAAATAGATAATATAAATGAAATATTTGAAGAGAAAATACTTTCAGTTGAAAAAGAACTCATTTCAGTTGCTCTTGATATAGCAAAAGAGGTGATTCAAAAAGAAATATCAAAAGATTCAAAAGAAGTAGCATATAATTTAGCAAAAACATTGATGCAAGATATAAAAGATGCTACAAAAATTAAAATAAAAGTTAATCCAAAAGATTCAGAATATTTAAAAGGAAAATTTAAAAATGTTGAGATTATTCCTGATTCTGCTATAAAAGAAGGGGGTGTTGTGATAATGAGTGATTTGGGTAATATTGATGCTGAGGTTATTGAAAGGTTTAACAATATAAAAAAAGCTATTTTAGAAGGTAAAGAATGATAAATGTTAAAGATATGAATTTTAATGAGCTTGAAATTCTTGCAAAAAATATAAGAAAAAGAATTTTAGAAGTTGTTTCACAAAAAGG